>JAZUHO010000018.1:0-3403 GCA_045641745.1 Agathobacter sp. | reverse complement strand
AATTCGGTAGCTTTCTCTCGCCTTTTGAATCGCCTTATTGTGTGTCCATGGCTCCAGTCTGCGTCCTTCGATATAAGGTAGCGTTGTCTCATATTGTTTTGCCAGCGCTGTCGCAAAATACCAAGCCACTACCATCTTCACGTAGTATTCCTCGGATGCAATTGCGCATACCCATTCCAAATGCTCCTCCTGAAAATGGTCACCCAGATAGAATGTCATCAACATATCTACACCATAACGAATGGTATAGGCATCACCAGAGGTAAGCCAGGCCTTAATCTGTGGTAATAATTCCATTGGATGCTTGCCAAATATCTTTGGTTTCAACGAATCGCAGGTTGCCCAATTATCCACAAACGGAAGAAAACGATTCACTTCATCCACACACTTCTCAAAATCCTTATATTGCTCAATTAAGAATGCATGCAAATTGTTTTCTTCATAATAGTAATGTGGGAGCTCCTGTAGAAAAGGCGTAACATCCCCTTCCTTAGAAAGCTTCTTTGCATATTTACGAAGCACTGGTATTCTTATCCCAATCACACGCTCCGGCTCCACCGTAGGCATTAGCTTGCTGTGAAATTCTTTGTATTCCACATCCTGCATGGACAGCAAATCTTCTCTTATCTGTTGCACCAATTCTGTATTCATACCCTCTCATTCTCCTTCATCGTTTCTTTTTTCCCAACATCATTGTACCAGAAAAAGGGATTATGCTCCAACGAATTGTTGCATAATCCTTTTTCAATATCTTATGTTATTTTAGTTCATTACACTGCTTAGTTTTCCTGCCACTGTATACTTATCTTTTCTAAAAAGAAGGAATACAAGTAAAGCAGTAAGCAGAATCGCCACCATGGTTCCCACGCCAAAGCTTACGACACCTGTTGCAAGTCCTGCAAACTGGAATACAATCAATGCTACACAGTAGGCAAATACATTTTGGAACAAGATTGCAAACCAAAAATATTTGCGATTATTCATTTCCTTTGCCATTGTCGAAATCGCAGCAAGACAAGGCGAATCAAACATATTAAATAACAGGAAGGATACCGCTGCTGCAGAGCTTGGGAAGAATGCTGCAAACTGGTCATGCATAGATACTGCATATTCTTCCACTTCTCCAACGCCTGCGAGAACCCCCATCGTTGTTACAATGCCTTCCTTTGCAGCGAAGCCAGAGATAGATGAAGCAACTGCCTGCCAGGTACCAAATCCAAGTGGTGCAAATATTGGAGCGATAAAGCCTCCAATCACGGCCATTAGGCTTTCCTCTGTCTCACACAAGCCAAAGCTTCCATCCACGAAGCCAAAGTTTGTAAGAAGCCACATAACTGCACAACAAAGGAAAAGAATGGTTCCTGCTTTCTTCATGAAAGCCCATACTCTCTCCCAAACGTGTAAGAGCACACCTTTCATCGAAGGCATATGATACTGTGGTAACTCTATTACGAATGGAGCTGGTTCTCCACCAAACATCTTTGTTCTCTTTAAGATAATACAAGAGATGATTACAGCACCAATACCTGCGAAGTACATAACCGGAGCTGCCCACCAGGCACCACCCATCAAAAAGCCTGCAATCAGTGCAATAACAGGGAGCTTTGCTCCACATGGAATGAAAGTTGTTGTCATCATTGTCATACGACGGTCTTTTTCATTTTCAATGGTTCGTGTTGACATAATACCTGGAACTCCACAACCAGAACCAATCAAAAAGGAAATAAAGCTCTTACCAGATAATCCGAAGCGGCGGAAAATTCGATCCATAATAAATGCTACACGGGCCATGTATCCACAATCCTCCAGCAGCGAAAGAAGAAGGAACACAATTGCCATCTGTGGAACAAATCCAATTGGGGCTGCCAATCCACCAATAATTCCATCTACTACCAACGATACTACCCAATCTGCAACGCCATTGCCCTCTAGGAAATCTCCAACTGCTAGCTGAATCCACTCTCCAAATAAAGTATCATTCGTCCAGTCTGTCACAACCGTTCCTAATGTTGTAACTGCAATGTAATATACAAGGAACATGACCACAACAAAAATAGGAAGTGCCAGCCAGCGATTGGTTACAACTCGATCAATTTTATCTGATGTAGAAAGCGCTCCTGCATTCTTCTTCTCATAGCATTTTCCAATGATAGAAGTAATGTAGTTGTATCTTTCATTGGTTATAATGGATTCTGCATCATCATCCAACTCATTTTCAGCAGCTTTGATGTCCTTTTCAATGTGTGCAAGCACATCCTCCTTCACTGCTAGTTTTTCCACAATTTTCTCGTCACGTTCGAATAGCTTGATTGCATACCATCTTTGCTGTTCCTCTGGATAATTATGTACAACAGCCTCCTCGATGTGGGCAATGGCATGTTCCACCGGTCCAGAAAAGGCATGCGCTGGTGATGTCTTTACTCTATGAGCAGCTCCAACAGCCATCTCTGCCGCTTCCTCAATGCCTTCTCCCTTCAAAGCAGATATTTCATGAATCTGACATCCAAGTGTCTGTGCCAGCTTTTTTGTGTCGATTGTATTTCCTGTCTTTGCCACGATGTCCATCATATTAATTGCAATCACAACTGGAATTCCAAGTTCCGTCAGCTGTGTTGTCAAATATAGATTTCGCTCTAAATTGGTTCCATCTACAATGTTAAGTATGACATCCGGCCTCTCCTCTACTAAGTAATTTCTTGCCACTACCTCCTCTAAGGTATACGGAGAAAGTGAATAAATTCCTGGAAGATCCACAATTGTCACATCATTGTGTTTCTTTAGTTTTCCCTCTTTTTTCTCTACTGTAACGCCAGGCCAGTTTCCCACATACTGATTTGCACCTGTTAATGCGTTAAACAATGTTGTCTTACCGCAGTTTGGATTACCTGCAAGAGCAATTTTAAGTGCCATTGTTTGTCTCTCCTTATCTAAGTTTGTTATTCGTTATTTCTATTAGTTTTAACTAACTCCTCTGCAAAAAATAATGGTGCTACTGCACCTTTTACATAACCTCTATCATTTCAGCATCAGCCTTACGAAGAGATAACTCATATCCTCTAACTGTAACCTCAATTGGATCACCAAGTGGGGCAACCTTACGAATAAAGACCTCTACGCCCTTTGTAATTCCCATATCCATGATACGTTTCTTAACTGGGCCCTCACCATGAAGCTTTACAACCTTAACCGTCTGGCCCACATTAAAGTCTCTTAATGTCTGCATTTCATACACTCCTTTACTAAACCATAATTTTATTCGCCATGTCCTTACCTATTGCGACACGAGAATCCTTAATATTAACAATCATATTACCTGAAGCCTCAGATACAACTGATACATTACCACCTACAACAAATCCAAGATTTTCAAGGAACTTCTTAGTCTCTTCCTTACCACCTATTC
>JAZUHO010000017.1:0-1706 GCA_045641745.1 Agathobacter sp. | reverse complement strand
GTTGTGCATACTTACCAGCATGCTGTTATATAGCTTCACAAGTGCGCTTAAGTCCTCGGTTTGCAAATAGATTTCATAGTATTTTTCGAAGTATTCCATGGTACGCTCTACTAAACCAGCTCTACTTACACTTTCTCCGGTTTCCAGTTCAATGGAGCTTGCCATGTCTTGTATCTCTTCTGCAAATTCCTTCTGATGAACATTGATTCCCATTCCCACTACAATGTGACTAATGTAGTCCTCTTGAATGCTCATCTCTGTTAGAATGCCGCATATTTTCTTTCCGTTGATGACAATATCATTTGGCCACTTAATTTTGACATCGGCCCCCGACAATTCTCGTATCGCATTTCCCAAAGCCAAAGCTGCTACGAGCGTTAAACGCGATGCGTTGTTCGGATTGATTTCTGGTCGAAGCAATAGGGAGAAATATACGTTTACTCCCGTTGGCGAAATCCAGGTTCTTCCTCTACGCCCTTTTCCAGCTGTCTGCTGGTTTGCAACTACAAGTGTCCCATGCGGCGCTCCCGCATTGGCCAAACGCTGTACCTCGGTGTTGGTGGAGTCGATGGTGTCGTAATAATGCACCTCGCAACCTGCCCAATCTGTTTTGCGGATACTCTCAAGTTCAATCTGGTTGAGGACATCTGGCGTAGCGACAAGTCGATACCCTTTGTTTTGTACCGCTTCGATTTCATATCCCTGTTCTTTTAATCCATTGATTGCTTTCCATACTGCGGTTCTTGACACTCCAAATTTGTCGCACAGCTCTTGACCTGAGACGTAAGTGTTACTATTTCGCAGTATCTCTAAAATCTGTGATTTCATGTGATATCGCTCTCATTCTTTTTGAATTTTGCATTCTATCCTGGATTTATTATACATACCAGGCAGAATTTTACAACTCTATTCTTACTACATTTCTATCTATTTGTTTTCGGTTTGTCTAACGTGCTTTCTTCTAGTCGGATAACGTGGCTTTCATCACTGCTTTAATGGTGTGCATCCGATTCTCTGCCTCGTCAAATACAACAGATCTTGGTCCTTCAAATACCTCATCCGTTACTTCCATTTCTGAGATTCCAAATTTTTCATGTATCTCTTTTCCGATTCCGGTATTGAGATCATGGAAGGCTGGAAGACAATGCATGAAAATGGCGTTGCTATTCGCTTTTTCAAATGCTTTGGCATTCACCTGATATGGCATAAGGTCCTTGATTCGTTCCTCCCACACTTCCGCTGGCTCACCCATGGATACCCATACGTCTGTATAGATGACGTCTGCATCCGTCGTTGCTTCCTCCACGCTCTCTGTTAAGGTGATGGTTGCACCGGTTTCTTTCGCTACTCCTTCGCAGTACTCCACCAGAGACGCCTCTGGAAAATACTTTTTATTTGTGCAGGCTACAAAGTGGAGTCCTAATTTGGCACAAGTTACCATAAGGGAATTTCCCATATTGTATCGTGCATCTCCCATATATACAAATTTCTTTCCTTTAAGCTCTCCCAAATGCTCGCGAATGGTCAACATGTCTGCTAACATTTGCGTTGGGTGGAATTCATTCGTTAGTCCATTCCATACTGGCACCTCTGCATATTTTGCCAGCTCTTCTACGATGTCTTGTCCAAAACCACGATATTCGATTCCGTCATACATACGTCCAAGCACGCGCGCGGTGTCTGCAATGCTCTCTTTCTTTCCAATT
>JAZUHO010000016.1:0-15122 GCA_045641745.1 Agathobacter sp. | reverse complement strand
ATGGGTATGTTCTACAAACGTCGTGACTACAGCAAAATTGTTGATGGACGTAATCCAATTGTGGCACACGAGTTCTTAGGTTCCGATGTTACAGGAAAAGATGTTATCATTGTAGACGATATGATTTCCTCTGGTGAGAGTATGATTGATACCGCAAGAGAACTTAAAAAACGTAATGCTGGAAGAATCTTTGTATTCTCAACCTTTGGTCTTTTCACCAATGGTTTTGCATCCTTTGATAAAGCTTACGAAGAAGGTCTTATCTATCGTATTCTTACAACAAACTGTATTTATCAATCACCAGAATTACTTTCAAAGGAATACTACATCAGCTGTGATATGAGTAAATATATTGCATATATCATTGATACCTTAAATCATGATACATCTATTAGTGATTTACTTAATCCATATGATCGTATTAGAACTTGTATCGAGAAATATAAGCAGGAACAAGAAGAGTTAGGCATCTTCAAATAAATTTCCTTTATAAGACATTGAAAGCTATGCACAAAACCTGTGCATAGCTTTTATTTTACTTATAATTCACAGGAAAGTAATTTCCCTCCTAACGAATAAAACTAGCTCCAAAACCAGTAATGAGGCATGATTCATACGAATCACACCCCAACACTTAACTTAGAGCAAAAAAGAGTTGCTACACACTGTGTAACAACTCTTTTATATGGTTAAGATTAAACTAACTCAAGAACTACTTCAAGAGCTCCATCACCTTTACGCTGTCCAATTTTAACGATTCTTGTGTATCCACCGTTACGTCCAGCATATTTTGGAGCGATCTCCTCAAATAACTTTGTAGCAAGATCGATTTCTTTTGTATTCTTTTTCTTTCCAGCAGCAGCTGTTGGAACCTCTTTTACTGTGTAAAGAACTTTGTTCATTTCACGACGAGCATGAAGTCTTGAAGGCATATCTTTCTTGATTGTCTTTTCAACGTTGTCGTATACAGTAACTTTCTTTCCGTCAACAACCTCTTTTACTCTCTTGCCATCTTTGTCTTTACGAGCAACTTTTGCTGTAACTGTAACTTCTTCGAAGTTATCTTTCTCTCTTACAGCAGCAGCGATAAGACCTTCAGCGATTTTACGTACTTCTTTCGCTTTAGCCTCAGTTGTAACGATTCTTCCGTTAGCGATGAGTGCTGTAACCTGTCCTCTTAATAAAGCTTTTCTCTGGCTTGAGGTTCTGCTTAATTTGCGATATTTTGCCATGATAATTTCCTCCATTTTGTGGTACATCCGGCCACGCTCTTTGGTCTTACTTACCGAATGCTTGTTTATTGATGCCACTCAGGGAATAAGACATAATCCACGCTCTTTGGTCTTACTGGTTCTGCCTAACTGAGTAATTATATCAAAGGAGAGGAATAAATCCTATTCCTCACCCTGATTTAACTGTAAACCTAATTCTTTTAACTTAGCTAATACTTCCTCAAGAGATTTACGACCAAGGTTACGAACCTTCATCATATCCTCTGGAGTCTTATTTGTAAGTTCTTCTACAGTATTGATTCCTGCTCTCTTCAAGCAGTTGTAAGAACGAACAGATAACTCTAATTCGTCGATGTTCATCTCAAGAACTTTCTCTTTTGCATCGTTTTCTTTCTCGATCATTACTTCTGCCTGAATTGCAGCATCTGATAAATCAACGAAAAGATTTAAATGCTCAGAAAGAACCTTAGCTGCAAGTGATACAGCCTCGTCTGGCTCTAAAGTTCCGTTTGTGAATACATCTAATGTAAGCTTGTCATAGTCTGTAATCTGACCTACACGAGTATTCTCGACAGTAAGATTTACACGTTCTACTGGAGTATAGATAGAATCAATTGCAATTACGCCAATTGGTGTATCGCTGCTCTTATTCTTATCTGCACTTACATATCCACGACCTTTGTTGATTGTAAGCTCCATGTATAACTTGCTATCAGCACCACCATTAAGGTGTGCAATTACTAATTCCGGATTCATGATCTCAATGTCAGAATCTACCTGGATATCAGCAGCTGTAACAACGCCTTCACCTTCGAATTCAATATAAGCAACTTTTGGTTCATTTGTAGAACTATTGTTTCTGATTGCAAGGTTTTTGATGTTCATAATAATCTCAGACACATCTTCCTTAACACCAGGAATAGAACTGAACTCATGTAAAACACCATCAATTTTAACCTGGCTTACAGCTGCTCCTGGTAAAGAAGAAAGCATAATTCTTCTTAATGAGTTACCAAGTGTTGTGCCGTATCCTCTTTCCAAAGGCTCTACAACAAATCTGCCGTACTTTTTGTCTTCTGAAATCTCAGCAATTTCAATTTTTGGTTTTTCAAAATCGAACACTACAAAGTCCCTCCTTCTCGGGTATCGTTGTTGATATTATTTTGTGTTACCACTTATTATTTAGAGTATAACTCGACGATAAGCATTTCATCAACAGGAACGTCAATCTGCTCACGTGAAGGTAACTCTTTTACAGTTCCCTGTAATTTCTCGATATCTGCATCGATCCACTCTGGAACAAGTCTTCCGTTTGTTACTTCAACGATATCTTTGAATCTCTGGATACCTTTTTTAGCTTCTTTGATTTCGATAACATCGCCAGCTTTTACTAAGTATGAAGGAATGTTAACAACTTTTCCGTTTACAAGAACGAATTTATGGTCAACAACCTGTCTAGCCTCTTTTCTTGTACGTGCGAATCCCATACGGAATACTACGTTGTCAAGTCTTGACTCAAGAATTGTCATAAGGTTAGTACCTGTCATACCTCTCATCTGGTCAGCCTTTACATAGTAGTTATGGAAAGGTTTCTCTAATACACCATAGATGAATTTAGCTTTCTGTTTCTCTCTTAACTGAAGTCCGTACTCAGAAACTTTCTTATTTGCTCTCTGTAAGTTTCTATTAGACTTTTTATCATATCCTAAATAACTTGGCTCAAGACCAAGAGATCTACATCTTTTAAGTACTGGGGTTTTATTAACTGCCATCTTAAACTATCCCTCCTAATTAGACTCTTCTGCGTTTTGGTGGACGACATCCACTGTGTGGAACTGGAGTTACATCTTTGATGCTTGTAACTTCAAGACCACAAGCTGAAAGAGCACGGATAGCTGCTTCTCTACCTGAACCTGGTCCTTTAACCATTACGTCAACTGATTTTAAACCATGAATTAAAGCTGCTTTTGTAGCAGTCTCAGCTGCCATCTGTGCAGCATATGGAGTAGATTTCTTTGAACCTCTAAATCCAAGACCACCAGCACTTGCCCATGATAAAGCGTTACCTTCAGTATCTGTTAATGTAACGATAGTGTTATTAAAAGATGCCTGAATGTGTGCCTGTCCGCGTTCAACGTTTTTCTTTACACGCTTTTTTGTTACTTTTTTTGCAACGTTCTTAGCCATATCTAAACTAACCTACTTTCTCGATAATTAATTATTTCTTCTTATTTGCTACAGTTCTCTTTGGACCTTTTCTTGTTCTAGCATTGGTCTTTGTTTTCTGACCACGAACTGGAAGTCCTTTTCTATGACGGATTCCACGATAGCATCCGATTTCCTGAAGTCTCTTAATGTTAAGAGCGATTTCTCTTCTTAAGTCACCTTCTACAGTCTGTGTCTGATCGATAACTTCACTAATTCTTTTAACTTCGTCATCTGTTAAGTCTCTAACACGTGTGTTAGGATCAACATTAGCTGCCTCAAGGATGCGGTTAGCACTTACTCTACCAATACCGTAAATGTAAGTTAAACCGATCTCTACACGTTTCTCTCTTGGTAAATCTACACCTGAAATACGAGCCATGTGTGTTTACACCTCCATAAATATTCTCATTCATTCATATTGTAACGATATACTGCAACGATATATCTTATCCCGATATCAGTACTCAATGCAGCTGCGGTTGCTCGCCCTGAAATGTGTGCATTGCTACTTTTATCCATATTTTCGTGGCAAAATTTCCACGCCATGCTGTCAATCTTAACTGTACATATTTGATCATCACCACTCGGTATTATAGTGAATCTCCAGCTTGCCAACTGTCTATTATGAAACAGCGCATCAAATCCTGCGCTGCAGCCGCACATAATAATTTTGAAAAGGTCTGCTATCCATATAACGCACGAATAACAGGATTAAATTAATCACTTAATTAACCCTGTCTCTGTTTGTGCTTTGGATTTTCGCAGATAATTCTGATGCTTCCTTTTCTTTTGATGACTTTGCATTTTTCGCAAATAGGTTTAACTGATGATCTTACCTTCACAGCAAATCCTCCTTTCTCTCTAAAAGCCCCAATTTCTACGGCTTTGCGAAGATTTATGGGTAACTTTTCCAAAAGTGTCCGTATAACATTATAAACAGTATCTTCCAGAAAGTCAACGCCTAATTTTATTTATCTCTCCAAATAATACGTCCTTTTGAAAGATCGTATGGAGACATCTCAATTGTAACCTTATCACCTGGTAAAATACGGATAAAGTTCATTCTGAGTTTTCCACTGATTGTGGCTAAAATCTGGTGCCCATTCTCTAATTCAACTTTAAAAAATGCGTTTGGTAATTTCTCAACTACAACACCTTCAACTTCAATAACATCTGCTTTTGACATGTTTTTAATTATCCTCCTATTTTAAAAGAGATCTAAATAGCCAGCGGCTATTTCGTCTTCGGTCAGTGACAAGATCTCTGGTTTTCCTTCTGTTATCAGAATTGTATTCTCATAATGTGCTGAGAGTGACATATCTTCTGATATAACAGTCCAATCATCATCCATCCAGACTACGTCTGGTGTTCCGATATTAATCATTGGTTCCACCGCAAGGGTCATACCCGGGCGAAGCTTAATTCCTCTTCGCAATTGACGGAAGTTCGGAATCTCTGGTTCCTCATGTAAATGAGTTCCAATTCCATGCCCCACAAGATCTCGAACCACACCATAGCCAAATCCTTCCGCATAAGACTGAACGGCTCTTCCCAATTCATTTAAGTGTCTTCCTGCGGTGGCAAATTTCATTGCCTCAAAAAAGCTTTGACGCGTTCTATCAATTAACTCCTGCGCTTCCTTACTGATTTCTCCTACTGCAACAGTTCTTGCTGCATCCGAATGATACCCTTTGTAAATTACTCCAGCATCCAAACTTACGATATCACCTTCTTGCAATATGCGTTTTTTATTTGGTATTCCATGAACAACCTCTTCATTCACAGAAACACAAATAGAAGCAGGATACCCATTGTAATCCTTAAAGGAAGGAATGCATCCGTAACTACGAATCATTTCTTCTCCCAATCGATCCACATCCAACGTAGACATACCTGGTTTTATCTGTTTTCCCAGTTCCTGATGCACAGCTGCAAGGATTTTTCCTGCTTGTCGCATCAATTCGATCTCACGCTCCGACTTTATCGTTACAGACATGATTACTCTCCTAAAATAGCTACGATTGCATCAAAAACCTGATCCATTGGCATAGTGCCATCTACAGATTTTAAAATGTTCTGTTTACCATAGTACTCGATCAATGGCTGTGTCTGCTCATGATATACAGATAAACGCTTCTGAACAGTTTCTGGCTTATCATCATCACGAAGCACTGTCTCGCTTCCGCAAGCATCACACACACCTTCTGTTTTTGTAGGATTAAATACAACGTGATATGTAGCTCCACAGCTTAAACATGCACGTCTTCCCCCCATACGATTCACAATATTCTCATCAGGAACATCTACATCAATTGCAAAGTCCATAGACTGACCAATCTTTGTAAGTGCTGCATCTAATGCCTCTGCCTGAGGAATAGTTCTTGGGAATCCATCCAATACGAAACCATTTTTACAATCATCCTGCTGGATTCTATCCATAACAAGATCACATGTAAGCTCATCTGGAACTAACATTCCCTGATCCATGTAGGTTTTTGCTTTTTTTCCTAGCTCTGTACCATTTTTGATATTTGCACGGAAAATATCACCTGTGGAAATGTGTGGAATCTGGTACTTTGCAGCAATCTGTTTCGCCTGAGTTCCTTTTCCTGCTCCAGGAGCTCCTAACATAATGATTTTCATTCTCTTTCTCCCTTATACGTTTTGATATTACCACGAATGGAGATACGGCGTAGCCAGTATCTCCAACGTGTAATTAGTCGTTTAAAAATCCTTTATAGTAGCGAACACGCATCTGTGATTCAATCTGCTTTAATGTTTCAATTACAACACCAACGATGATGATAATTGATGTTCCACCAAAGGAAACGCTTGCTTTAAACACACCATTGAAGAAAATTGGTACAAATGCAATGATGGATAATCCAACTGCTCCAATAAAGACGATATAATTTAATATTTGATTTAAGTAGTCACTGGTTGGTTTACCTGGACGAATACCCGGAATAAATCCACCTGCACGTTTCATATTATTAGCTACTTCCAATGGATTGAAAGTAATCTGTGTATAGAAATATGCAAAAGCAATTACTAATAGAATATAAACAACCAATCCAATAGAATAAATTGGCTCTTCTGGATTGCACCAGTTACTCTGGCTTAATCCTCTAAGTACCTTGCTCCAGAAGTCAGTTCCTTGTCCCCATCCACCAAATGAGCAGATGATAACTGGAGTTGACATAAGTGACTGTGCGAAGATTACAGGAATAACTCCACTTGTATTTACTTTAAGAGGAATGTGTGTCTGCTGACCACCAACCTGTTTTCTTCCCTGAATCTTTTTCGAATACTGAACAGGAATACGTCTTTCTGCTCCTTGAAGCAATACAACAAATAATACCATTACAATAATAATTGCTGCAATTACTAAACCTGCTACAGTTCCTTTTGTGATGTTCTTTCCAGAAATGAACTGTGCCCATAGAGAACCAAGATCCTCTGGAATTCTTGAAATAATATTGATTGTAAGTACAATCGAGATACCATTTCCAACACCTTTTTCCGTAATACGCTCACCAATCCACATCAGAACGGCAGAACCTGCTGTAAGTGATGTAACAACCATGATGACGATGAGTGGGCTCTTCTCCACTAGGGTATTGCCTCTGTAGAACGCAATCGTCATAGCAATCGCCTGAATCAATCCAAGAACGATTGTAACATAACGTGTAATCTCTACAATTTTCTTTCTTCCTTCTTCACCGTCGCGCTGCATTTCCTCTAACTTAGGAATCGCAATTGTAAGCAACTGCATGATGATGGATGATGTAATGTATGGTGTAATGTTCAATGCAAAAATAGAAACATTAATGAAAGAACCACCAGTAATTGCATCAAAGAATCCTAATCCGTCTGCAGTCTGGCTTTTGAACCATTCTGCAAACACGGATCCGTCTACACCAGGAATAGGAAGCTGACTTCCTATTCTGATGACTACTAACATGAAAAATGTATAAAGAATTCTATTGCGAATATCTTTTACTTTGAAAGCATTACGGAGTGTCTCAAGCATTAGATCACCTCTGCTTTTCCACCAAGAGCTTCAATTTTTTCTTTTGCTCCTGCACTGAATGCGTTAGCCTGTACAGTAAGTTTCTTTGTAAGCTCTCCGCATCCAAGAATTTTAACGCCATCTCTTACGTTCTTAACGATACCAGCTTCTACTAATGTCTCGATAGAAACTGTTGCACCGTTCTCGAATCTCTCAAGAGCAGCTACGTTAATTCCAACGATTTCCTTAGAGTTTCTACATTTGAAACCTCTTTTTGGTAATCGTCTGTATAATGGCATCTGACCACCTTCGAAACCTGGTCTTGGAGCTCCTGAACGAGCCTTCTGACCTTTGTGTCCCTTACCAGCAGTCTTTCCGTTTCCAGAACCATGTCCACGGCCTCTTCTGAAATTATCGCTATGCGCTGAACCTTCAGCTGCCTTTAATGTAGATAAATCCATTACGGCACCTCCTTGTCTTATTATTAAACTTCTTCTACTTTTACGTATGGTGCTACTTTACGAACAGCGCCCTGTGTTGCAGCGTTGTTTGGTAATTCAACTACCTGATTTAATTTCTTTAAACCAAGAGCTTCGATTGTTTTCTTGTTCTTAGGAACTGCACCAATTGTAGATTTGATAAGTGTAACTTTTACTCTATCTGCCATGTCTCAATTCCTCCTATCCCAAGATTTCTTCTACAGATTTACCACGAAGTCTAGCAACTTCCTCAGGGCTTCTTAATGTCTTTAAAGCCTCGATTGTAGCAAGTACTACGTTCTGTTTGTTGTTTGATCCTAAAGATTTTGTACGGATATTTGTGATTCCTGCAAGCTCACATACGGAACGAGCTGGACCACCAGCGATGATACCAGTACCTTCAGGAGATTTCTTTAATAATACAGAAGCACCTGTATATTTTCCTGTTACATCATGTGTAATAGATTTGTTCTCGTCAAGTTTTACATTGATGAGGCTCTTAATTGCATCTTCTTTTCCTTTGCGGATAGCTTCTGGAATTTCAGCTGCTTTTCCAAGTCCAGCACCAACATGACCGTTTTTGTCACCTACAACAACGAGAGCTGTGAAACGCATGTTACGTCCACCTTTAACAACCTTTGTTACACGTTTGATGTCAACAACCTGGTCAACTAATTCTAATTGACTAGCATCAATGATTTCACGTTTCATGTCTGTTTCCTCCTAGAACTCTAAGCCAGCTTCTCTTGCTGCTTCGGCTAATGCTTTTACCTTACCCTGATAAATGAACCCACCTCTATCGAAGACTACTGTTGTGATTCCCTTGTCTAATGCTTTCTTAGCGATTACAGTTCCAAGGTGAGCTGCTGCTTCCACGTTGTTTGTCTTCTCAAGTTCAGCTTTTACATCTTTATCAAGTGTAGATGCTGCGCAAAGTGTATTTCCAACTGTATCATCAATAATCTGAGCATACATATGGTTATTGCTTCTAAATACAGCTAAACGTGGACGTTCTGCTGTACCAGCAAGATGATTACGCATTCTGTTATGTTTCTTTACACGAACTTCTGTTCTTGATTTCTTACTAACCATTACTTGTCACTCCTTTAATTATTTTTTACCAGTCTTACCAACTTTACGTCTGATAACTTCATCAGCATACTTAATACCTTTACCTTTGTAAGGCTCTGGTCTTCTCTTATCTCTGATTTCAGCTGCGTATTGGCCAACTTTTTCTTTGTCGATACCTTTTACAGTGATCTT
This sequence comes from Agathobacter sp., assembly GCA_045641745.1. GTDB lineage: Bacteria > Bacillota > Clostridia > Lachnospirales > Lachnospiraceae > Roseburia. The sequence goes on along the minus strand of JAZUHO010000016.1, from coordinate 5,928 downwards.
GTTATCTTCAACTACTGACTCAAGTCCTTCTGGATCTTCCATTTCAACTGGATGAGAATATCCAAGGTTTAATGTAAGTTTCTTTCCAGACTTAGAAGCTCTATAACCAACACCATTAACTTCAAGTACTTTTGTGTAACCATCAGTAACACCAACTACCATGTTGTTAATTAATGTTCTGGTCAATCCATGTAAGGATTTCATTTTCTTTAAGTCATTAGGTCTTGTAACGATTACTTCGCTACCTTCTAATTTGATATCCATCTCTGATGGAAGAGTTCACTCAAGAGTACCCTTTGGACCTGTTACAGTCACATGATTATTTTCTGCAATAACAACTGTTACACCAGCTGGAACTGCGATTGGCATTCTTCCTATACGTGACATGCCCGTACCTCCTTTTATAAATATAAGGTTAATGTTTTTATATAGTATCTCCGGCCGTTCAACCGGTTTATACTTTTAGAAATAATGAATCGGTCTCCTACTTTACATCATAGATGCATCGAATAGGAGGTTTGGTAGTTTTTAATGACTACCAAACAAAAGCGATAACTTCGCCACCAACCTGAAGCTTACGAGCTTCTTTATCAGTAATGATACCCTGGTTAGTAGAAAGAATAGCAATTCCTAATCCACCAAGTACTGAAGGGATCTCATCTTTTCCAGCGTATACACGAAGTCCTGGTTTAGAGATTCTCTTAATACCTGTGATGATTTTCTCATTCTTGTCTGCGCCATATTTTAATGTAACGCGGATTGTTTTGAAGTTTCCATCTTCAACGATGTCGTATTTAGCAATATATCCTTCGTTAACAAGGATATCAGCGATAGCTACTTTAATCTTAGAAGCTGGAATATCAACTGTATCATGTTTAGCAGTATTTGCGTTACGAATTCTTGTAAGCATATCTGCGATTGGATCACTTGTCATCATCATGATATATATTTCCTCCTTAATTCTTTCGGCCTACCAAGATGCTTTCTTCACGCCTGGGATCTGACCTTTATATGCTAATTCACGGAAACATACTCTGCAGATTCCGTATTTTCTTAAAACTGAATGTGGACGTCCACAAATTCTGCAACGTGTGTATTCTCTAGTAGAGAATTTTGCTGGACGCTGCTGTTTGATTTTCATCGATGTTTTTGCCATTGAAATTCCCTCCTATTTATTTAGCGAATGGCATATTGAACTGAGTCAATAATTCACGTGCTTCTTCATCTGTCTTAGCAGTTGTAACGAAGATGATATCCATACCTCTTACTTTATCTACCTTATCATACTCGATTTCAGGGAACATGATCTGCTCTTTGATTCCAAGTGCATAGTTTCCACGTCCGTCAAATGCGTTAGGGTTAACACCTCTAAAGTCACGTACACGTGGTAATGCTAAGTTGATTAAACGATCAGCGAACTCATACATTTTCTCGCCACGTAAAGTAACTTTACATCCGATTGGCATCTGCTCTCTGATTTTGAAGTTAGCGATAGCTTTCTTAGCTTTTGTAGTAACAGCTTTCTGACCTGTGATTGTCTCCATATCTTTAACAGCTGCCTCAAGAAGCTTAGCGTTCTCCTTAGCTTCTCCAACACCCATGTTTACTACGATCTTGTCAAGCTTTGGAATTTCCATTACATTTTTATATCCGAACTTTTTGACCATTGCGTCTTTGATCTCATTTTCGTACTGTTCTTTAAGTCTACTCAACTGACTGACCTCCTTCCTTTAATTAATCGATAATGTCGCCTGTTGATTTAGCGAAACGTACTTTTTTATCTCCATCCATTTTGAAACCTACACGAGTAGCTTTTCCTTTGTGAAGATACATTACGTTTGAAGCATCAATAGGTGCTTCCTGATGAAGGATACCACCCTGCTGGTTAGCCATGCTTGGTTTTGCATGTTTTGTAACCATGTTGATACCTTCAACAAGAAGAGTATTATTCTTTGTATTTACAGCAATTACTTTGCCTTCTTTATCTTTGTCTTTTCCAGCGATGACTTTAACCATATCGCCTTTTTTGATTTTCATGCTTGCCATCTTCGTTCCTCCTATAATACTTCTGGAGCCAGAGATACGATTTTCATGAACTGTTTCTCACGAAGCTCACGAGCTACTGGTCCAAATATACGAGTTCCTTTTGGAGTTTTGTCATCTTTGATGATAACGGCTGCGTTCTCATCGAACTTAATATAAGATCCGTCTTTACGACGAGCACCTTTTACTGAACGAACAACTACGGCTTTTACAACGTCACCTTTTTTAACAACACCGCCTGGTGTTGCATCTTTAACAGTAGCAACGATTACATCACCGATGTTCGCATAACGTCTGGTAGATCCACCCATTACGCGGATAACAAGTAACTCTTTTGCACCAGTGTTATCAGCGACTCTGAGTCTGCTTTCCTGCTGTACCATGTTTGTAGCCTCCTTCTATTATTTTGCTCTTTCCATGATTTCAACAAGTCTCCATCTCTTATCCTTAGATAATGGTCTTGTTTCCATAACTCTAACGGTATCGCCGATTTTAGCATCATTGTTCTCGTCATGAGCTTTTAATTTATATGTCTTTTTAACGATCTTGTTGTAAAGTGGATGTCTTACGTTGTCTCTTACAGCAACTGTAATAGTCTTATCCATTTTATCGCTTACAACAACACCTACACGTGTTTTTCTAAGATTTCTTTCTTCCACGATTGATATCTCCTTTCGTTAGGATTGGATTATTCTGCAACTTTTTCTTTCTCGGTAATAACAGTCTGAATTCTAGCGATATTTTTACGTACCTCTTTAATTCTAGCTGTGTTGTCTAACTGATTTGTTGCATTCTGGAATCTTAAATTGAAAAGTTCTTTTTTAGCGTTAACTAACTGTGCCTGTAAATCAGCTACAGACTGAGCTTTTAATTCATTCATATATGCACTAGTTTTCATTTGATTCACCGCCTTCTAAATCTGCACGTGAAACTAGTTTGCATTTGCAAGGTAATTTATGTGTAGCAAGACGTAAAGCTTCACGAGCAACGTCTTCCTGTACACCGGAGATTTCAAATAATACTCTACCTGGTTTAACTACAGCTACCCAATACTCAAGGGCACCTTTTCCTTTACCCATACGAACTCCAAGAGGTTTATGGGTTACTGGTTTCTCTGGGAAAATCTTGATCCAAACTTTACCACCACGTTTGATATGACGTGTCATAGCAATACGTGCTGCTTCAATCTGGTTTGATTTAATCCAGCAAGGCTCTAAAGCTACAATACCAAACTCACCATAAGTAATCTTGTTACCTCTGGTAGCTTTTCCAGCCATAGATCCACGGAACTGTTTACGATGTTTTACTCTCTTTGGCATTAACATAATTACTGAGCTCCTCCTTCCTTGTTACCTTTTGTAGGAAGCACCTCGCCTCTGTATACCCATACTTTAACACCAACTTTACCGTATGTTGTATCAGCCTCAGCGAATCCGTAATCAATATCAGCTCTTAATGTCTGTAGTGGAATAGTTCCCTCAGAGTAGAACTCTGTACGAGCCATATCAGCTCCACCAAGACGTCCAGAACAAGATGTTTTGATTCCCTTTGCTCCTGATTTCATTGCACGACCCATGCAAGATTTCATAGCACGACGGAAAGAAACACGGTTCTCTAACTGAAGTGCGATGTTCTCAGCTACTAACTGAGCATCTCTATCTGGTCTCTTAACTTCTTTGATATCTACAACTAACTTCTTGTCTGTAAGTTTCTGAACTTCTGCTTTAATCTTCTCGATTTCAGCTCCGCCTTTACCAATTACAACACCTGGTTTAGCAGTGTAGATGATAACTTTAACGCGGTCAGATGCTCTCTCGATTTCGATTTTAGAAACACCAGCTGCATATAACTTTTTCTTTAAAAATGTTCTGATATTATAATCTTCGACTAAGTAATCTGCGAAATCAGCATCAGCATACCATTTGGAATCCCAATCTTTGATTACACCGACTCTTAATCCATGAGGATTAACTTTCTGTCCCATGACTGCCTCCTATCTTTCATCAAGCACGATTGTAATGTGGCTCATTCTCTTCTCGATTCTATAAGCTCTACCGTGTGCTCTAGGTTGAATTCTCTTCATTGTTGGTCCTTTATTAGCGTAACACTCTGCAATGTAGAGGTTCTCTGCTTTTAAGCCGTTGTTGTTCTCAGCATTGGCAACAGCTGATTTTAATAACTTCTCGATTACGCTTGAAGCGTATCTTGGGTTGTATGCTAAGATTGCAAGTGCTGTCTCAACATCTTTACCACGAATTGCATCTAATACGAAGCAAGCTTTCTGAACTGACACTCTAGCGTAAGATACCTTAGCTGAAGGTCTTGTATCTCTTACTTCATTTCTCTCTCTTTTAATCTGGGATCTATGTCCTTTTGCCATGGATGAAACCTCCTTTCACTAAATCTTATCTAACGCCTGATTTCTTCTCGTCTTTTCCATGTCCCTTGTAAGTTCTAGTTGCAACGAACTCTCCGAGTTTGTGTCCAACCATATCTTCAGTAACATATACTGGAACGTGTTTTCTACCGTCGTGAACAGCGATTGTATGTCCAACGAAAGATGGGAAAATTGTAGAACGACGTGACCAAGTTTTGATAACTGTGTTGTCACCAGAAGCGTTCATAGCGTCTACTTTTTTCAGTAAGCTTTCATCAGCAAATGGTCCTTTTTTAAGTGAACGTGCCATAATTACCTCCTATTATTTGATAGCCTTTCCGTCTCTTCTTCTTATGATGAGCTTGTTAGACTGTTTGTGTTTCTTTCTGGTCTTTAAGCCGAGTGCTGGTTTACCCCAAGGTGTGCATGGTCCAGAACGTCCAACTGGAGCTCTACCTTCACCACCTCCGTGTGGATGGTCGTTAGGGTTCATAACAGATCCACGAACTGTTGGGCGGATACCCATGTGACGTTTACGTCCGGCTTTACCAATGTTTACGAGGTTATGGTCACCGTTTCCGATAACACCGATTGTTGCTCTACACTGAATTGGAACTAATCTCATTTCTCCTGAAGGAAGACGAAGTGTAGCGTATTTTCCTTCTTTAGCCATTAACTGAGCTGAAAGTCCAGCGGAACGAACTAACTGTCCTCCCTTACCTGGAAGTAACTCAATGTTGTGGATCTGAGTACCAACTGGAATGTTCTCAAGTGGTAAGCAGTTACCAATTCTAACCTCAGCCTCTGGTCCGTTCATAACTTTCATTCCGTCTGTAAGACCAGCTGGAGCTAAGATGTATGCTTTCTCACCATCTGCGTAGCAGATTAAAGCGATGTTTGCTGTTCTGTTTGGATCGTACTCGATACCAATAACAGTTGCTGGGATACCATCTTTTCTTCTCTTGAAGTCGATGATTCTGTATTTTCTTCTGTTTCCACCACCCTGGTGTCTAACTGTGATTTTACCCTGATTGTTACGACCAGCGTTCTTCTTTAAAGAAGTTGTAAGAGACTTCTCAGGAGTCTTCTTTGTGATTTCAGCGAAATCAGAGCCAGTCATATTTCTTCTGGAAGGTGTATATGGGTTATATGTCTTAATTCCCATTTTAGTTCTCCTTTCAAACTGTTTTTGTTATCGTGTCTTGTCTGACACATAAATGAAAAGCTTCTAATTAAAGACCAGCGAAGATCTCGATGTCTTTTGAATCAGCTGTAAGCTGAACGATAGCTTTTTTAGTTTTAGCAGTTTTGCCTGTAACATAACCACGACGTTTGTTTTTTCCGTCACAGTTCATTGTGTTAACTTTTGCAACTTTTGTTCCTTCGAACATTTTCTCAACTGCTTCTTTGATCATGGTCTTGTTTGCTTCTGGATGAACAAGGAAGGTATACTTCTTCTCAGCCATTGCAGCCATGGACTTCTCAGTGATTACTGGGGAAAGGATTAC
>JAZUHO010000015.1:0-52568 GCA_045641745.1 Agathobacter sp. | reverse complement strand
AAACTGAAGATTATATTGTAAAATCACTGCATTGACTCCACAAAAATAGTGACCATCTTGCGCATTTCAGTAAGAAGAATATCTGAAATAAGAGGCATCATACTAACTGACAAAAACAAAACACCAAGGCCCACCAGCACCTTAAGCTGCATACCTACAGCGAACATATTCATCTGTGGTGCAACCTTTGCCATGATACCAAGAATGCAATTTAGTATCATAATTGCCGCAAAGAAAGGAAGAAAAATGCGAAATCCTATTACACACAAATCTCCCATATATTTTATCATCACTCGCAACAAATTGTCCCATGCAAATTCGGCACCTGCAATAGGAACAATCGAAAACGAATCACAGATTGCGCGAAATATGAAGGTATACATATCTGTTGCAATTAATAATAATAAAACAAAATACTGATATAAATTACCAGATATTGTTACTTCCGTATTCATCATCGGATTAAATTCCGTTGCCATGGATAGGCCAATGTCCATATCAATAATATTACCGGCAAATAAAATAATGGAATTACAGACACTTGCAGAAAAACCTATCAGTAATCCCGTAATTCCCTCTCTCAGCACAATAATGGCATATCCAATTACACCCGAATAATCCAATTGTGGTTTTGCAACAAAACTAGAAACAATAATTGTTGTAAAAAATGCAAAACCAATCTTCACACGATTCGGCACCACACGATCCCCAAAAAATGGAACCGTTACAAAAAAGCATACTATTCGTACGAGAATCAATATGAAATACTCAAAGTCCTTTAGTGAAAAAGTATAATTTATCATTTTTTATCCCATACTTATGTAGTAACTAAAATTTGACCAAAGCTCTGTAATTAATCCCGTCATATTATTTATCATCCAAGAACCAAAAATCATCATTCCAATAAATACACCCAAGATTTTAGGTACAAAGGTTAATGTTTGTTCCTGAATGGAAGTAACTGTTTGAAAAATACTAATTACAAGACCAATAATCAAGGAAATAAGGAGCAAAGGTGCTGCTGTCGTTATAATCGTAAAAATAGCATCCTTTGCAATATCTAAAACAGCATCCTGTGTAATCATCGTCTTTTCCTCCTAGTCTATTGGAACGTCTTGACTAATCCTGTAATAACCAAATCCCATCCGTCTGCTAAAATAAATAGTAATATTTTAAATGGCAACGAGATTGTTGTCGGTGGAAGCATCATCATACCCATTGACATAAGTACAGAAGCCACTACCATATCAATTACAATAAAAGGAATATAAATTAGAAATCCAATAATGAATGCCGTTCTTAATTCACTCAAGATGAATGCCGGAACGAGCGTTGTAAATGGAATATCATCGTAGTCATCATAGTTTTCCCCAGACATATCAATAAAAATCTTAATATCCTTTGTCTGTGTCTGTCCATACATAAACTCACGAAGTGGAACTTGTGCTGCTTCAAAAGCTTGTTCCTGTGTAATCTTACCTTCATCAAGAGGCTTAATTGCAGTGTCGTTAATCTGAGTAAATGTAGGCCACATAATGAAAAAGGTTAAAAAGAGAGCTAAACCAATTAGAATCTGGTTTGGCGGAGCTGACTGTGTTCCAAGTGCTGTTCGAACAAAATGTAGCACTATAATAATTCTGGTAAAGCTTGTCAGCATAATCAAAATTGATGGTGCCAAACTAAGAATTGTCAATACCAGAAGCATTTTAACAGGTGTCGATACCGAACCGGAATCATTATTATATATGATAGACAAGCCATCCGATATCCCCTGATTTACATCGGCAGGATCTGTTCTTCCTCCACCGTTCATTTGTGTAATATCTTCTGGATTCATTGATGCAGCCAGAGCAGGCTTAGAATCCAAAAAACAAAATGCAATTGTAAAAATGATAACTGCGCAAGCTATTAAAAAAGTTGCCTGACAGTATCTTCTTTTTCTTCTAGTCATATTTATCCTATTTCTTTGAAAGCTTATCCTTTAGGACCTCTGCAAAGCTACCAAATTTGTCATCCTTCGCCTTTTCTTCTTGTAAATCCAAATCTGAAGACTCAAGCTCTGTCAAAAAGTGAATCTCGTCTTTTCCAATCGAAATCACCAAATATTTGCCACCTGTTCGAACAATGCTAATATACTTACCATTCCCAACAGGCATAGTCTCTAAGATGTCAAGATTTGTATTCTTTCGTTTAGCCTTCTGATACCCCCCCATCCATCTGGTTACCACCCAAGTAATCACAAGGACAAATACAAATATCAGAAGTGCTCCAATAAGTTCAATAAAGCTTTCTAGGCTTGATGCCATTAATATCCCCATATTAACCTACTACTTTTTTTACTGCCTCAAGTACACGATCAGGCTGGAATGGTTTTACAATAAAATCCTTAGCTCCAGACTGAATAGCTTCAATTACCATCGCCTGCTGTCCCATAGCAGAACACATAATTACACATGCACTACTGTCGAGTTCCTTTATTTTCTTTAAAGCCTGAATTCCATCCATCTCTGGCATTGTGATATCCATCAAAACTAAGTCTGGTTTTAGCTCGGTGTATTTTTCAACCGCTTTTGCTCCATTCTCAGCTTCGCCAGCAATATTGTAGCCATTCTTGGATAAAATATCCTTAATCATCATTCTCATGAATGCTGCGTCATCACAAATCAAAATACTTTTTGCCATTAATCTCTTCCTCTTCTTTCATTTATTGTTGTATTGGTCTGCCCGAATTAATTATTTCGGTTATTCTAACACCAAAACTTTCTTCGATAACAACAACCTCACCCTTTGCAACATGCTTGCCATTAACAAGAATATCAATCGGTTCTCCGGCTATCTTATCTAACTCAATAATTTTTCCTGGACTAAAGTCCAAAATATCTGAAATGGACTTTGTAGTTCTTCCTAATTCTACAGTAACCTCTAAAGGTACGTCCATAATCAAATCAATATTTTCTGGTTGGAACACACCCGGAATTCCACCTGTAAATGCTTGGAACTGCGCTGGCTGTACCGTTACTGGTTGACCCATCATTGGTTGTCCCATCATCGGCTGTCCCATCATCGCCTGTCCCATCATTGGCTGTCCCATCATTGGCTGTCCCATCATCGGTTGTCCCATCATTGGCTGTCCACCCTGCATAGCCTGATTATCTGCGGTTGGCGCAACAGCTGGTGCAGGTGCCGGTGCTTCTGCCGCTGGTGCAGGTGCTTCCGTACCAACATCCATATTCTTTGATACGCCTTCACACATTTCACGTGCAAAGGAAATTGGATATAATTGCATAATTGTACTGTCTACCAAATCTCCAATCTCCATTTTAAAGGAAATTTTTACAAATCTGCCAGACAAAAATGAATCAATTGTAGATTCATCAATTTGTTCCTGTAAGTCGATAATATCAGACATTGGTGGACTGATATCAATCATTTTGTTCAGCATTGAGGACAACGAAGTTGCACTTGACCCCATCATCTGATTCATTGCTTCACTAATCGCGCTTAAATGAAGTTCCCCGAGTTCCCCATCAATATTGGTTCCGTCCCCCCCCATCATCAAATCAGTAATGATTTTAACGTCCTTTTCTTTCAATACAAGAATATTGCTTCCATCTAAACCAACCGTATAACCAATTCGAATAAACACACATGGTTTCTCATAGTTCTGAACGATGTCACTCCACTCTGCCATTGTAACTACCGGAGTAGATATTTCAACCTTTCGATTTACAAGCGAAAAAAGCGTGGTTGCTGCTGTCCCCATGCTTATATTGGCAATTTCACCAATCGCATCTTTTTCATCTTCTGTCAAATCATCACTAAAATCTTGTGTAGCACTAGGGCTTCCTTGTCCTGGATCATTTAACAATGCATTAATTTCTTCCTGCGATAATACTCCATCCATGACCTTATTGCTCCTCTCTGACCACTGATGTGATCCTTACTGCATATTCATCTCCAGAAGATCCTGGCATTGCAGTAAACTTCCGAATATTTCCAACATAAATATCTAATTCATCATCAACTTTACGGTTCAATCGAATTACATCCCCTAATTGAAGTCCCATAAAGTCATTCACTGAAATAGAACTCTTTCCCAAAACAGCTTTGATAGGAATCTGTGCCCTATTGATCAAAGCCTCTATCGATTCTGAATAATCAGTCTCATCATGACTTGTCATGTTTGAAAACCAATACTTCGTATTCAACTTGTCCATTACATCTTCCAACGTAATATATGGTAAGCAGATATTCATCAGACCTTCCACATCACCAATTTTAAGATTAATGGTAACAATGGCAATCATTTCGCTCGGAGATATAATCTGCGCATACTGCGAATTGGTTTCGATTCGTTCCAAATGTGGATGAATATCCACAACATTCTCCCACGGTTCGCGCAAATGATTCACACAAACAGCAATAATCCTTTCTATTATAAGAAGTTCTATTTCTGAAAACTCTCTCGTTTTGTCAATTGGTTCTCCTCGGCCTCCCAGCATACGGTCAACCATTGCATACCCAAGATTGGAAGCTATCTCGATAATAATATTTCCTTGAAGCGGTGCAAAATTAACGATTCCAAGTAAAACTGGATTCGATAACGCATTTGAAAACTCAGAATATGTAACCGCCTCAGAGTTCATAACCTCAACCTGTACGTTCTTGCGCAAATATACTGGCAAATTTGTAGAAATTAATCTTCCATAATGCTCGAAAATGATTTCTAGTGTTCTTAAGTGTTCCTTGGAAAACTTAGAAGGACGGGCGAAGTCATAATCTTTAACCTGCTTCTCTGAACTCTCTTTAATTTCTTCAACGTCCAGTTCACCGCTTGTCAACGCCTGAAGTAAACTGTCTATCTCGTTTTGGGATAATACATCACCCATGACTTCTCACCACCTGTCACAATTCTAGTTATTACTTTCTGTTACTGTGTTGTAACCGTCTTAAAGTTCACTCCAACAATGAAGTCTGCACCAAAGACACCTTGCAAATCGGCAAGAATTTCTTCTTGAACGCCCTCACGATCTGCATTAAATTCATCCATTGTATATTTATTAAATACAGATGTGATATCATCCATAATAATGGAATCCTTTGCTTCAAGTCCTGCAGCTCCATACTTTGAATATCCATCACTCTTATTATTCATAAGAATTACAGCATTGACAACTGCATAGTGTGCCTTTCCATCTGAACCAGTCTTAAAATTACAAGTCATAGCCTCCCCACTATTCACCGGGAACTGTTCAATCTGATCCACCGGGACATTCGTTGCTGCCGATCCTGCACCACTATTTAATTCCAAATCAATTGCTGCGCAAACCTTATCAATCATCTGATTTGCTTTCTTTGTTTCTGGTAATACTGTAAATACAAGTAATGCTGTTAACACAAAATTTGCAAGTACCAATGCCAAAATGACAACGGTTAGTAAATTCTTCTTCATAGGTTGCTCCTTAACTAATTTATGTTCGAATTCAGCGAGTTATATATTTTTATCTCAACTCTACGGTTTCTCGCTCTACCTTCCGGCGTTGCATTGTCTGCGATAGGCTCATATTCTCCTCTACCGGAAAATTTGATATGCGATGCCTCTAACGTAGTCTTATCTTTCACATAATTTGCAACACTTAAAGCTCGATACATAGATAATACATCATTGCTTTCAAATCGAGATGATGTCATCTTCAAATTATCGGTGTGTCCCTCAATCTCTATAATATTCTCTGTATATTGAGAAAGAATCATAGAAATCTTATCTACCAAAGGATATGCTTCAACACGAATATCTGCCTTCGCATTTTCAAAAAGAATGGCACCACTTAAATTCAACATGGCATACTGAGAATTAAAATCCACTTCGATTTGATCCGCTAATCCCGCCTGTGCTAAGGCTTCCTCGATGGCCTCTGCAATTTTTTCTGACTCCTCCATTCCCTGTTTTTCGAAAGCTTCCTCAACAGATACATTGGATGTGTTATCCGTTTCATCCTCTGATTTGGAATTTGCTTCTTCGTTATAGTATTGGTCTAAAAATTCCAGCTGGCTTACTCCTGCGGAAACCATTTCACCTTCTCCGATACTTGCACCACCCGCTGGCAAAATGCTCATCGTATTTTGTAATGAGGCAATTACCATTTCAAATTTCTGTGCATCTACTGTTGACATAGAGAATAAGAGAACGAAAAAGCACAAGAGAAGATTCATTAAGTCTGAGAATGTCGCCATCCACGCTGGCGAACCTTTTGGTGCCTCTTCCTGTTTCTTCTTTGCCACTATTCTTCACCTCCGCCTTCGCTAACCGTCTCTCTCTCAGAAGGTGCCAAGAAGGATTTCAGTTTTTCTTCGATAACTCGTGGATTCTCTCCTGCCTGAATCGACAATAGTCCTTCGATAATTACATCTTTCATTGCCACCTCTAAATCATTGTTTACCTTAAGCTTTGCAGCTGTCGGTGAACATAACCAGTTTGCAATCAAAGAACCATACAATGTCGTTAACAACGCAACCGCCATACTAGGTCCGATTGTGGAAGCGTCATCTAGGTTCTTAAGCATGATAACCAAACCAATTAAGGTTCCAATCATTCCCCATGCAGGGCCCATTTCAGCCCATTTCTCCCAAACTCCAATTACCTTCTTATGTCTATCCTCTACACACATAAGATCCGTTTCTAGAATTCCTCGAACCAAATCTGGATCAGTTCCGTCTACTACTAGCATTACGCCCTTTTTCAAGAACGGATCCTCAATTCCATTTGCCGCTTCTTCTAGAGCAAGCAAACCTTCTTTTCTTGCCACGTTCGATAAGTCAATGATTGTTTTAATTACTTCTCCAGATTTCTGTGTCTCGCCCTTAAAAGTAAGTGTAATTCCTTTTAATCCAGTAATAAAATCTGGCAACTTAAAGGACGCCAATGTTGATGATATGGAACCACCAATTGTAATAATAATTGATGGAACGTCTACGAAGCTTGCCAATGCGGCTGGTCCACCGTTTGATAAAACTCCGAATACGAACATACCAACGCCTAATAATAATCCACCTAATGTTGCAATATCCAAAATTCACTCACCTACCATCTTATGTGTATTTTGCTTCTCTACAAATTGCATAAAGAATCATTTTGTTATCTAGTATGATTTTACTAAATTTTAAATCAAATGTCTACTTCCATTTCCTATTTTCTTTAAAAAAATGCCATGTTTTTTAGGAATAAAGTCTCATACAAAAAACATGGCATTATCAAGATATTGCGTCAACACTAATTCTGCTCACAATATCTAAGCAATTCTATTCAGTTTATCTCTTAAGGTTGATAAGTTCCTCCAAAAGAGTATCACTTGTCGTAATTACTCTTGAATTTGCCTGGAAACCTCTCTGCGTTACAATCATATCCGTAAACTGACCGGAAAGATCCACGTTTGACATTTCGAGCTCACCAGTTGAAATAGAACTTCCATCAGCTTTAACCTCAAGTCCAATACCATCAAACTCACCAGAGTTCAGTGTTGTCTGATAACAGTTACTTCCTACTTTCTCCAAACCGGATGCATTCGCAAACTGTGCAACTGCAATCTGACCTAAAAGAACGGTATTACCATTATTGTAAGAGCCATAAATGGATCCATCTGTATCTACGCTGACACCAATCAAAGCTCCAAGCTTCTTACCAGCATCATTTCCAGTAGCATCTCCTCTTGTCATTTTCAGAGTAGATGTACCACCATTGTTATAATTCAAAGTCTTAGAGAAATCCATTTCAATGTCTTTGAAGTTCGTTCCAAGGATGGATAACTGAAGGTTTGCTGTTGACTGTCCATCAGTAACAACAGAAGCAAAGGTACCATCTGCAGTGTTGAAATTAAATGAATAAGCAGTGGTTGTCTCTGTATATGTAACTGTTGCTCCAGATATAGAGTTATTACCATTTAGTGTCAAATCAATGTCATCTGATGGTCTATATCCAAATACTTTTCCAAGAGAAACCGTTTTATCTGCACCTCTTCCATCCTTATATGAGAAATATCCACCTCCATGTTTATCCACTTCCTCTACTGTCGCCAGGACATAACTCTTAACATTGTTCGCATTCTGAGTCACTGCATAGTATTCCCCTTCCGGTCCTACAACAATCGTTCCTTCTGCTAATTTGTCGACTTCCCCTTGCTCAGCATCTGTCAAATTATTTACATGCGCTACTTTTTTTAAAGGTTCAGATGTATATTCTCTTTTCTTCGTACCGCCAAAAATGTCGCGAATATTTGTTGCTTTTTTCTCCGCATTGATATAATATCTACCTTCCTGAATTACAGTTTCTCCTTCATTTTCCCCCGGAACTTCCAATCCATCCTGGAAAATTGATTTGCTATTCATATCAATGATGTCAGAAAGACGGATGTCATATTCTCCTTTTTCTGCATCCGTAGGTCTTACTGCAAACTTTGCAGTGTAGCTATATCCCAAATCATCAAAGAATCCAAGGTTCATGGTATAGCCATTATCGCCTTTTACATCAGAATCATTCTTGTCTAATACACCAGATACATAACCTTTTTCAGTTGCTTCTGGTGAAGAGGTCTGATTTTGTGCAGACATAACCTGAAGAGGAGATACTGTGTCCTTTACAACCAAGCCTGTTTCAGGATCTACCTGCCATCCCATAAGTGTATATCCGGTTGAACTCATACATAAGTAACCATTTCCGTCTACGTAGAAGGAACCAGCTCTTGTAAACAAGTTCTTTGTTCCGTCACTTACGATAAAGAAGTTGGTAGTCTGACTATCCGTCAATTTTAAATCAAATGGATTTCCTGTAGTTTGCGCTGCACCAGCACCTGTAATGTTGATTGTTGTTGCACCAGTTGATACACCAAGACCAATCTGTTTTGCATTGATACCACCAACACCAGTTGCACCATTTCCAGCGGATGCACTACTTGTTGTCTGGTACATAACCTCAGTAAACGTTACCGTAGAAGCCTTAAATGCTTCTGTGTTAACGTTCGAGATATTGTTACCGATAACGTCCATTCTTGTCTGATGTGTCTTAAGACCTGACACAGCAGAATAAAGTGATCTCATCATAATTATTTGCCCTCCTTGTATCGAAGGGGCTGTATTTGTTCTCTCTGTCAGTCAAGAACAAAAGCTTCCATAAGGTCCAGCTTTACATAATTACAGCTCCATCAATATTTGTAAATACGTTACTATTTGTCTCTGTCTGATCCATTGCTGTTACTACCGTGCGATTCGGCACATTCACAATAAATGCTAATGAATCAATCAAAACCAAAGACTCGTTAATTCCTTTTTCACTTGCCTTTGTAACACCATTTTCCAATCGTGTATTCTGTTCTGGCGTTAAGCTAATGTTTCTGTCAGATAATCGCATTGCAGCATGTTTGGAAAATTTAACTTGAGGATTTAAAGCATCTTGCTTCTGCCTCAGAACATCTTCAAATGATATATCGGCTTGCCGATTTGTTTGTTTAACCGCATTTTGATATATGTATTGATCTGTTACCTGTTCAATGGAAGTGAATTGATTTGATATTGGATTTACCAAAAAATCACCTCATCTTTCTAACCATTCCACCCGGTTTATGCTTCAGATGCAGTGCTATCCTTTGCTTCACTGGAATTACTTTCTGACTCTGCTTCTCCAGGTGCAGCATCTGCATTAGCGTCCGCTTCTTCCTTTGCTTTTATCAGTTCTTTCAATCTTGCTTCCTTTGTCACAAGATTTACCAAGTCCTTGTTCTGTACATATTTCTTCTGGTATTCGGTCATGTTATCGTATACCTTACGAACTGATTCAATCATATCCTTGGATTCCAATTTAATATGATCCAAATCTGGAAGCGCATCTACCATATTGGTAAAGGTCTTTGCAAGTCCCATTGCCTCGTAATATTCAGAATCGGATACCGTATCCAAGTCCTCTAATGGATAAAGGGCGTTGTTTACAGAAAGATATGTCTTTCCGTCCTGATACATAACGTAATCACACTTGCCATCTACGTAGTTGGTTGCACCAGTGGATTCATTTGTCACCTTCATAATTACGTGCTTTCCAACAAGGTTGTTTGCCATGGAATTACTCTCTGTTTCCTTCATTCCTAAAGTTGCCTCTAACTGAGAGAAGGTTGCAAGCTGTGCTACATAGTCGGTGTTATTGGTAGGCTCTAATGGATCCTGATACTGCATTTCTGCACATAATAATTGAAGAAACTCATCATAGCCTAAGTCAGAGCCCTTAGGTGTTGTTTTCTTTTTGCTAGAATCGGTATAATCATATTGCAATTTACCATCTTCCACTTTTGCATATATTGCCATATTGCTCTCCTTTATGCGGTCAAATCAACGCTGTTTCCATTGTCTTTCATAATCTGAGCTGCCAGCTGTTCCTCTTCACTTAAAACCCCGGAAAGTTCATCCAACGAATCCATGTTAAGATTCCGTCTTTGTGAAGATGATTTTTGATTTGAATTCTCGTTTTGTTCCTGATTAAAGTTCTGATTCTGCTCCAAATTTCGCTCAAATTCATGAGATGCTACCGTTACTTCAATGGCCTGCACTCTTACACCTGCCTGATTCAGTTTCTCCTGCAATTCTAGCATCTGCGTTTGTAGCATTTCACGAACGCTTTCGTTTTGTGCAGTAATCTGCGCTTGCACAATTCCTTCCTTGGAAGATATCTGTAAGAACAGCTTACCTAGATTTTCAGGATTCAATTGCATCTCGATGGTTGTTGCATCCGTGGCAACTGCAATTCGAATATGTTCCGCAATACGGTCAATCATTTCTGTCACATGAACAGCTTGTGTATATGTCTGCGGTGATGTTGCTGCATTCTCTACTGGAGTAGCGGAATTGTTAGCAACTAAGTTCTCCTGACTAGGGTTCACATTCTTTTCATTCTTTTCATCCCTGAAAAAAGCTTGATTTTCAGATTTTTCCTTCGTAACTACTGCTTTCATTTCACCTTCCGAAGCTTCCGATTCCACAAATGCTACTTCCTGCGTTACGGCTTCTAAATCATCCTCATTTATCTCCGTAGCGTCTAGCACCTCTTGCTTTTCAATAACTTTATCCACATCCTCTACTGCTTTTGACATAGATTCTGCAATCTCCTGCATGGAGACTTCATCGTTCGAAGATGTAGATAGCACATCACGTGCTGTCCTTTGCGAAACCTCTGCTTCCCTTTGTTCTGAAGTATCCACATTATGAATTGCTTCACCCAAAGCTTCTGCGAAATTTGTGATTTTCTCTGGTTCGTCTACAAGTTCCATCATAGAAACCAATTCATCCATATCTGTCTGTAAAGTTTCTAAAATTTCCGTTTTCTTATCTTGTAAACCAGATAACAGTGCTTCAAATTTGTCATCCACTAAAAGAAGTGCACTGTCTTCAATTCCACTAAGCTGTCCAAAGATGGTTCCCAAATTTTGTGGTTGTAGCAAATCCATCACAGTAAATCCATACATTTGCATTGCATCCACAATGGTCTGCGCATCAACTCCAAGGGAATCTGCCACTTCCTGCACCACCTGCTCTTCAAAATCTTTTAAAACATCCTTGTTCTTATTTGCCTTTTGAAGTTTCTGCTCATAGGCATTGGTGTTCTCCAATTTGACAGCTTCCTTTTTGTTCTGAAACTTAGAATACGAAGCATCGCTCTTCTCGGTAGGTGTAATCATCTGATTCGGTTTGCTATCACTTACTTCCTGCAAGCTTGCATTCTGCATATAATTTTCAAATAGATTTCCTATCTCACTTGCATTTGCTTTGCTTGTTCCTTTTGAAGTTGATGCTAACCCTGCAGTATTTACCTGACTCAGATTCCATACATCTGCTCCTGTCACCCAAACGCCTCCTTTCCATACAATGAAGCTATTTCTTCTTAGGTTCCATAATCTGCGTAATTTTGGCTGCGGTTTCTGCATTCATTTTACCAAGAATATCTGCACTTGCCTGCGTTGACATATTTTCCAAAATATCTGCGACCAACTGTAGATTATCTGTCATGGTGTTAAAAATAGCTGCCGCTTCCTTTGGTTTCATCGATGAATACCGCTTTGCATAATTTTGAACCTCTTCACTGTATTCAATTTGTTTTACTACTTGTTTATATAAGGATTCTGCATTCTCCGGATTAATGCTCTCATAGAATGCCTTATACTCTTTTATATCGGGCGCATTGTCAGAAAAAACAACCTCTTGATAGAATTTTTCCTTCGCCTTTTCAAATTCAACCGCATCCTTTTGGTAAACCTCTAGTTCCTTGATAGACTCTTCCAATTCTGCGATTCTTGCATCCTTCTCGCTGATACTTTGCTTTGCGTCCCCAACCTCTAATTCCAAATCCTTAATTCTTGTAATTGCATCGTCCAACGACTGATATGGATACTCGGTGTCTCCCACATCCGTTACAACAGAAGGAAGAATGCGATTCACCCCTGGAACATCCTTTAGCATTGGGTATAAAACAGTAGACCCGAAACCACCTACATCACATTTTATCAAAATAGCAATAATTCCAAGCCAAATCAGAATGATTAACAGTGTTACAAAAGCAATTACAATTTTGCTTCCACCGTCCTCTTCATCCTCCGGAATCTCTCCGTTTTTTTTCGCTTCTTTTAAAGCTTTCTTTTCTTCTTTGGACAATTTTTTCTTTTTTTCTTTTTTCCCTTTTTTACTTGCTTCCTCTTCAGGGGCTCCCTGCTGTTCTAACTGTTCTTCAGCCATTGCAGATTCTCCTTCCTATTTTGCATTATATGTAAAGCTTACTAGCTCATCGATTTCTTTTGCTTCCTGTTTCTCAAGTTCTGCCTTAAATTCCTCAAAAGCCTTCTCTTTTAGAATTTCCTGCGTTTTGCGTTCCTGCATCACCAGATTCAATTGCTCTCTAGCATCCTCTAACTGCTTTTGTGCCTTATGAACCTCCACCATCTGTCTACGCATCAAAGTCTTCATATTGTTGGCATCCGTTCTAGCGTGTCGAATCTCATCCACATTCATGCTTCCGCTCATTTTTTCCTTCCAGGCTTCATCATATTGCATTTTACGAATCATCATATCCTGTAAGATTCTATCTTCCTCTAAATACTTCGCATTTGCCTGACTATATGCAATCTTAGCCTGACTTTCTAGCTTCAATTTGATATCTAATATATTTTGCATCCGATATTGAAATTTTGCCACCTCAATACCTCCATCGCTTTACTATTCAAACACTTTTTCCAACAAAGCAATTTCTTCTTCAAAAGAAAATTTTTCGTCCGTTTGCTGACAAAGGAATTCATTCACTGCGCGAATCTTAGAAATAGCGTAGTCGATATCTGGATTCGAGCCACTTTTATAGGCACCAATATTGATTAAGTCTTCGGCTTCATTATATGTCGCCATCACGCTCTTTAGCTTTCCAGCCAGTTGTTTATGTTCTTTTGTAGCAACACTGCTCATAACACGGGAAATACTCTGAAGTACGTCAATTGCAGGATAATGATTCTTATGTCCCAGCTTACGGTCCAGAATAATGTGACCATCCAAAATTCCTCGCGCGGTATCCGTAATCGGTTCGTTAAAATCATCGCCATCTACAAGTACTGTGTATAGTCCAGTGATAGAACCTTTGTCAGAATTTCCAGCTCGTTCTAAGAGTTTCGGCATCTCCGAGTATACACTCGGTGGATATCCACGTGTTACCGGTGGTTCTCCTGTCGCAAGTCCAATTTCCCTCTGTGCCATAGAAAAACGCGTTAAGGAATCCATCATAAGAAGGACATCTTTGCCTTGATCTCTAAAATATTCTGCAATTGCGGTAGCTGTCTTGGCTGCATTCTTTCGAATCAACGCGGGTTTATCAGACGTTGCAACCACTACGACAGAGCGAGCCATACCTTCTGGTCCTAAATCACGCTCTATAAACTCACGAACCTCACGTCCACGCTCACCAATTAATGCAATTACATTAATATCAGCCTTCGTATTACGTGCAAACATACCCATAAGAGTCGACTTACCTACACCAGAACCAGCAAAGATTCCGATACGTTGCCCTTTTCCTAATGTGAGCATTCCATCTACCGCTTTCACTCCCAACGGTAATACTTCGGAAATAATCTCACGTGCCATAGGATCCGGTGCCTGCGCATCCACTGGATAACACTCCTTTACCGGAATAGCATCTACATCTGTTGGTTTCCCAACTCCATCTAACGTATGCCCCAACAGTTCTGGTCCTACCATAACAGATAAAGGATGTCCTGTATTCTCTACAGTACATCCAATCCCAACACCATCCACACTATCAAACGGCATCAAAATTAAGCGCATATCCGAAAATCCAACCACTTCTGCCAAAACCGAATCTGTCTTATCCTTATCGAGATAAATGCGACATAAATCGTTTAATTTTGCCTCTGGTCCAATTGATTCAATTGTAAGTCCAACGACCTTTATCACCTTGCCATAGCTATCATGATATTGGCCATTTACAAGTTGTAAATACTTCTCTGCTTCTTTTATCACCAGTACACTCCAAAATTGTATATTCGCCGTCTCTTTTCCAGAACTTCCTATTGTTCACTCATGTAACGAATCATTTTTACCAGATTCCTATATTCCGTTTCAATTCCGCAATCAAACACGCCTGAATCACTTTCAATAATGCAATCCTTATCTGTAAGGTTTGCGTCTGAAACGATGTCAATTGTCACATCACTTCCTAAAATACCAAATAATTCTTCTTTGTTCGCTTTCAGATAGTCTTTGTTCATGCCAGAAACACGTATCCGAAAATTACGGTCTGAATCAATACCATTTAATGTTTTCTTTAACAAATGTAACACAATTTCCGAACTGTTCTCTAGTTCAATCTGCATCACCTTGGAAAGCACCTCCAAAATAACGTTCACCAAATCTCTCTCCATGTTCTGAAATTGTGTATCATATTCTGCTTCCAGAGTAGCTCTTCGCTGGGCAAATTCATCCTCTAAGCGATTGCTCTTCTCCTCGAATTCTTGCATAAGCTGAGCCTGACCGTCGGCATACCCTCTGGCTTTATGTTCTTCATAAAGCTTATCCACTTCATACTGAGCTTCTGTCTGAATCTGTTCTGCCTGATTCCTTGCATCCGCTATAATACGTTCAGCCTCACCTTGCGCATTTGCTATTACTTCCTCAGGACTTGGAAGAACTACTTCCTCAACAGCTTCCGTGAGAATCCCCTCGGTGAATTCACCTTCCGTTTTCGGAGCATTCACCATCGCAAGCTCTCGAAGCATCTCATCCACTCTCTTGTTGGAATTAATTACTCTATTTTCCTTATCACTCGGAGTTACAAACCCACCTTTGATTACATTAGACAACGATATCGTCACCTCCGCCTCGTGAAATTACAATTTCTGCGGAATCCTCTAATTTACGTATTACACTAACAATCTTCTGCTGAGCTTCCTCAACATCCTTCATACGAACTGGACCCATAAATTCCATATCTTCCTTAATCATCGCAGCAAGACGTTTCGAAAGGTTCTTAAAGATAACATTTTGAACTTCCTCATTGGATGCCTTCAATGCAACAGAAAGATCCGCATTATCAACATCACGAAGCACACGCTGAATTGCTCTATCATCCAAAAGAAGAATATCTTCGAATACGAACATCTTCTTACGGATTTCATCTGCAAGTTCTGGTTCTTCAATTTCAAGAGATTCCATAATATGTTTCTCAGTACCACGATCAACAGAGTTGAGGATTGCTACGATAGCATCCACGCCACCGACAATGGTGTAATCCTGATTAACAAGAGAAGCAAGCTTACGCTCTAATACGCGCTCTACTTCCTTAATAACATCTGGCGATGTACGATCCATCGTTGCTATTCTTCTCGCAACATCAGCCTGTTTTTCCAATGGTAAAGCTCCTAAAACAAGCGAAGCTTGCGCTGGTGCTAAGTAAGAAAGTATCATTGCAATGGTCTGCGGATGCTCATCCTGAATAAAGTTCAGCAACTGGCTTGGGTCCGTCTTACGAACAAACTCAAATGGACGTACCTGCAAGGATGCCGTAAGCTTCGCAATAACATCCTGCGCCTTGTCATCTCCAAGAGCCTTCTCCAAAAGCTCTTTCGCATATCCAATACCACCTTCCGCAATATACTGCTGTGCAAGACAAACCTGATAGAATTCATTTAGAACATCTTCCTTTGTCTGAGGCGATACACTTCTCGTGTTGGCAATCTCCAACGTTAATTCTTCAATTTCATCTTCTTTTAAGTGCTTGAATATCGCTGCTGATTTCTCTGGACCTAATGCTATCAAAAGAATTGCAGCTTTCTGTATTCCCGTATAGGTTTCTGCCATAACTCAACTACTCCCAATCCTCATTTATCCAGTTACGTAATAACAACGCAACTGCATCTGGATTCTCATCCACAAATTTCTCGATAAGAATTCTAGTCTCTGATTTCTCGTTATATCCAATATCTTCCAGTTCTTCTGCATTATCAGCAGTTGCCTCAAGTAAGCTTTCAACAGAAAGCTCTGGCTCCATCTCTGCCTGTTTCTGCGAACGTGTGCTGCGGAAAACCACAAATCCTAATAAAGCAAAAATGAGTACAGTAAGTACAATTTGCAAAATATCTGTCAGTGTCTTTCGATTTCCTTCTGAATAGACGAACTCCGGTTGCTCCTGACATAAAATCTGAACATTATCCTCCGCAATACCAGTTGCCTTCGAAATTAAACCAACATAATCTTCCTCTGGTTCGATTACCTTTGTTTCATTGTTCTGTGCTACAAACTCATCAAATGTGATGTCATCCAATAAGCCCTGGCTCTTCATCTTTTCTTCGTCATAAACCACATAACGGGTTGCCACGATTGCAACAGATGAATTTTCGAATACAATATTGCCACCATTGTTCTTTTTCGAGGTTATCTCTTCATTGTTCTGATAATTAATCTGGCTCTCAGTAATCTCTGACGAGGTGTAATCGTTATCTTGTGTCTGATATGTCGTATCGTCATTTGAGTCCGTTCCTGGAACTCCACCAGAACCACCTTGTGAAACAGAACTATAATCATCCCTTGAAGAAATCATACCTGTTTCTTGTCCTTCTGCCGGACTATACTTGTGTGATGCATAATCCGTAGTAGAAAAATCGATGTCTAAGTTAACTCCAACCTCAACATTCGAAAATACATTTGATTTCATAAAGGTATCTTTAATTCTTTGTTTTACATTGTTTTCCATCTTGGATCGATAAGAAAGCTGTGTACTCGCTGCTCCCACCGATGTATCAGAGCTAAGTCCAGAAAACAACAAATTATTGGATGTATCTAGAATTGTAACACCATCCGTGTTCTTATTTCCAATCTGCGTTGCAATCAACTGTGCAATGGAATATGCCTGATCCTCATCCATGGTTCCATTTAAGCGTAAAACAACCGCAGCTGATGCATTCTCTTCCTTTGACAAAATGGTTCCATCGTCATTTGGCAAATTCAAAGTTACAGAAGCAAGATCAATGTTATCCATCATTTCCAGCTTCTCTTTAAAACGCTCCTCCAAATACAACTTATACATTTTGGTTTTATCTGCTTCCGTTCTCGAAAAGCTTCCATCAACCACATTGCTGATATCATATCCCATGGAAGGTTTGTTGTTATCTGCAAGCAAATATTCAGCAGTGTTGACATCGGAAGACTCCACCTGAAAGCGCAAGCCATCCTCGGACACCTTATAATTGATAGAAGAATCCGAATCCAAAATCTTCTTAATCTCAGAAGCCTCTTTTGCATCGGATGCAATGTACAAATCCTCGTAAGAAGGCTGCGATACCACAACGCCCAAAATAATCAAAGCTACTGCTACCACAGCTGTCGCACTTATGATTACCGCCTTTTGTTTGATATCGAACTTCTTCCACCATTCCAATATTCGATTTAAAATCTTTTGTATCTGTTCTGGCATGAATCTCTACCCCTTACTGCTATACTTGCATATTCATAATTTCTTTGTATGCATCCACCAATTTATCCTTCACAGCAACTGTATACTGCAATGCAATGGATGCTTTTGACTGTGCAATCAAAAGATCATGTGTATTCTCTGCTTGTCCTAAAGCAAAGCGAATCTCCTCCGCTTCCGCCTTATTTTGAAGTTCGTTCGTTTCACTCAGCATCCCCATAGCGGAATTCAAAACCGTCGAAAATGATTTATCATCCTCCTGCATGAGTGTCGCATTCTTTGCATATGTATTTAAATAGTTTGAGGAAACCCCACTTAACTGTGTTATATCCATATTTTAGCTCCAATCTTAGATTCCTTTTCCAATTGATAGTCCTGTTTCAGCCATGGACTTACTTGCTTCAAAAGCCGTAGCATTTGCTTCATAGGATCTCGTCGCATCAATCAAATTGGTCATTTCGGTTACTGTATTCACATTCGGATATGTAACGTATCCATTCTCATCCGCATCCGGGTTAGAAGGATCATATTCCATCACCATATCTGTCTCGTAATCCTCAGTAACACTCCTAACCTTTACACCATTTCCTACTGCTTTATTTCTAGAAGTAGAATAGTATTGACTAAATGGTGTCACCTGCTTCTCGGAAAAGGTTACGATTTTTCTTCGATAAGGATCTCCGTTCTCTGTTTTCGTTGTCTTTATATTTGCAATATTCTCTGCAATAATATCCGTTCGAAATCTTTGTGCAGTCAATCCGGACGCACTGATATTAAACCCTTGAAATAAAGCCATCTATCTTTCCTCACTTTCCATTACGGTCTTCCTTTATTGAACTGCTAACCTAACGCAGATTTCATTCGAGAGAACTCAGAATCAATGCTACTTGTCAATGCCTCATAGTTAATCTGTTCGGAAGCAAGTTCAACATTCTCTGTATCGATGTCCACATTATTTCCATCCAATCGATAAGAATACGCCGCGCTGTCTGTATACACATCTGCATGCAAACGATTTAAATTTATCTTACGCATTTTCTCATCCAATGATTGGTATTGATAATGCTTTAGCTCTTTGTTGAGTAGGGATTTGAAATCGATATCCTGCCTTTTATATCCGGGCGTATCACTATTCGCTATATTGTTTGTAATTAAATCTTTTCTTGTCCAGCTAGCATCTGCCGCTTTATCTAAAACATTAATATAATTAAAAGCACCTGATTGTAGCATTAGACACCTCCCCATTAACCTAAATCTAGTTCTTCAGTATTATTATAAGAAAACACCGCGAATAACACAAGCATTTTTTCCCACGATATTGTGTTTTTTATTTTCTAAAACACAATATCTATTTTATTATATTTAACAAAAATTTGCAATGTTTTTCGTGACTTTTTACCTATTTCTAAAAAAAGAAAAAAAGCGCTGCATACGCAACGCCTTCTCTCATTTCATTATCTGCCTTGTTTTTTTAATTTCTCAAGCTCATCAAAAACGACATCATTGACAACCTTTATATAGGTTCCCTTCATGCCAGAGGAACGTGACTCTATGACACCAGCACTTTCGAATTTACGAAGTGCATTTACAATAACCGAACGTGTAATTCCAACACGATCTGCAATTCTGCTTGCAACCAGAATTCCCTCTGTACCTTCCAATTCATCAAAGATATGCATAATAGCCTCTAATTCTGAGAACGATAGGGTGCTAATCGCAGATCGTACAATCTGAATCTTTCGCTCCTCTTCTGCATCCTCTTCATGAACCGAACGCATCATTTCCAATCCAACAACTGTGGTACCGTATTCCGTAAGAATAATATCGTCAATATCATATTCTCTAGAGCTACGATATTCAAATAATGTTCCAAGTCTCTCTCCTGCAATATCAATTGGAGTGATGATTGCGCGGAACTTTCTTGTTTCTTCTGCAAATCCCAAGGTTTCAAGATTCACATTCTCCTTAGTAGATAAAATCCCTAGTAATCTCTCATTCAATGTTCCATCAATATATCCGCCGACCTCATCTACGATAAGCTCACGAATTTCATCTTCACCACTGTATACACTTGCACCTAAAACCTTGCCTTTTTTGCTAATAACGATAACGTTAGAATCAAGGATTCCAGTTAACACATCACAAATGTCATTAAAAACAACTTTAGATGAGCTGTTATTGTGAAGTAATTTATTGATTTTTCTTGTTTTGTCTAGCAATTGAACGCTCATTTGTATCTCCTTTGTTTTTCCATTCCGGAAAGTTTTACCATTATAACAAGAATAATCAGATAATTCAATAAATTATGTCAGATTAGAACTAATTTCCTAAGATTTTGTTTCTTCTACATAACCACATTGCTCATTTGTACACGCAATCTTATTTCCTTTAACCACCATGTAGGATTCACAACGTGGGCATTTTTTACCTACCGGTTTTGACCAGCTCATAAATTCACAGGTTGGATTATCGATACAGCCAAAGTATTTTCTTCCTTTGCGCGTCTTCTTTATAACGACATCCTTTCCGCACATTGGACACGCCACATCAATTTTCTCAAAATATGGTTTGGTGTTTCGACATTCCGGGAATCCAGGACACGCAAGGAATTTACCATGTGGTCCATATTTAATTACCATATTACGTCCACATTCCTCGCAGATTACATCGGTAACCTCATCCTCTATTGTAATTTTTTCCAAATCCTTATTCGCCTGCTGTACTGCCTCTTCTAAATCTGGATAGAAATTCGAAATTACCGTTTTCCAATTAATCTTTCCATCCTCCACACTATCGAGAAGTGATTCCATATTTGCAGTAAATCGTTCATCCACAATGGTAGGGAAGGATTCTTTCATAATCGAATTAACCACTTCACCAATTTCTGTCACATAAAGGTTCTTCTGCTCTTTTACCAAATATCTACGTGCGATGATAGTAGTAATTGTTGGAGAATACGTACTTGGTCTACCAATTCCCAACTCCTCTAAGGCCTTTACTAAGCTTGCCTCTGTATAATGTGCTGGTGGCTGTGTAAAGTGTTGCTTATCCTCGTACTCAACAAAAGACAGTTTTGTGTTCTCGTCAATTGACTTTAATAGTACATTATTATCCGCCTTTTCTTCATCTGCCTCTACATAAGCAAGCATAAATCCGTCAAATGCTACCTTAGAGGTGGATACATGAAAACGATAGTCCCCACAACCAATCGTTACGGTAGTCGTTTCATATACCGCATTCGCCATACGGCTTGCTGCAAAGCGCTTCCAAATCAACTGGTACAAACGGAACTGGTCTCTCGAGAGTGATTCTTTTACATCCGATGGTGTACGATGAATATCCGATGGACGAATTGCCTCATGCGCGTCCTGGATTTTGCCCTCTTTGCTCTTTGTTCCTGCTCCTACAGAAAGATACTGTTCTCCATAATTCTCAGAAACAAATTCTCTTGCTGCTGCATCTGCTTCCTCTGAGATTCGAACAGAATCGGTTCTTAGATAAGTAATCAAACCAACCGTTCCCTGTCCTTTTATTTCCACGCCTTCATATAACTGCTGCGCAATACGCATGGTTTTTGAAATTGGGAAGTTAAGAGCCTTAGATGCTTCCTGCTGCAAAGTACTTGTGGTAAATGGAAGTGGTGCTTTCTTAACACGTTCTCCCTTTTTAACCTCAAGCACTTCATATGGCTTACCATCCAATTCCTTTAATATTGTCTCCATCTCTGCCTTAGAAGAAATTGCAACCTTATCTTTATTCTTTGCATAAAGCTTTGCCACAATAGGTTTCTTTTCTCCTTCTGGCAAAAGCGAAACATCTAAAGTCCAATATTCTTCTGGAATGAATGCATTGATTTCTTCTTCTCGATCACATACGATGCGAAGTGCTACGGACTGTACACGACCTGCGGATAGTCCCCTCTTCACCTTCGCCCATAGCAAAGGACTAATCTGGTAACCCACGATACGGTCTAAAGCTCTTCGCGCCTGCTGCGCATCCACCAAATCCATATCGATTTGTCTTGGATTCTTAAGTGAAGCTTTTACTGCACTTTGTGTAATCTCGTTAAAGCTAATACGGCTTACGTTTTTGTCTTCCAGCTTAAGTGCCTTACTCAAATGCCAGGATATCGCCTCCCCCTCACGGTCCGGGTCAGTTGCGAGATATATTTTATCTGCTTTCTTCGCCTCTTTACGCAATTTTGCCAGAATTTCGCCTTTTCCACGAATGGTAATATACTTTGGTTCAAAATCATTCTCTATATCAATTCCCATCTGGCTTTTTGGAAGATCACGTACATGTCCATTACTTGCCAGAACTTCATAATTTTTCCCTAGAAATTTTTTAATTGTTTTCACTTTTGCTGGTGACTCTACAATCACTAGGTTCTTCGCCATAAACTATGCCCTCTCTACCTTCATATTGTCCGAACAAAATAATTTGGTGCCAACTCCTTTGCCATCCCTTTACCTTCCAGCTTTGCTAGTATTTCCAACAAGCTTGGCAAACTCATCGCTGATTTATCAACCAAATTTCCTAGTCCTATCGGACGAAAATCGAGTAAACTATACACCAACAGTTCCTCTTTTTCAAGTAGATTTTTGCGAAAATCCATTTGAACGTATTCATTTTGATCCAAATCCAACATATCTTTTACAAATTCTTCTGGGCTTGTAATCATCCCTGCCCCTTGTCGAATTAAAGCATTGCAGCCCCCACTAAGAGGATCAAATATGCGTCCTGGAACTGCATACACATCCTTTCCTTGCTCCATTGCAAAATCGGCAGTAATAAGGGATCCACTTTTTTGTTTTGCCTCAACCACTACAACGCAATCTGCCAATCCAGATATGATTCGATTCCTTGCTGGAAAAAACACGCTTTTCGGTTGTGTTCCCGGCGGATACTCGGAAATTATAGCCCCCCGCTCTGTTATTTGCTCATAAAGAAACTGATTTTGCTTTGGGTAGCAGATATCAACTCCGCATCCTAGCACCGCATAGGTTCTTCCCTCTACCTCTAACGCCCCCATATGCCCATCTGTATCAATCCCCAGTGCCATTCCACTTATCACTGCAATGTTTCGCTTTCCCAGTTCATGTCCCAATATTCGGGCCACAGAGCCTCCATAGGCCGATTTTCCCCTAGCTCCAACAATCGCAACTCCCTTCTTCTCCTTGATTGGGAATTGCCCAATATAATATAGCCCAAAGGGCGCATTTACAATGTTACGCAAGCTCTCGGGATATTGAGGCTGTTCTTCTGCAAGAAACCCGATTCCCTTTTCCTCAATACGACACCAACATTCCTCTGGTGTTATCATCCTTTTTTTCTGAAGCAACGCCTGTACACTCTCTTTTGGAATTCCTTCTGCTTCAAAGCTTTCTGTTATTTCTTCGTACACAGCCTCGCTACTTCCAAATATTTCAATTAGTCTTCGCTTCTGTGACACTTTAATACCTTTTGCCTCATGCATCCATAGACTGTATTTCATGAAAAGCCTCCCCAGTATTTTTCACTGATACTGCGATAACACACCGCTTCCATCAGATGTTTCACCCTGATTTCTTTGCTTTCCTCCATATCGGCAATGGTTCTCGCCACCCGAAGAATTTTGTGATAGCTTCTTCCCGTAAGGTCCAATTTATGGAAAACATTTTCCATATAATTCTTCTCCTGCATACCAAGATAGCAATACTCCTCCATACGCGCCGCCGGAATTTGTCCATTGTGAAAAAAGGCTTCCTCCTTATAACGTTCGCATTGTAACTGGTGACACGCCAAAACGCGTTTTCTTATCGTATCCGAATTTTCATTCACTTCCGTTCCCGTCAGTTCCTGGTAGCTTAAAGGTTCTGCCTCCACACACAAATCGATACGATCCAAAAGTGGTTGCGAGATTCGCTCGAAATAGCGTTGCAAGCTGCGCCGTGTGCACCTGCATTTTTGCATATCGGGATAGTATCCACAGGAACAGGGATTCATTGCCGCTAACAGCAAAAAACTGGATGGATAGGTTACACTTTGGTTTGCCCGTGACAAATGAATTTCATGATCCTCCATCGGTTGCCGCAATAATTCTAAAGTATCTTTGGGAAATTCAGTAAGCTCGTCCAAAAATAGCACTCCATAGTGTGCAAGTGATATTTCCCCCGGCATGGGATTGCTTCCGCCGCCGACGAGTGCTGCCTTCGTTATGGTGTGATGCGGATTTCGAAATGGTCGCATGGCTACCAGTCCCTCATTCTTCTGCAAAATTCCAGCCACACTATATATTTTCGAAAGTTCTAACCGTTCCTCCTCTGTCATGGGTGGCAATATCGATGCGACGCGTTCCGACACCATCGTTTTTCCAGCTCCTGGAGGTCCTACCATTAAAAGATTGTGCATTCCTGATGCTGCTATTTCACAAGCACGCTTCAAAAATAATTGTCCATTCACTTCACAGAAATCCACTCCTACCGATTTCATCGGTGTTTCTTCTATATTAGTGATTATAGTTTGATACACCCCCTGTGTAAAAAAGGCGATAATTTCCTCTAACGTCTGAAACCCATAGTTTGTTGCACCAATTACAAGGTTCGCTTCTGCCAAATTATCACGTGGAATCACAAATTTACGAATTCCTCTTTCCACTCCATCTGACACAATAGGAAGAATACCGCTCACACTTCTGAGTTTTCCATTCAAGCTAAGCTCTCCCGCAAAGAGAATATCTTCACATTCCTTTTCCTCTATAATGCCCATTGCGCACATAAGTGCCACCGCGATAGGCAAATCAAACGCAGTCCCTGACTTGCGCACGTTTCCTGGCGAAAGGTTAATCGTAATCCTCTTTGGTGGCAAAATAATTCCGCAATTGTGAAGCGCTGTCCGTACACGTTCCTTCGCCTCTCGTACCTCAGAAGACAAATATCCCACCATGTCAAACATAGGCATTCCATCACTGATATCAATTTCAACAGAAATTGGAATTGTTGAAATTCCTTGCAATATTGAAGTTTTAATTATACTGTACATCTTTCTCCTTGTCTTATCTTGGGAAATCTGTAGAATAACATTTGACAATTTGGTCAAGGACCAAATAAAAAGAAAAAAGCGATTGTTTTTTACAGTAAAAACTCTACACCACTTTCTGTTTACTGTCAATGAAGTCTCGTAGTTTTGTTAACGCCTTTTTTTCAATGCGCGATACATAGGAGCGAGATATATTCATTTCCTTTGCAATCTCTCGCTGTGTTTTCTCCTTTTCTCCTAGAATTCCAAAACGTTTACAAATAATCAAATACTCTCTTTCATTCAGTACCTCTTTCATATTTTTGCAAAGAAGTTTAATCAGCTGCGCACTTTGTAATTGTTCAACTATATCCTTTTCTGGTTTCACTAGAATTTCCAGCAAATGGATTTGATTCCCTTCCTTATCCATCCCAATTGGTTCATAGATAGATACCTCCTGTCTCTGCTTCTTTTTTGCCCGTAGATACATCAATATCTCATTCTCAATACAACGAATTGCATAGGTCGCAAAACTATTTTTATATCGTTCGTCAAAGGTATCCACCGCTTTCATCAATCCAATTGTTCCAATAGAAATCAAGTCCTCCTTTTCTTGTTCTTTGCTCGCATAACGCTTTACAACATGTGCAACTAATCGCATATTATGGAGAATCATATCTTGTTTTGCTTCTTTATCGTGCTCCATCAATCGTTCAATGCAGCGTCTTTCTTCCTCTTTGGTAAATGCTGGCAAGAAGGTCTTCACAATCCACCTACACGAAAGCCTCTTTTTATATTCTATGTAAGGATTGCAATTTCGTGCTTTTCCCTATAAAATTTGTACTATGAAAAGAGAAATAAATTACACCATTACCAAAGAAGAGGCTGGCATGCGTATCCTCGATTTTCTAAAACGCAAAGGATATTCCCATCAGCTCATAACCTTACTCAAAAAAACAACATGTGGAATTCAAAGAAATCATGTATGGGCATATGTAAATGAGTCACTTGTAGCTGGAGATTGTTTAACGATACTTATTGAGGAAACGGATTCGTCGAAAAACATTCTTCCTGTCGCCCATCCACTTTCTATCGTTTATGAAGACGAGGATATTTTAGTCATAGACAAAGATGCACATATGCCAATTCATCCATCGCTTCATCACTATGAAAACACCTTAGCAAATGCTGTCGTGTCTTATCTTTCAGATGATACCTTTACCTTTCGCTGTATGAATCGTCTCGACCGCGACACAACAGGGCTAACCATTATTGCCAAGAATCTGTTAGCCGCAGCCGTATTGGGACAGCAAATCAAAAGTCGTTCCCTCCATCGCACTTATCGAGCTATTTGCACTGGTGCTACCCTTCCTTCTGGCACTATAGATGCACCAATTGCTCGTGTCGATGGTTCCACCATTGAACGCATGGTAGATTATGAAAAAGGCGAAGCTGCCATTACCCACTATCGCACCCTCGCCTATGACACAGACAAAAAGCTCTCTCTTGTTGAACTGCAATTGGAAACAGGGCGAACCCATCAAATTCGCGTACATATGAAGCACATTGGACATCCATTAATCGGAGATTTTCTCTATCATCCCGACATGGAATATATGGCTCGCCAAGCCCTTCATTCCTGCGCCTTAGATTTTGTTCATCCAATTACAGGACAAAAAATGCACCTCACATCCCCATTACCTAGGGACATGAAGTGCCTCTTTCCTTCGTTCTAATTCTAATTTATTGTATGGGACTTTTCCTTTTAAAAGCTGATGTTTTACAAAGGAATAGGTTTCCTTCTCGCCGCGAAGTGCAAGCATTGTCAACAAATATTCAAGCAATGCCTTGGTATCTTCGTGGATTAGGTAATGTGTCTTGCTTCTCTCATAATATGCAAGTGCGCTTTCATCTGTATACTGCTTTCCTTGGTAGTTCTTCGATGCACTCACCCGATCGATAAACATCTCTGCCACATAGCAAATGGGCATTTTGAGGCCTACCATTCCCTTATTATTCACGTCCGTTTCACTTACCCCATAATCAATCCAGTATTCCAAATGATGCTTATTTCTGCCCTTATGGTGCAACCATGCAGTGGAATATCCTTTTTCTTTTCGCTCTCCATTATGCGGGCTGGAATCCCCTTGATAATACTTACACCCAAGCCAAAACTCCGTCGGTCCATATTTGGACATATCATGAAGAAGTCCCTGCTTGAAGAGTCCAACCTTAAAGCACCCCACCAACACAAGATTTTTATGTTTTGTAATTGTTTTAAAATGTTTCCAAACCTTCATTGCAATCTACTTTCCAATCAAAATACAAATTGACTGCGGATGCATGGTCAAAATGCGTTGATCCTGATACTCTTCCATTTTTTCGCCGACATGAGTCGCCTTATCTGCACTATCCAAATACAAATGCCATTTCTTTCCAGTAATATTTGGAAGCGCTAGAGAGCTTACCCCAGAAAAGAAATTGTATCCCACATACACACACTGCTTCGAATCTTTGTCATAATACAGCATTCCTAAACTCATACTCTGCGGATTCACGCCAGAAATCCATGCCTTTTCTCCGTGATATGACAAATCCGGATAACCAATCGCGTAATCATCCCGAAATGTAAATGGTGTCGCTCTCGCAATCAGGTCATACTGTTTGCGAAAATGAATCATTTTTTGTAAAAAGGCGATGTCTGCTTTCTCTCGTGCACTTTTCTTCCAATTCACCCATCCAATTTCGTTATCCTGACAATAGGCATTGTTATTTCCGCTTTGTGAATTCTCAAATTCATCCCCTTGCCATATCATCGGAACCCCTTGTCCCAAATACAGCATCATAATTGCATTGCGCCATTGTTTTCTTCGAATTTCCTGAACAAATCGACGCTTGGTCGGGCCCTCTTCTCCATAGTTGGCAGAAAGATTATAGCCTGGTCCATCCAAATTATCCTCACCATTTAATTCATTGTGTCTATCACTATACATAAACAAATCTGCCAATGTAAAGCCATTGTTGCTCGTCAAATAATTGATGTAACCAATTCTATTTCCTTGTTTTCGTTGCTGATTTGTAAATTCTACCATATTGGCTTCCATATGATTCAGCATTCTGCGCGCTGGATACTGATATTCTTCCCTATAACAATACAGGTTGTGGTAAGTCTTATTCTCCGCAACCAATTCATCGGAAGCTTTGTCAAACATAAGCTTTGTTCTGCTTAACAAAGCATCCTGCACAATAGCTAAAACCGGTAACTCTTCGCCAAGTAAATGAAACCCATCCACATGGTATTCTCTCACCCAAAAGCGCAAGGCATTTCGTATCAGATTTTGATTGGTTCCTCTCGGAAAAAAGAACTCCATGATAAATTCCATATTTTCCTTATGAAGCTTTCCAATCAAATGCTTCAGTTCATTTTCTGGATGACGATAATCTTTTGCATAGCTTGTTTTCGCCGCAAAATAATTTCCTTCTCCATATCCCCAGTAATTTAATTTATCACTTTCTAATATGCTTGTTTCCGTGTAGATATCATCCGCTTGTTTTTCCCACTTCAGATAGTCTGGAGCTTCCTCCTTTTTCATAATGGAAAGCTCTTCAAACTCATAACATGGCATACACTCCACAGAAGTAATTCCCAGCTTTTTCAAATATGGTATTTTCTTTTCCAAAGCATAAAATGTGCCGGATGCTCCGCCTTTTTCCTCCTTTGTAAAGCCTCTCACATGAAGCTTATATAATATCATACTATCTCTCGTAATCTCTGGCAATCTTGCAATGTGCTTATATTCGCAATCCACATCCAATCTTCCAAAAATCCGATAGTTAGTCACTTTGCGATCCCTATCCGCCCAACACTCTCGCCCAGCAATTCCCATTGCATAAGGGTCCACTACTTCCTCTCCATTAATGCGGAACAAATATAAGGTCTGCTTGCAATCAATTCCCTCAATTGCCACCGACCGCAGGGAGCCCAAGCAATAATCGTTTGGTGCTAGAATGCTTGTCTCCGCAAAAGTATCACGATCAAACAGAAGAATTTCACACTTTTGCTCTTTTTCTCCCTCAAAGGTAAAAACAACCTTTTTCTTTTGTATTGAAACGCCTAAAGAAGCGTAATTCCCTTCAGAAATACTATATTTCATATACTGTCACCTATCAAACGCATTTTGGCTACATTATACCTTTTTTTGTATATTTTGTATATAGTTTCTAAATCTGCAATTGACAACTACAAATAAAAAAATATAATGTTATTAGAACTTTTATACTATTGGAGTAGTTATGAAATTTGAATTAGTAAAAAATCTACAAGATGGCACAGTCTGTGCGGAAAATGTTTGCACACCTGCCGGCCAACTCATCGTTAAAAAGAATACCCTAATTACCAAACAGATTCTTTCACGTCTGCGTTTTTATCATATAGCGTCAGTTGAAATTTATACTGAGGAAACACTTCCAGAAGAGGTTTCTGCCTATTTGACTCACAAGCAGAATATCGAGCAAAAATATACAGAAAAGCTTACTTCTACAGAAGAGTATAACTCCTTCCGTGCATTATATTGCAAACAGGTTGAACATCTTCAGCATTCGCTCAACGATGTGATTATTCGAAACGCTCCATTGAATGAAACTGTATTTTTAGCAGATGTAAAGGAATTATTTGATTGTATTCGCACTTCCTATAGTCTGCTTTCGTTGATTCACGACATGCATAGTCTTGATGATTCCACCTATGCGCATTGTTTGAACGTGTCTTTATTAAGTCGTATGGTGGGAACCTGGTTAGATTTACCTGAGAAGGAGCTCGATATTCTTACACTTTCCGGTCTCTTTCACGATATCGGCAAATGTCAGATTCCAGACGACATCCTGTTAAAACCTGCTAAGCTTACCGCGCAGGAATTTTCTTTCATTCAAAAACATCCGGAATTTGGCTACAATATTCTAAAGAGATATGATTTGGATAGCCGAATTTTTCAGGTAGCGTTGTCACATCATGAGCGTTTTGATGGTTCTGGCTATCCGAGTCATTTAGCCGGTTCTGAAATTAATGCTTTCACTAGTATCGTTATGTTAACCGATGTATACGACGCTATGACCAGCAACCGTTGTTATCGCGGTGCCTTATGTCCTTTTGATGTAATCGCTATGTTTGAAGAAGATGGGTTTGCGAAATATTCTCCGCAATATTTGCTTCCTTTTTTGCGTCACATTGCAGAATCTTACACAAATGTAGATGTCCTGCTTAGCGACAACACCATCGGTCGTATTATTTTAATTACTGAAAATCTTACCAGACCTGTCATTCGTACAGAATCTGGCAAATTTATAAACCTCAACGATTTCCCTGAGCTTTACATTCAGGCAATTGTTTAATTCAAAGAAAGGATTTACCTATGGCAAACGAAAAAATAACACCAGTAACCGAAGACGAAATGGATGATATCCGCGTCACTCTTAACTTTGATGAGGGGGATGTAGAGTGCAAAATTCTTACCATTTTCGATATGGGTGAGCAAAATTATATCGCGCTCCTTCCACTCGATGAAAAAGGCGAAGAAAACGAGGAAGGTATCTTCTACCTCTATCGCTACTTCGAAGACGAGGAAGGTCTTCCATCCCTTGACAATATCGAAAGTGATGAGGAATACGAGGCTGCCCTCGACCGTCTTGATGAACTCGAAGACGAACTCCTCTTCAACGAGATG
The DNA here is from genome assembly GCA_045641745.1 of Agathobacter sp. Taxonomy (GTDB): domain Bacteria; phylum Bacillota; class Clostridia; order Lachnospirales; family Lachnospiraceae; genus Roseburia. Next base: position 21,860 of record JAZUHO010000015.1, on the reverse strand, counting down.
GACAAATAGCATACAAAAAACAGAGGCTGTCACTCCCGATTCGGGGGGCGACAGCCTCTTGCGTTATACATATGCAGTTATTGTCCGTGCACTTCCGTTAGAAAGCAGGAAGGCTCACAGCTTTTGTTGTTTAGGTTTGAAGTGTAGGTAAGTGTAAGTTTGGTTTTTGCTCGTGTCATCCCTACGTATAGCATTCGGCGTTCTTCTTCCACATCAGCCTCCAAGACAGCCTTCTTGTAGGGAATGACACCCTCATTCACGTCCATTATATAGACGGTATCATATTCTAATCCTTTGGAGCCATGCAAGGTTACAATGGAGATTGCCTCTGCGTCCTGGTTTTTCTGTGCCCATTGAATTTCTAGCTCGCGTGCATAGGCCTCCATATGTGCCTTCCAGCTTTCATAATCCACATATTCGCGCGCTGATTCATGAAATTCCTCTAAGATATCATAGAGCTCCTCTAAATTCATACTTCGATACTCTGCGTATTCCTTTAAAAAGTCATCATATCCAACGCCTTTTCGAATATAATTGATAGCTGCATATGGCTTCATGCGTGCAATCATAGAGATATCATATTCCAGACGTTCAATGCGCTCTGCCACCCATTCCTGTTCTCGAAACATATCCGCCCATACGTCAAAGGCAACCTCTGCCTCGGTCAAGCTGTCTCGGCTTATATAGCGCTTAGGTCGATTCATAATTTGAAGAAAATCTTTTCTCGCTCTACTTCCCTTCGCGATACGAATGTAGGTTAAGATATCCCTTGCAATCCAATGTTCGTATATATTTGGCACCTTTTCTTTCGTTCGAAAAGGAAGGTTATATTCCATCAACTGTTCCATCAAGAAGCGCGGATTACGATTGGTTCGAAAGAGGATTGCAATATCTTCATAGCGCTTTCCTTTTTGAATTTCTGCTTGAATTTCTCGTATTACAAATAGGTTTTCTTCGCGTTGACTTTTGAATTTTAGGATACGCACCTGATCCATTGGTTCCTTATTCGCATGGATTTCCTTAGGAATACGCTTCTGGTTTCTTGCAATCAAATTGCAGGAAGCTTTCACTATATTTTCCTGACAACGATAATTCGTGTCTAAAAGATATTGAACCGTATTCGGATAGTCTTTTGGAAAATTTAGCATAATCTCAGGCTTCGATCCTCGAAAACGATAAATAGACTGGTCATCATCTCCCACGATAAATAAATTGTTGTGGGGAAGCGCCAACATTTTTAAAATGTCATACTGAATCTGATTAATGTCTTGGAATTCATCTACCAAAATATATTCATATTTGCGCTGCCATGCTGCCAAAATGTCCTTCCGCTGATCAAATAACTCATACGTATAAAGTAACATATCATCAAAATCAATCAGACGATTTCGCGTTAACATGTCCTTGTATTCTCTGTATATTTTGCGAAATACATCCTCTCCACAATGACTCGAATAAAAATGGTTGATATCAATACGCCCATTTTTAACCTTGCTAATCTCAGCAAGCATCTGATTAATAAATTCATTCTCATCATCCAATTCCAGACGAAATCTTTGAATAATCTCTCGCATAAATTGATAACGTTTCTCTTCGGAAATAATGTTGGAGCTTTCAAAATGATACGCATATTTTAACACGGTAAAATATATGGCATGAAAGGTACCAAAGGTCACCGGAAGTCGCTCTCCCATCTTTCGACAAAAGCGCTCTTTCATCTCATTTGCAGCAGCCTTGGTAAAAGTGATTACAAGAATGTGTTTTGGATCCACCCTGCATTCTGTGATTAGATATTTGGTTCGTTCTGTAATTACAGCAGTCTTGCCACTGCCTGGTCCGGCAAGGACCATGCAGGGGCCGTTCTGATGCTGTATTGCATTCCGCTGTGACAAATTAAATTCTGTCATACTCGAATTTCTCTTTTCTATTTCGAAAGTAATTCAATTCCACGCTTGATACGTGCAATGGATTCCTCTTTTCCAAGAACCTCCATAAGCTCTGTTGCTCCACCTGGAGTCATCTGTTTTCCAGATACTGCTGTACGAATTGGCCACATAACGTATCCATTCTTACAGCCCTTCTCCTCCACATATTTGCAAAGAGTTGCATATAAGGCATCATTTGAATAGTCATCCTGTGCCTCAAGAATCGGAAGAACCTCTGTTAAAACCTCAAGACTTGTCTGCTCATTTGTCTTCATCTTCTTGTGCGTATACATAGCAGTGTCATACTCTGGAAGTGCCTCAAAGAAATCAATGTGTTCCTTGATATCTGGGAAGATTTCGATACGTGTCTGTACCATTTTTGCAATCTTTTTGAAGTCGTAATCCTTCGTAACAACCTCTTTCATATATGGAAGAGCCATCTCATAGAAAGCTTCTGCATCCATTTTCTTAATGTACTCGCCATTCATCCATTTTAACTTTGTAAAATCAAATACAGCTGGCGATTTGCTCATATGATGATAATCGAATTTCTCAATCAGCTCATCCAAGGACATAATCTCCTGATTATCAGCTGGACTCCATCCTAATAAAGCAACAAAGTTTACAACTGCCTCTGTAAGGAAGCCCTGCTCAATCAAATCTTCAAAGGAAGAATGTCCACTTCTTTTACTTAATTTCTGATGTGTCTCATCTGTAATCAATGGACAGTGTACATACACTGGAACTTCCCATCCAAAAGCCTCATATAAGCGGTTGTATTTTGGAGAAGATGAAAGATACTCATTACCGCGAACTACATGTGTAATTCCCATCAAATGGTCATCTACTACATTAGCAAAGTTATAGGTTGGGAATCCATCGGATTTAATCAATACCATGTCATCCAATTCCGCATTGTCAACCGTAATGTCTCCATAAATCTCATCCTCGAAGGTTGTTGTTCCTTCTGTTGGGTTATTCTGGCGAATTACATATGGAACTCCTGCTGCAAGCTTTGCTTCAACCTCTTCCTTCGAAAGAGAAAGACAATGCTTGTCATATACCATAATTTCTTTTCCTGCGACTGTCGTTCTTAAACTCTCCAAACGCTCCTTGTCACAGAAACAATAATATGCTTCTCCTTTTTCAACAAGCTTCTTAGCATACTCAAGATAGATACCAGATGCCTGACGCTCACTCTGTACATATGGTCCACAACCACCGTCCTTATCTGGTCCCTCATCATGAAGAAGTCCTGTCTTTTGCATTGTGCGATAAATGATGTCTACAGCCCCTTCTACAAGGCGTTCCTGGTCCGTATCCTCAATACGAAGAATGAAATCTCCACCTTCGTGTTTTGTCAACAAATATGCGTATAAAGCTGTACGTAAATTTCCAACATGCATTCTTCCTGTTGGACTTGGTGCGAATCTTGTTCTAACCTTACTCATCTTAAGTCTCCTTTATAAAAAAGCCTTACGGCCAAAATATCAGTGCCATATATTATATAACAATTTATGGGAATAATCAACTTTCGAGAAGTTCCTCGTAAAGCTTTTCATACTCTTTCGCTGATGCATTCCATGAATAATCCATCTCCATAGCACGCTTCATCAGTCGTTTCCAAGCGGGCTTATCCTTCTCATATACCTGAAGCGCATACAGAATGGTAGCAAGCATCTCATGCGCATTATAATTTGCAAATGAGAAACCATTTCCTGTATCCTCATATTCGTTATATGGGGTAACAGTATCCTTTAACCCACCCGTTTCTCTCACAATTGGAAGGGTTCCATATCGCATTGCCATCATCTGGCTTAAGCCACATGGTTCAAAAAGCGACGGCATCAAAAATGCATCGCAGCTTGCATATATTTTATGGGCACGCTCCTCGGAGTAGCCAATGCACACGGAAAGCTTATCCGGATACGCATCCGCAAAATATAGCAACATGTTTTGATATTGTTCTTCCCCGGTTCCTAATACCACCATCTGTAGGTTCTTCCTGGATAGTAATTCCTTCATCATGTAGGCAACAAGGTCAAAGCCCTTTTGACTCGTCTGTCTTGATACCATGCCGATAAGGAAAGCATCCTCCTTTATTGGAAGCCCCACTTCCTTTTGGAGCGCCTTCTTATTTTTTACTTTCTCCTTATATACAGTTTTCTGATTAAAATTTTTCTCAATATATACATCTTTTTCAGGATTGTATTCTTCATAATCAAGTCCGTTCACAATTCCAGAAAGGACGCCTTTTCTTGCATTCATTAATCCATGCAGACCTTCGCCCCCCTCTTTTGTGGTAATCTCATAAGCATAAGTCGGACTTACAGTCGTAATCCTATCCGCATATACACAGCCCCCTTTTAAATAGTTTGCTTCTCCGTATGCCTCCAGCTCCTGGTCATTAAAGATTTGTTCTGGAAGTCCCGTAATATCCATCACAGTTTTTAAATCCCATCGTCCCTGAAACTTCATATTGTGAATAGAAAAAATAGTCTTAATTCCTGCATAATAGCTATCATCACCATAAAGTGTTTTCAGATATACAGGAAGAAGTCCTGTCTGCCAATCATGACAATGGATAATATCTGGACAATAATCCAAAAACGGTAACGCCTGCAAAACTGCTTTGGAGAAAAAGGCGAACTTCTCCACATCTTCATGAATATGATTATACGGGGACGGACCTGCAAAATAGTACTCATTATCAACAAAATAATATTTTATCCCCTGATACTCACCCTCAAAAATTCCTACGTACTGCTTTCTCCAACTCAAATTCACATAAAAATGGCAAACATAGTGCATATGCTCACTGTATTTGTTGTCCATGCATAAATACTTGGGTAAAAACACACGCACTTCGTAGTTTTCCTTATCAATATATTTCGGCAATGAGCCTACCACATCTGCAAGACCACCTGTTTTCATATACGGAATTGCCTCCGAAGAAACAAACAAAATCTTTTTCATATAAAACCTCCAAATACTTCTTCCAATATGTATATTATATCTTTTTCATATTCGTATGGAAAGTTCTTCTTTATTTCTGTTTTTCCTTATCACTATCGGCTTTCTCACGCATCAATGTCATGTTCCAAACGTATCCTATCGGTTATTAATGCAATAAATTCACTGTTCGTGGGTTTTCCCTTTCCTGCATTAATCGTATAACCAAACATATGGTTAATGGTGTCCGTTTTTCCTCTGCTCCATGCCACCTCTATTGCGTGGCGAATCGCTCTCTCCACTCTGCTTGGAGTTGTTTTGTAGCATCTCGCCACCTCTGGATATAAAAGCTTTGTTACGGAATTTAACATTTCCATATCTCTTACTGATAGCATAATTGCTCTTCGTAAATACTGATACCCCTTGATATGCGCAGGTACCCCAATCTCATGAATAATTTCTGTAATCTCAGACTCCAGCATTCGATCTGTTAATGCTTCGCCTTTTCTCTCCGGTAACAATATACATGCTTCACTCATAAAATAAAAAACCCCTTTCTCAGATCTCGGCATTCACTATACCGAAATCTAAGAAAGGGTTATTGTCAACCACTGTCGACACTTGTCCCATTTCCCTAGGTTGTGTCTAAGTTCGTTCTATTTTGTTATCATTAAAAAGCTTTATTCAGAAAGTACAAACACATCTTTCACTAGTTTACCATGTAAGGTATCTCCCACCTTTGCAAATAATAATTTTTCATTGTCAGCAAATTTTGCCTTGTATACGGTTCCATCCTCCGTTCCCATGTATAGGTAGGTATTTCCATCCACAGATACATACTGCAACACTGCAATGGTAAATGTAACGTCAACTTCTGGCTGTTCTTCCTCTTTTTCATGCTCTTCCTCAGATGATGGAGATTTATCCATAGAGTCTAGCAATTCCTTGCTTGCATGAAGATTCATCTTCTTCGCATATACCTCCACACATTCCTCACGGCTAGATGCAACCGCAACTTTTCCATAATCCTGCACATTTACCATGTAGTACATCTTTACAAGTCCATTGCTATCCTTTAAGACACCAATATATGTCAATTCGTTATCCACATTAATCAATGTTGGGAACGATGCTTCATACTTATATTGCTGTACCTCACCTTCCGCTGCATTCATGGCAGACTGCTCGTTTGCACCAGATACAGCAAAATAGCGATAATCACCTGTACGCTCATTTACTAGGATAAAGCCCAAATTTGAGCTGTCCTTCGCCATAGATGTAATTCCTGTATAAATATATACATCCTCATCCTTTGCAATATAACCATAATCTGTCGTTACGGTATCCTCATCGTCATCATCGGAGTCACCATCCACTGTCGTGGTTCTTGTACATCCTGTATTTGCACCTAAAAAGGTTCCGTTCCAGTATCCATTCTTATTTTTGAATGCATTGTTGTACATTTCACAAATGAGATTGCCATCTACTACATAATCCACCCAAGACGGAATCTCTTCCAAATCGTAATATTCGCACTCACCATCTACTGGATTAACAATGATAGCTCCACATACTTTTTCGCCTCCAAAAAGGCCAATTGTCTTTTTGTACACAGAAGCTACATAATATGGTTTGCCATTTTCATCAATTTCAAAATGCATATTATCAAAAATCTTGGTTGGATACGCTCTATGGATGTGCCGCGCCAAATCCTTTGAAAAGCATGCGGATGGAACGTACTGCATTCCTTCCTCCAATTCCACATAGTCAGCCGTCATTGTGGTTGGCGATACCGTAACATAGCCTGTCACTCCGGCCTCTTTGTTCTTTAACCATTTGAAAAATCCTGCATATTCTAATGGCGCAATCTTAACCGCATCCCCCTTCACATTCAGCTGTACATATTCGTCACTCACGTCAAAGGCTGAGAAATTCTTAATAGATCCTATTTCACGATCACCAAGCTGTCGTGCTGATGCCGTATCCATAAGGGCGATACTTTTCGCATCCTTTTCCATAAGGATTGCACCACTTGATTCCACTTCTTCTACGGTAATTAAATTTGCATAAGCTGATGCATGAAAAATTTGAGCACCTGATAATGCACCTATTACCAATCCCGTAAGAACAATTGGAAGTGCATACAGAGGGATATATGCCACTCGATTCTTGAGAGCACTTTGATATTTTCCTTCCATCGACTTCACAAATAGTAAGTTATTGAGCACGTAAATTGTTAAGAAAACAAATACCTTTAACCAGCATTCCACCGAATGAATATTCCATGGTGAAATCCAAAAATAGTTAATCAATAAGACTATGACCGTACTAAATATAAATCCTATTGTAACGCCTTTAGTCAATCGTTTCTTCATTTTTGTTTTTTCTCCTTTTCGCTTCCTCATTGTATTTGCATTTACTTTTCTACTTATCTGCTATGCCTTTTCGTATCCAAAAGTGAATTACTTAGTAGAGGATGATTCTTCACTCATTGTATTCTATAAGTATTAGCAATGCATACACAAAAGCTTTCCATTTCCTTAATTTTGTCATCCAAAGGCAAACTTTCCCATCGAATAGTCTTTGTCAGCAAAAAAGGCTACGCAAGTCATAGAAATCTTAATTTCAAGCTTTCTCTCTTCCGTAGCCTTCTCTGGCTCATCTTTTATACTGCTTCTTCAAATTGCGAATTATACAAATCTGCGTAGAAGCCATTACGCGCAAGCAATTCCTCATGATTTCCCTGCTCCACAATGTCTCCATCCTTCATCACTAAAATGGTATCGGCATCTCGGATTGTGCTTAATCGATGTGCAATCACAAAGCTCGTTCTGCCCTTCATAAGATTATCCATCGCCTTTTGAATGCGCTCCTCTGTTCTCGTATCAACCGAAGAAGTTGCTTCATCCAAAATCATAATACGGTTATCCGCCAGAATAGCCCTTGCTATAGTTATGAGCTGCTTCTGTCCTTGCGATACATTGCTTGCCTCTTCATTCAACTCCATTTGATAACCGCCTGGCAGTGTTTTGATAAAGTGATGTGCATGGGCCGCTTTTGCAGCTTCAATGACTTCTTCATCCGTTGCATCCAAACGACCATAACGAATATTCTCCATAATCGTTCCCTTAAATAACCAGGTATCCTGCAACACCATTCCAAAAGCATCTCGCAAATCATGTCGATTATACTCTCTCACATCATGTCCATCTACTTTAATAGAACCTTCATCCACATCATAAAAGCGCATCAGTAGCTTTACTATTGTTGTCTTACCTGCACCAGTTGGTCCAACAATTGCAATTTTCTGTCCTGACTTTACCTGAATGGAAAAGTCGTGAATAATTGTCTGCTCTGGATCGTATCCAAAAGAAACCTTTGAAAACTCCACTTCTCCTCGAATTTCATCAAGCAGCACCGGATTCTCTACCGTAACATCCTCCTCTTCCTCTTCTAAGAATGCGAAAACTCGCTCGGCAGCAGCTGCCATAGACTGTAGCTGATTCATAACCTGCGCCAATTGTTGAATCGGTTGTGTAAAGTTCTTTACATATACAATAAATGCCTGAATTTCACCAATCGTAATCACGTTTCGAATCGCAAGAATCCCACCAGAAATAGCAACGCCTGCATATCCAAGATTTCCAACAAATACCATAATTGGATGCATCAATCCTGACAAAAACTGCGATTTCCAAGCGGATTGATATAAAACATCATTGGTCTTATTAAATGTCTGGATAGTTTCCTCTTCTTTGCTAAATGCTTGAATTACAAGATGACCACCATACACCTCTTCTACCTGTCCATTGATATGTCCCAAGTATTCCTGCTGTGTTTTGAAATGCTTCTGCGAGCGTTTCATAACTACAGAGATTAAAAACATAGAAATTGGTAAAATAACCATAGAAATCAAAGTCATGAGTGGAGATATAGATAACATCATCACAATGGTTCCTATCAGGGTTGCCACCGATGTTATAATCGTGGTTATACTTTGGTTTAAGCTCTGTCCCAAGGTATCTACATCATTCGTAATACGCGACAATACTTCTCCGTAGGTTCGGCTCTCAAAATATTTCATTGGCATGCGATTGATTTTCTCAGAAATATCCTTACGCAATCGGTAACAGGTTCTCTGAGTAATGGTAGACATAATCCAGCCTTGCATAAAATTGAAGATTGCACTTATCAAATAAAGACCCAGGGTAAAGAGCAGGATTTTTCCAATGTAGTCAAAATCAATGGCTCCAGTTCCAGCAATCTTGTTCATAAGGCCTTCTGCCAATGCGGTAGTCGCCTTTCCCATCACTTTTGGTCCTGCAACAGAGAAAACCGTAGCAATTGCTGCAATCACCATGACCACAATAATTGCGCCAATATAGTTTCCAAGATAACGAATTAATTTTCTAATAGAGCCTTTAAAATCCTTTGGTTTCTCACCAGGCATCATGCGACCACCTGGCCCTCTTCTTGGAGGTCTGTTTGCTTTATAATTCTCAGCCATTTGTAACCTCCTCTCCCTCTGCTTTATCTAGTCCCAATTCCTTCTCGGAAAGCTGTGATTTGGCAATTTGTTCATATACCTCACAGGTTTTAAGCAATTCTTCATGTTTTCCTTTTCCGACAATTCTACCGTCTTCCAATACAAGAATTTGATCTGCATGCAAAATCGTACTAATACGTTGTGCTACAATAATAACGGTAGCATCCTTTGTTTTTCGTTCCAACTCAGCACGTAACTTCGCATCTGTTTTCATATCTAATGCAGAAAAACTGTCGTCAAACACATAGATTTTAGGCTGTTTAACAATTGCTCTTGCAATTGCCAGACGTTGCTTTTGTCCGCCAGATACATTGGTTCCGCCCTGTGATATTGCACTTTCATATTTCTCTTTTTTCTCACTAATGAATTCTGTTGCTTGCGCAATTCCTGCTGCTTCTTCCAGCAATTCATCCGATGCATCCTTATTTCCAAATCGAAGATTGCTTGCGATTGTTCCAGAGAAAAGAATTCCCTTCTGTGGTACAAATCCAATACTATCGCGGAGTTCTTTCAGTTTTACCTCACGTACATCCATACCATCAATGGTAATCGCTCCCTCTCTCACGTCATAAAAACGTGGCAATAGATTTACAAGTGTCGACTTACCACATCCCGTACTTCCAATAATCGCTGTAACTTTTCCTGGTTCTGCCACAAAGTCAATATCGGAAAGAACATCTTCCTCTGCTTCCGGATATGCAAAATATACATGTTCAAATTTTACTACACCCTTTTGTGCTGCAAATTGCTTTGCTTCTTTTACGTCAGCTATACTACTTTCTGTATCCATTACTTCTTTGATTCGGTCCGCTGCCACACCTGCTCTCGGCATCATAATTGACATCATAGTCAGCATTAAGAATGACATAACAATCATCATTGCATAGGTGATAAAAGCTGTCATTGCTCCAACCTGCATATATCCATCGTTAATTCGATGTGCGGATACCCAGACAATCAAAAGTGTAAAGCAATACATTACCATCATCATTCCTGGCATCATAAAGGTCATAACACGATTGGTAAACAATTGTGTCTTGGTAAGCTCACGGTTTGCTACATCAAAGCGCGCTTCCTCTTCCTTTTCTCTTCCGAATGCTCGAATAACGCTAAGTCCTGTCAAAATCTCGCGGGAAACTAAATTTACTTTATCCACTAACTGCTGCATAATCTTAAATTTTGGCATTGCAATTCCAACAAGTAGTCCAACAAATCCTAGAATCACAACAATGGCAAGGCCAATCACCCAGCCCATGCCGGCTCCTGTTTGTGCAACCTTAATGACTCCCCCCACTCCCATAATTGGTGCGTATAAAATCATGCGAAGAAAAATAGCTGTGACCATCTGAATCTGTTGCACATCATTCGTGCTTCGCGTAATCAAGGATGCAGTAGAAAAGCGGTCCATTTCTGTGTTGGAATAGCGAACCACATTTGCAAAGGTTTTTTGACGAAGATCTCTTCCTACTCCAGCACCCACTCTTGAAGCCAAATAGCCTACAATAATAGCAGCCACTGCCATGATTAAGGAAACTCCAAGCATCTTTGCACCAGTTGACCACATATAATTCATTTGTTTCTTTTCCATATCTATGCCAGCGTTCTCATCGCAAGCTACTGCATAAGCAACACCCATAGACCGCAAAGTAGAGGCTCCAATCGTATCCACCTGTTCCTGCAGCTTGCTTCGCATCTGCTTTAGCATGTCATCCGTCATACTCCCTGCTTGGAGTGCAAGCATTACCTGCTGATACTGTGCCAGTTCTTCTTCTGTCATGTTACTGTTGTTCGCCTGTACATCTGATTGTTTCATCTGATATACCATAACCAATGGAAGCAGTAATTCCTCCTGGGCCTCCTCCAACAGTTCCGTGTCCACTGTTCTTACATATTCCGCTTCCATCTTCTCATAGCAGGAGGTAAACATAAGTTTTTCCCCTGAAAGCATCATAATCTGTGCCATCTGATAATCTTCTTCTGTCAGTTTCTCAGGGAGAACATTTTCTTCCCCCTTATTCATAATTCCCACGTCTATAATATTGGAAGTGTATTGTGGCAATGACAAATCACAAATAGCCTGTATTACCAAAAACACAAGAATCGCAAGAATAAACTTCCAATAGGGACGCATATTTTTGAATATTTGTACCATACTTTTCCTCTCTCCCCATTATTTTCATATGAAACACATGAATATCCCTATGCTATCACTAGCCCTGGTAAAATACAACGAACGAAATCTTAAAGATATATAAAATATTTTTTATTCTCTAATTTTTGTATAACCATTTCTGCATAGTTCGCATCAATACCGCAACTTCTATTGGTTTCGACAAATGTTCATTCATGCCAGCTTCCTTTGCCGCTTGTACATCCTCTGCGAATGCATTTGCTGTCATTGCAATAATTGGAATATAAATTGCATCGCTTCGCTCTAGCCTACGGATTTCTTCTGTTGCCTGATATCCATTCATCATTGGCATTTGAACATCCATCAAAATCAAATCGTAATACCCAATTTCACTTTCCTTGAATTTGTGCAGGGCTTCTATTCCATTCTTTGCCTCTTCTATGAAGACGTTCGTTCCTTCTAAAATCGTTCGTGCCACCTCACGGTTAATATCATTGTCCTCTACAAGAAGAATTCTTTTTCCTATAAAACTATATTCTCCTTTTGTACTGCTATGATTTTCTTCCAATGTCACCTTTTCATCGCTCAATTTTAGCGCAATGGTGATTGTAAATTTAGAGCCTTTTCCTTCTTCACTTTCTACCTGAATATTTCCATTCATCAATTGCACAATACTCTTGGTAATTGACATTCCTAAACCTGTTCCCTGTACTTTGCTCACGCGAGAGTCCTCTGCTCTTGAAAATGGTTCAAAAATCTTATTCATAAATTCTTTCGTCATTCCGATTCCATTATCTTCAAAAATGAACTCATAGCATCCTACACAATTGCTCTTGGTTTTTTTCTCTGAAACAATTACTTTAAGAGTTCCGCCCTCTGGCGTATATTTAATTGCATTTCCCAAAATGTTCACAAATACTTGTTGAATACGTAAGCTATCCCCTATCACATTTTCATGTTTCAGCTCTGTAATTACCATACTTAGCTTGTGCCCACGATTTTCCGCCTGAGGCATCATCATATGCAATAGATTGGTAAGTAATTCTCGCAAATTAAACTCTTTCTCGTTTAAATCTACTTTTCCTGATTCTATCTTAGACATATCCAAAACTTCATTTACGAGTCCAAGCAAATGCCTACTAGAGGTATCAATTTTCGTCAGAGCATCCTTAACGCGTTCTTTATCCTCAATATGGCTTTGTGCGATAGCTGTCATTCCTATAATTGCATTCATTGGTGTTCGGATGTCATGACTCATGCTCGAAAGAAAGTTGGTCTTTGCCGCAGTTGCTTGATTTGCAGCCTCATATGCCTGTTTTAATGCAAGCTTTGTGTCCTCTTCGCTTTTTCGAATTTGTGTGATATCTCTTCCAATGATAAATGCCATAATATGACCATTTCCATCGTCTGTTGAAAGCAATGCGGTCGAACGAAAATACCTATCTAAACTTGGTATATAGTATTCCAATTCAATCGTTGTCTTTCCCTCTTCATATTCCTTTGCCATATTTTCACAAAGAAAAGGGGCTAGACCGTCTTCTCGTAAAAAGCGTGCATTAAAATATCTGGTTACCTGTTCATTATAAAAGTCATACTTCACTGGAGCGGATAATTCTAACATTTGTAAAATATTCAATCCACTCTCCGTAACATAACGCTCCAAAAGCAATCCATCTGTTACATCTACGGTATAACTAAATACGCTGTCACTAATTAAGGCATCCCGATACATTTTTCGTTCTCTTTCAAGAATCTTATTTTGCATTTGAATATCATCATAGAGCTGTCGTGACATTCTTTGATCCATATTATGCTCATGCGTAACATCCTGGCAAAGAAACAAAACCTCACGAATTTTTCCATTTGCATCCTTATCTACCGGAATAAACATGATGCGAACCCAAAATCCAAATTTGCTTACATATTCCTGGCTAATGACCTTTTTGTCACTCAGCCTCTTGTCTAACGTAGACATGTCTACAAAGCTTCTCACATAATCACTGAATACTTCCTGCACAAATTCTTCAATAAAGTGATTTAATGTTGTTTGAGCCATTCCTTCCCCTGGAATTACCGCTTTGATATATTTTTTTGCATGTAATTCCTCATACGTATCATTCTGCACATTAATGTGATAACAAGACAGATAAATAGAACTTAACGAACCAATGATAGACATTTGTGCCGCAAGGGATTCATTTACTTTTTTTAGTATGCGATTAACACCCTCTAGTTTCTCCCGCACACGATGTTCTTCCTTACATTCTTCTCCCATCATCAGAACCAGTTCCGCATTTGACTTCAGTTCATAAAATTTGTATCGGGCCAAGCTCATTTCGCCATCTTTCCTATAAAAATGTGCATACAAAGAATATTGACGATTTTCGTCAAATTTCTGAAGTAAGTTTTCCCTTTTACATCCATTCACGTAGAATGCTTGATCTTCTTCTATCAAGCATTTCTTTGCGTATTCATCAATAGACTCCGCAAGCGGTCTCTCTTCGCCAAAAAAATCCGCCTCTTCTTTTCCTTCCATATTTATTCGAATCAGTTTTTCGTCGCTGAAATCCAATAAGTGAATAGAAAAATAGAAACGCCCCATAATTGTTCTATTTATTATCTCCTGCAATTCCAAAGTTTTTCTCATAATGTGCCCTTTCATATGCTCATTTCCCATTTTTGAGCCGTCATTACTAGTATAAAACTCCTATTTTTTATAGTCAAATAAAATCCCTGCGAAATGTCACAAAACCTTGCAAAATGTCACGATTTTGTCATAAAACACATCATACTAATATATGCTTTACAGCCATTTTGGGATAATGAATCTAGAAAAACAACTAGAGCAAAAGCGAAGGAGCAAATATGTATCAATCAGTTTTCATCAATCAATGCGGTTATCTTCCTGCAATGAAAAAATATGCTAGCTTTGTTGCATCCGAAGAAGTTCCATTCAAGGTATGTAAAAGTGACGGTTCCGTTGTCTATGAGGGAGTTGCTTCCGAAAGAATAGAAACTCCTGCTTCACAAGAGATCGTCTATATCGGCGACTTTTCTTCGATACAGGAACCCGGTCGATATTACATCATTACACAATCCCATAGTGAATCTGACACTTTTGTAATCCATGCTACGGCATACGATTCTCTTTACCAACAACTAATGAAATTTTTCTATTTACAAAGATGTGGCTGTGACCTTTCCCACGAGCAGGCTGGTATGTTCGCGCATAAGGCTTGTCATACCTCCAAGGCTTATGTATACGGTAGCGACGGTGAAATTGAGGTTTCTGGTGGTTGGCACGATGCGGGAGATTATGGCCGCTATATTGTTCCTGCAGCCATGACAGTCGCTCAGCTTCTCTTGGCTTATGAATATAACCCCGATTTTGTAATGCAGTATAACAATCCAACCTCGCAAACACTTCCAGACTATCTCAGTGAAGTGAAATATGAGCTTGACTGGATGTTAAAGCTGCAGCGTGACGATGGCGCCGTTTATCACAAAGCTACTTGTAAAAGCTTCTGTGGTTTTATCATGCCAGAAGAAGAAACGGATCCTATCCTGCTAAGTCCAGTATCTGTAACAGCAACTGCAGATTTTGCAGCAGTAATGGCTATGGCCGTTCGCTTTTTTAAATCATATGATGCTTCTTACGCACTTCGCTTGGAAAAGGCGTCAAAAGCTGCTTACGAGTCACTTGCCACCCTTTCACTTCCTGGCGGTTTTCACAATCCAGATGGAATCGTGACCGGAGAATATTGCGATAGTTGCGATATTGATGAGACCTACTGGGCAAGTGCTGAATTATATAAAGCCTTCGGTGATAGCAAATATCATACTGATTTTCTTCGCATTGCTTCTGAGAAAATTTGGCACGGGTACGGTTGGGAAGATATGGGAAGCTATGGCAATCGAGCCTATCTCACCTGTAGCTATCCAATCAACCAAGAAGTACGCAACCGCATTGTCAAAGAAATGTGTCAGCTTGCTGATAAGCGTATGCAAGCATCTTCTTTAGACGGTTTCCACACTGCTCTTTTTGCAGATGAATACACATGGGGAAGTAATTTATGTGTCGCTCTAAACGGAATTCATCTTTACGATGCTTACTTCCTCACTGGCGAGGAAAAGTATTTTGACGCAGCTTGTCAGCAGTTGCACTACCTTTTAGGTCGTAATCCTATGGGGCTTTGTTATGTTACAGGTTGTGGAACGCAAGCAATTCTACGTCCGCATCACCGACCATCTATCTTTCTTGGTCGCGCAATGCCAGGAATGCTCTCTGGTGGACCATGCAGCTGGCTTGCAGATGAAGTCGTACAAGGTATTTTCACCCAAAATACCCCACCTGCCAAAGCAATTGCAGACATGACAGAAAGTTATTCTACAAACGAAGTTACCATTTACTGGAATTCTGGTATTCTTCTTTTACTTGCATTTATAGAGCGTGAATATATGTGTAAAGAAGTTTAACAGCCCATACCTTTATTTGTGAAATAATCTGTCGAATGAATATCCGCACCTATAGCCCTTCGCTTACAGGTGCGGATAATTTTATTTACTATTTTCCAACATCTCTTCGATAAATATTCCATATCCTTTTGTAGGATCTTCAATAAACACATGTGTTACTGCTCCTATCAATCTTCCATTTTGAATAATAGGACTTCCGCTCATTCCTTGTATCACACCACCAGTTAATTCAAGCAATTTTTCGTCTGTCACTTCAAACGTAATGCCTTTGTTTGAATTCTTCTCGTTCAAATTGCATTTTATGATTCGTATCTCATATGCTTCGTTTTTTCCACTAACACTCGATACCAAATAGGCTTTTCCTTTTTCAATTGCCTGCTTATATGCTACCTCAACCAATTCTTTTCCATTCAGGGTCTTCTTTTTTCCATTTTCGTTGAGGGTTCCATAAATTCCCAATGAGGAATTTCTTGTAATTTCTCCCAAATACGTCTCTTTTCCAAACCGAATTCCTGCGGAAATAGAACCCGGTTCCATGCGTTGTCCTTTCACTACCCCGCTTTGTTTTGCCATGAAGATATCGCCTTCCCCCATCGTAAGAATTGTTCCCGTCTCTCCATCTCCCATTCCATGTCCCAGAGCCGCAAATTCCCAGTCTTTACTAATAAATGTAAGGGTTCCTATTCCTGCCAAATCATCCTTTACCCATAACCCCAAATAATACTCACCTTCTGAATAGCAGGGCGTAATCTGCGTTTTTTCTATTTCTCCTTTGTGCAGGTATGTGATAGTAATGGCTTTGCCGTCCTCCTTCGCCTTTTTTTCTGCCCATTTTCCTACACATTCCCTTATTTTTTCCTTTTCATTCACCTTAATTCCATCTATCTCCAAAAGATAGTCTCCTCTTTCCAGCTTTCCCTCTGAAGGTGTCTCAAAAATCCCATTATCATTTTCCACTCTTGTTGTTCCAAGTACGAGAACGCCTTCTGTTTCTCCATATATCCCCACCAGATCTCCACCCAGGTAGACCTTTTGTGGATTTACGACTTTTACCTTCACATTTTTTATTGGAAACATCCCAACACAATATTCCATCTCATATTCCAAGGGCTGCTTTGTTTGCACCACTTGCTGCAGAGACATTACCTCCAGGGTTGCCTGGTTCAGCTGTTTGTCATTTAAATGAACCATACCATTTCCAAATGATAATTCCTGCAACGATTCCATGGAATCTGTTGTAAGTTCTGTAGGAAGTTCAAAATAGTACCACAATAGCCCCCATAAGAAAAACAGAAAAAAGGTGATTGCTGCGCCCTTTTTCGCTCCTTTTTTTACCGACTCCATATCATAAAAAAATCGCATACCAAACCTCCTTTTCAGATTTAGTATGCGAAACACACATCATTTTCATTCTATTTTTTTGAATAAGCCATCTGCTTCATTTCTCTTGCGTTTTGAATTACAGCTTCCGTTATTTCAACGCCACCTAACATTCTCGCAAGCTCTGACACGGAGTCATCTTCGGATAGGCAGCGAATATGCGAATAGGTCGTCTGGTTGCTAACCTCTTTTTCAATTAGAAAATGCGTATCTGCCATGGCTGCAATTTGTGGCAAATGTGTAATGCAGATAATCTGATGATTCCGACTAAGTACGTTCATTTTTTCCGACACCATCTGCGCAGTTCGTCCGCTGATTCCGGTGTCAATTTCATCAAAAATTAAAGCTTCTAATTCATCCGATTCTGCCATAACCGTCTTGATTGCCAGCATAATACGGGATTGCTCACCACCAGATGCCACCTTTGCTAATGGTTTTGCCGGTTCGCCTGGATTCGTAGAAATATAAAACTCTGCATCATCGAATCCATTTGCTGTATAATCACTGGTTCGCTCAAAACGCATTTCGAACACGACATCCAAGAAATTCAAATCTTGTAACGCTTCTGCAATGGACTTTGTCATCTCCTTCGCAGCTTCCTTTCTTGCTTGGGATAACGCGCCACATAATTGCTCTAATTCCTTCTGTGCCTTCTCTTTGTCAATCTTTAGCTTATCTAAATAAGTATCATAGTCATTTAGTTGCGCAACTCGCTCACTCTTTTTTGTATACTCTTCTAAAATTTCTTCTATGGTATTTCCGTATTTAGACTTCAAATGATTCAACAAATCCAGTCTCTTTTCTATCTCATAAAAGGCTTCTCCGTCAAATTCCACATTATTGATATATCCAGAAATTTCATGATTGAAATCACTTAAAAGATTATCGATTTCAGCTAGTTGATTGCTCAATTCTTCTACTGCCTCATCATATTCTGCCACCATAGACAATTCACGAACTGCACGTCCAATCTGTTCTGATGCACTTTCCATCTCTCCGCCTGTTATGGAATAAGCAGCCGTTACACCTTCCATAATCTTTTTGCCATTTGCATATTTACGGAAATTAGCCTCCAATTCCTCGTCTTCGCCGATGACAAGCTGAGCCTCTTCGATTTCCTTCACCTCATATTCAAGAAGTGCTAACTCTCGCTTTCTCTCATCCTCTCCCACATTGGAAGTTCGAAAAGCCTCCTCAAGTTGTCGATAATTAGCATACACCTGTGCCAAAGGCTCTTTATAAATGTCCACCTTATCTTTCGCATAGGCATCCAAAATTTCTAGCTGCTTTTTCTTATTTCCAAGCGATTGATGGTCATGTTGCCCGTGAATATCAATCAAAAGCGATGCAATAGCACGCATCTGTGACACCGATACTGCTTCTCCATTTACCTTTCCCACCGCTCTTCCAGCAGAAATCTTACGGCTTAATATGATTGTATTATCTTCCACCTCAACATCCAATTCACGCAATGCTTCAATTGTCTTGTCATTGTCTACATGAAAGACAAGTTCTACTAAAGAAGGTTCTCCATTCTCCTTCAACATCTCCTTTGGCACCTTTTCCCCCAATGCAAGATTGATGGAACCAATGATTATGGATTTACCAGCACCTGTCTCTCCAGTTAAAATATTTAATCCGTAAGAAAAATCAACCTCTGCCTCATCGATAAGGGCAAGGTTCTTTACATGTAGATTTTGTAACATAGCCTCTCCTTCTACTCTCCCAGTAATAGCACGACATTACTATTCTACAATTTTGCGAAGTCTCTTCATAACCTCAGTGGTATCTTCTACGGTTCGAATCGCGCACATTACCGTATCTTCTCCTGCTAAGGTTCCCACGATTTCTTTCATCTGCATCGCATCCAAAGCTGCACATACTGCACTTGCCATTCCTCCAACCGTACGAATTACCAGTATATTCATAGCCATATCCATGGACACAAATCCATCTCGGAATACACGAATATAGCGTTCTGTCATATCTCCATTTGATTCGATTAAAGACGCGTACTTTTGCTTACCATTATGCATTGCAACCTTTGTAAGCTTCAATTCTCGAATATCACGAGAAACAGTTGCCTGTGTCACTTGATATCCTTCCTTTACCAGATATTCAGATAATTCTTCCTGTGTCTCAATTTCATTTTTTTGAATCAACTCTAATATCTTAGTCTGTCTTTTTGTTTTCATAAAACCTCCACTTTATTATTGGTACATATAGGTATCAATAAAAGCTTCCCTTAATTGTAAATTTCCATTTTCTTTCGCAATATTTCCAGGAAACTTTGATTACTCAGTTTACAGAATTTGGAGTAATGCTTTGCCTGTGTTATTCTCACGCGATCTCCCACTCCGATTCGTTCCACATGATCACCATCATAGCTCACTCCAGCCTGTTCATCCTTTTGACTTCTGCGAACTCCTACCTCAATTTCCACTACATCTTCCGCCGCCAACACAATACTCTTGGAATTTAAATTGTGTGCATTAATTGGCGTAAGCAATAACATCTTTGCCTTCGGATCCACAATTGGTCCACCAGCTGACATATTATAACCAGTTGACCCCGTTGGGGTAGCAACAATCATTCCATCTGCTAAATAAGTATTCAGAAGTTGCCCGTTTACATATACCTTTAAGGAAAGAATAGACAAATCTCCCATTCTATGAATGACGATATCATTCAGTGCAACACGAACCTGTTCCGAATCCGTTTTTTTCCCCACTAGCATCATGCGATCCTCAATCATATAGGAATCCTGCATCAATAAGTCGATTGCCTCATATACATTCTTTTCCTCAAGCTCACAAAGATAACCTAGTGTTCCCAAGTTAACTCCAATCACCGGGATTTGCAAGGTTTCCACTTTTGTAGCCGCACGAATCAAGGTGCCATCTCCTCCTAATACAAAAACAGCCTCCGTATCAGCAGGAATTTCCTCCAATAAAAAATCCTTTTCATCTGTCTCAATATTACTCAACAAAATGCTTGCTTTTCCGCCTTTGTCAAGAATATATGACACCATGTTCTTACTTAATCTTAAATTTAAATCCTTTACTTCATTGGTAATCAATACAAAATTTCGCATTATTATTTATCAAGCTGTCCATGCGCCTGTTCTACGATTTCATGAACAGATACTGACTCCTCCTTTACAGGATTATCCTCTTTCTCAATATATACAAGATACTCTATATTTCCCTCTGGTCCCTTGATTGGAGAATATTCTAGATTGTGCACACTAAACCCATTTTCAAGAGCAAATGTTACAATATTTTGAATCACTTCCTCATGCACTGACTTGTCACGCACAACGCCTTTTTTTCCAACCTTTTCTCTTCCAGCTTCAAATTGTGGTTTAATTAAACACACCATCTGTCCATGCTCTTTCAAAAGAGCACGGGCCGGAACCAAAACCTTCATTAAAGAAATAAATGAAACATCCACAGAGGCAAAGTCTAACGCGTCATCGATATCTTCTGGCGTCACATAACGGATATTGGTTTTCTCCATACAAACAACCCTTGGATCCTGGCGTAATTTCCATGCAAACTGTCCGTATCCAACATCTACGGAATATACCTTTGAAGCTCCATTTTGCAGCATGCAATCCGTAAATCCACCTGTGCTTGCTCCAATATCCATGCACACCTTACCATCCAATGTAATGCCAAAATGTGTCATAGCTTTCTCAAGCTTCAAGCCACCACGGCTCACATATTTTAAAGTTTGGCCATGAATTTCAATCTGACAATCATCTGGGAAGGTGGATCCAGCCTTGTCTTCTCGATTGTTGTTGACAAAAACATTTCCCGCCATAATCATAGTCTTCGCTTTCTCTCTTGAAGGAGCAAGACCTCTATTTACCAATAAAACATCTAATCTTTCTTTCATATTGCCTCTCTTGTCTATTTACAAACATTTTCTTACTTTTTGTATATAAATGCAAGTTATTTGTATTTTATTTCATCTTTTCCAAAATGCGTTCTACGATAGCATCTGCGTCCACACGCAATTCCTTTTTCAATATATCTACATTTCCATGTTCTACATAACAATTTGGAAGCGCAATGGATAACATTTCGAGATTGAGGTTTTCCGTCTTAATAAAGCTTTGAATATGTTCTCCAAATCCTCCGCTTTCTACATTTTCTTCCATTGTCACTAACAGCGCATGTTTTTCTTCCAAATCACGGATTGCCATCTTGTCAAAAGGCACAGCAAAACGCGCATTTATCATCGTACAAGAAAGTCCCTTTTCTTTCAGCTGTCTGCGCACTTCTTCCGCAACTTTAACCATTCATCCCAGTGCAAATAACGCAATGCCCTCTTCCTTATAAATAATCTCGCTTTTTGCGTAATTGATTGGTGCACGATACTCCTTTAACCCATCGTAAGCATTCCCTCTTGGATAACGAATCGCAATTGGTGCTTGAAACTGTAC
>JAZUHO010000014.1:0-11346 GCA_045641745.1 Agathobacter sp. | reverse complement strand
TCTATTCTGTGAACTTATCTTGTTTGTTATTGCAATTGTGATTACAGGAAATGTTTTGAAAGCGTTTTTAAACATTAAAGGCGTAAAAAACGACGTAAGAGTTAGTGATGCAATACAAAGCACTACTGCAAAAAACTAATGAAATCAATGTTCATTGTGTTTGTAATACCAATGCTAATATTACTTGTTTTATCATTAGGGGCAATTAATGTGTTTAGCAAAGATTTGGAACGTTCTATCAAAGGATATTAAATTTATAAAAATGTAAAAGGAGGAAAAAGACTGGTTACATATCAGGAGAAACTGGGATGTCCTTTCATAGACGGAAATGAAACAAAGAAAAGGATAATTTGTGGGAAATTTAATTGGAACGAATGTGACAATTTGACCACATCGGGAGAATAAAGCATATGGAACATTTGGTTATAATTCTATTAATTACAAAATATTACTTAGATGAACCAGAACGAGTTAAGGCATCTGCCTTATACAGTTTGGCATCTATTGTTTCTTTTATTATAAATTATATTTATGCAATAACTAAATTAGAGAAAACGACAGGTGCAATTCCCTATGCTTTACTCAGTAACGCAGGTTGGATGTTTATAATACTAATTGTCTTTATGTGTCATGATGTGTATAGAAAGAAAGCTAAATTCGCACTATTTCTTGTTTTTATACTGGCATTCATAGTTAATATTATAGTCGCTTTTTTTCTTGGGGTTACAAATACACAGCATGAAGAGTATCTAGATACGACCATAAGTGTAGTCGAATCCACGGAAAACGAAATCCCTCAATCAGATATCGACATCACAGAGGATAGAAGCAATAGCATACCTCAATCAGATAGCGATATCACAGAGGATAGCGGTAATAAAACTCCGCAACCAGTTACGAAAACGAAAGAGGATGGTGGGTATGAAATAACAAATCTTCATTTCGGTTCCGATGCATCGTTTCCTGTAGGAAAAGGAACCATTAAAAATAACACGGATAAGGTATGGCATAATGTAATCATTGGAGTAAGGTTGCTTGATGAGGATGGAAGTTATTCTAATATCTTAGATGCTAGGATAGAGGAAATTCGACCTGGAGAAAGTGCGGATTTTACTTCAAAAGATGATCCATTACATGGATCGGTGCTAGAAGATACATGCAAAATCTGTGAGTTTGTTGATTTGAAATATACGGTATACGAATAGAGAAAAGGCGAATACTAAAATTAACCGTAAATTTTACGACCGACATATTCTGCATGATATGATTTTACTGTAAGAAAGAAAACCCCGAAAGGAGCGGTAGAAATCATGTGGGTAAAACAAAAGAATCAACAAAACACACAAAAATATTTTATGAACAAATAGGAGGATTATAACATGAACAATTTACAAAAGAAAATCAATGTAGGAACTTATTTATGCTGGGGAGGAAGCTTGCTAGGAATTATTTCATTGCTTCTCCCAATTGTACGGGGAGACGAATATATTATATCTGCGCTTAAGAAAATGAATAGCTTAAAATTGATTTCACAGCCAGATGGAATCATATTTTTAGTGTTATTTATTCTATTGGCAATTATCGCCCTTTTCCATAAGGCAATTTTATCATTAATCGCTTCTTCCTTGACACTAGTGGCAGCAGTTGGCGACTATATCTCAGCAAGTGATATGATTGCGCAGAACTCAAGAATTGGAAATATTTCCATGGGATTCGGAGTGTATCTTCTTTTATTGGGAGCAGTGCTTACATTTGCAGGCGCCATCAGTTATATGGTGGAGAAAATAAAAAATAAAAAAACAAAAAGTGAATAGAACTTTTTAACATCTACACCTGTCCTATAGAGTAAGAGCAAGAATTTCAAAATAGGAGGGTGTAGATGAAACAAAAGGACGTGATTCGTCTACTTTGCGAATTGATGAAGAAGGAAAAGAAAGAATTCTACATTAATCCAGTGAAGCGAGACCAAATTTATAAAAACGTGAGGATGAATAAAAGAAAATGAACTATCAACAGGCCATAGAGTTAGCCCTTGAAGGCAACGAAAAGGGATTTGAATTCCTATATCAGAAAACATATACCGACAAGTTTTACGTTGCAAAGAAATACATGAAAAGTGATGCAGAGGCAGAGGACATATTGCAAGAGGCGTATATCAAGGCATTTTCCAAACTGGATACCTTGCATAAGCCAGAGTCCTTTCCAAGCTGGTTGGGACAGATTGTTGCAAATACCGCAAAAAATGCGCTGGCAAAGAATAATCCAATCTTATTCTCAGATATGAATTCAGAGGCAGATAAGAAAGAGCAGTGGGAAGATAATATCGAGGAGGATAAAATCGAGAAGCTCCCAGAGGAAGCCTACACGCAAAAGGAAACACAGGAAATCGTCCAGGAACTGTTGGATTCCTTATCCGATGAGCAGCGACTTTGCATGATGATGTTCTACCTGGAGGAACAGAGCATTAAGGAGATAGCGGAAGCCCTAGAATGCAGTGAAAATACTGTAAAGAGCAGACTAAACTACGGTAGAAAGAACATAAAAGCAAAAGCGGAGGCGATGGAAAAGAAAGGTTACAAGTTCTACAGTATTACACCCGTTGCACTCTTATTTGCTTTCTTGCACACCGATATGGAAGCCTATGCGGCAACTGCAGTACCGACCACAACCTGCGCAAACATTACCAATAAGGTGGTAGGCAAGGAAACGGTTGCAAAAGGCGTAGCGAAGGAAGGTATTAAGCAAGGAGTTAAACAGGGCTTTCTTCACACAGTAGCAGGAAAAGTTGTAGTAGCTGTGGCAGGGATTGCTGTGATTGGTGGCGTGGCTACGGGAGTAGCGAAAATAAATCAGAATAATAATTCAAATAGTGCTTCAGACTCTACAGCGGCTATTTCTCCAGTAGTGAAAGACAATGAATGGATTGAGGTAACGGATTCAGATTATGAAAAAATACTAGCTGGAGGAATAACTAAGGATGATCTCACAGTGCTGCTCGCATGTGGTCCAGAAACAATGTCAGACGGAATAGTAGATAATGATAGTATGGCAAATATCTTTATACTGAACAATTCAAACGACAAAACATTTGACAAAATAGAAGTGATCGCAAAGGATTTAGCAAATGGAGAGATTAATTATTCCCTTAACTCAGTTAATAATTTGTTCCTTGTGTATGGTGACAATATATTTTCGCCTGGGTTTAGAGGAATGGGAGTTACAGCTGACGATAAACAGGTGAAAGTAGCTTTGGTAACTTGTCCATATTCATATGAAGGTGAAATTACGTCGGCAAAGTATAATGATAAAGAAATGATTGTCGAATACAATGTTCGGTATCATCACCAATGTACAGGAGAAGGATCAGAAGCAGACGCCAACTACAAGAGAAGAGCTACCTTGGAAAAGAAAGATTCAGGATTTCAAATTAAAAAAATAGAATCCAGTATAGATGGTATTCCATTGTGGAAAAGTCTATATCGAAATATTCTTGAATTCACTTTAGATAATGATGCTTTATATAGAAAATCTTTAGGAGAATGGGGAAGCACTGCAAATATTTCTTATCGTTATACGCTTTTGAATTTGGATGCAGATGATATTCCAGAATTATTGGTAGAAATTGATGAAGATAATTGGGCAACTGCTTACATCTATCAGTATGATTCGAATACAAAAACTGCATGGAAATGCACAAAATCAGTATCAGAAGGAGTAGCATCTGCTGGTGGAAGTAGAGGATTCTTGTCTGTTCTGGATCCGGGGAATGAAATACAAGAATACTATTGGTTAAGTGGAAGTGGGCAGGCATACGTAACTAGATATCGTGTTGAAAATGGTGAACTAGTAGAAACAATGAAGGAGGAGTTTCAGATGGACTCACCAGAAGCCGCAGCATTTCAACAGAAAGATCATACACAAAAAATCGAGTGGCATGAACTAAATGATACGCAATTATTAGATGAGTAGAATTGGAGGAAACATATGAAAAACAAATTATTAAGAAGAAAAGCATTATTCAATGCTATGCTAATAGGTACATTAATTTTATCAGTAACCGGTTGTGGAAAAGACTCTGTATCTACAGAAAGTATTCGAGATGAGAGCGAATCAACCGAAGAAGTAGATTTAAAGAAAGGATTTGCAGAGGAAACTTCGCTAAGTCAATGCTTTAAAACAGATGCGATATGGTACTATTTGAAAGATGATAAAGAAATTGGAAAAGACACATATATAACAAAGGCTCTTGTAATAAAAGATGGAAAGGTAGATGTTTATAATATATGTTCAGATGGCCTTGGAACTTATTTTACTTTAGGCGAAGCAGCGAAACTTAGTGATGAAGAAATGCTAATCAAACTTAAAGAACTGAGAGAAAATTATTGGGAAGCCGTCGCAAGTGGTATGTTCGGATTGAAAGATTTATATCAGACAATGATAGATAAGGAATGGTTTGAACATCCAATTGTTGACCGTGAAAGTTATGGACAATATTGTACATATGACTTTACTTCACTTAAAGATAAAGTGATGGAAGCTATGGGCAAAATGACTACAAAAGATTTTCCAGAAGCAAATCCAACGTATACAATTACAGCGAAGACGGACAATACAGGCAATTATGTAGAAGAAGAGACCATTTCAATCTCAGGGGTAGGACGTTTTTCTGAAATGAAGATAGGCGAAGGTTATGATTTTGTAAGCTTGGTAAAGCTTGAACGTGATGAGATAGAGCGCTATATGGAGACAATTAATAAACTTGATCCGAATGGAACAAATGACGTAGGAATTTGTTCGCATTTTGCAGGCGAATCGGAGGATAACACATGTGTATTAGATGCAAATAAGTACGCTGTATGGTATTATGCCCCTACAACTGATGGCAGTTCTTCCTTTACGATTACTGGGGTACCTAATACATATGGATCTGGAGGAGAGTATGGTGCTTATAGAGTCTATGATTCTGAGTACAGTGGTTATTTTTGTGGAAAACATCCTTTGGTGACAAGAGTTAATAGTCGTGTTAATTTTTCTCTTGATACTGTGAAAACAGAAGGAATTGAGCTTGATTAATCAAGTGATACACAAGCAGCCTATGGCAGTTTCTGCCATAGTCTTCTTACTTTAATCCCCTATTTTCAAATGCACTTCCCACATTTCCCACAATTTTAAAATCCTCTTTATTTCACCGCAATATAAATATGAATTTCTGCAGGTCCAGTCTCGTTGGAAGAGACATACTCCTCAAAATCTCCAGTAAAGGTACGCTCAAGTGGGAGCTGCCAGATTTCAGCCCATGCCTGGCCAACAGCCTCCTGCATGTCACCGAAGATGACGAATTTTGCATAGTTTCCTGCTGGGATGGTCTTGGTAGTCATTCCTTCTGGCACTTTAGAGAAGTCAGATACTTCACAGCCTACGGTGATGTCGTAGTCGCCCATCTCCCTGTTTTCGTAATCGGAATATAAGCCAATGGAATATGCATTTACCTTGTTTTCTAAAGTGAAGAAGGTTCCTGTTTCAAACAACTGTTTCCACAAGCCTCCGATCGTTTCGCTCATGTCTGGAGCGGCATTGCTGGTGCGTGCGCAAAAGCCTGCCAGTTTCTTTTCCTCTAATTTTACGATTTCATAATTCATTTGTGTTTCCCTCCGAAAAATATGTTTTTTGTTTCTTTTCTTTTTCCAGAGCCTAGTATAATATAGTAAATGTGACAACTGTGTGTCATATTTAAAAATAATGAGGGATGGAAAATGCAAACAGGAAGATTGTTTGAGATTATCTATTTGTTAATGGATAGAAAGCAGGTAACCACCAAAGAATTGGCGGAACACTTTGAAGTATCGACGCGAACCATATTAAGGGATTTGGATACTTTATCGGTTGCGGGAATTCCGATTTATACGGAACGTGGACATGGTGGTGGCGTTCGCCTGATGGAAGAGTATGTGCTGGATAAGGGCGTAATGACCATGGATGAGAAGCGGCTTCTGTTGTCTGGTTTGCAGGCGGTTGCGGCAGTGCGTCCAAATGAAAATGAAGAGATTCTGGCGAAGCTGCAAACGATGTTAGGAAATGCATCGGAAAACTGGATTGAGATTGAGTTTGGCGGTTGGGGCAACGCGAAGAAGGAAAAGGATAATTTTGACATTGTAAAGCACGCGATATGGAATCGGAGACAAATTACCTTTGGCTATGCAAATGCGAAAGGAGAGATTTCCCATAGGACAGCGGAACCGGTGAAATTAGTTTTTAGGAGCGCGTCTTGGTATGTG
This sequence comes from Agathobacter sp., assembly GCA_045641745.1. Lineage (GTDB taxonomy): Bacteria > Bacillota > Clostridia > Lachnospirales > Lachnospiraceae > Roseburia. Next base: position 5,071 of record JAZUHO010000014.1, on the reverse strand, counting down.
TATGCTTATTGCCTGGAAAAGGAGGATTATCGCTTTTTCAAATTGAATCGCATGCAGAAGCTTATGCAAGGTGAAAGCAGCTTTCAAAGAATAAAGGCTGCGCCGGCGCCTGCCATAACGTATGCTCGTGAACACGTAGAAAAGAGACATGTGACGCTGTGGTTTGATAAAAGTGTTGCCTATCGTGTGTATGACGAGTTTACGGACTACGAAACGGATGCTGAAGGAAATGTACGGTTTGATGGGGAACTGGAATATGGCGATTTCCTGTGCCAATATCTTTTAAGCTATGGAGATAAGGTGCGAATTATAGAACCGAAGGAGCTTCGGGCGGAGTATCGGGGAATCGTAACGAGGATGCTGACGCAATGTGAGGAACATATGATACAATAGAAAAAAGGAGTGTGCAAAATGGGATATTTAATTAGTGAGACAACAAAAGAAGAGAGAGAAAAGATTGTTGCGGAATCTCTTGGTAATATAGAAGCGAATTGCGATGGTTGCATGGCGGGCTTGGCGGAGATGTATCAGGATTACATCGATGGGAAGAAGGAGCTTCGTGAAATCAATATGGAGTTTAATGCAAGATATGTAAAAGGCGAGGACATGCCTGGGCGTGAAGGCTGTGGATATATACGATAGTATCAAAAAGGGCGTGACGACATATGCGGTCACAAAGACTCAAAATAGGTACGATATATAAGAGGATGGATTAGGAAGATATGAATAAGAAAACACAAGCTCTCATTGCGGTAATGATAGGAGACGGGCTATTTGGATTTAGTTTTCTCTTTTCCAAAATAGCACTTCAAATTACCATACCGAGTGTACTGATTGCCATTCGTTTTACGGTGGCGTTTTTGGTGTTGAACCTGGTAATGCTGGTGGGAACGAGATGCAAGCGAACAGATGGAAGTCGATTGGTAGAATTTTCTTTGCGCGGAAAACCAATGAAGGATGTATTGCTACTGGCGCTTTTTCAACCAGTGATTTATTTTGTGGCAGAAAACTATGGAATTGTCTATACCTCTTCCGCTTTTGCCGGGGTAATTATGGCGGTGATACCAATCGCCGGCCTAATTATGGATGTGTTATTGATGCATGCAAAGGTAAGTCGGAGACAGGTGCTTTGCGCCGTGGCGTCTGTGATTGGTGTGGTGATTACAACGATTGGCGCAACGAATATGACATCTTCTGGAATCGGCTTACTGCTGTTGCTTGTGGCTGTTACAGCGGGGGCGTTATTCTATGTGTTTACGAAGAAAGCAGCGGAGCATTATAGCCCATTGGAGCGAACCTACGTGATGTTTGGAACCGGTTCGGTGGTATACATTATCATTGCAGCAGTGCGATGCGTAGGCGAATATGACAAGTATTTGGTGGCGCCGTTGCAGAGTGGAACGTTCTGGGGTGCGGTGCTTTATTTGGCAGTGGTTTCTTCGGTAATCGCTTTCTTGCTACTGAATTTCGGAAGCAATTACATATCGGTGTCGCAGGCAACGCTTTTTTCCAACTTTACAACGGTTATATCGATTTTTGCAGGAGTGCTGGTACTTCGAGAGTCCTTTACCTGGCAGCAGTTTGTGGGGGCAGCGATTATCCTAAGCAGTGTCTATTTTTCTGCGGGAAAAGGCGAGAAGTCGTGATATGGCGAGGGAAACAGGCACGGCATGCGGGCGAGCATAAGATGGAGTGGATAGGTAGAACTCAAGAAAAGGAGAAAGAGGTTAGGCTATGTTTCACAAACAAGATAAAACGAGAAATGCATATATGCTAACGGGAAGCTTTGCAAGAAAGGGCTATGACTGGTGGTGGCATTCCTTTACCGCAGTACACAGAGAAACGGGAGAGGAACGTCCATTTTTTATCGAATATTTTATGTGCAATCCGAAATTGGCTGAGGATAAGCCGGTTCTTGGGCAGGCACCAGAGAATAAGGAAGCTGGGCGGATGCCTTCTTATCTCATGGTGAAGGCAGGATGCTGGGGCGCTGGGGAAAAGAAGCAGCTGCACCGCTTTTTTGCATGGAAGGATGTACGGGTGAAAAAAGGCGCTCCGTATCAGCTTGAAGCGAGTGATTGCCTTGCATCAGAAACCATACTCCGAGGAAGTGTAAGCGTCACAGAGGACGAGGTGCGAGAGCATCCAGAGTATATGTGCGATGCGGGCTCTATGGAGTGGAATCTTACGGTGGATAAGCAGATTGCTTTTCATGTAGGATACGGGGCGAGCCGCCTTTTTCGAATGCTGAAGGCGTTTGAAATGTATTGGCATGCGGAAGGAATGAAGAGTGCATATGCAGGAACCATTCTTCTGGATGGAGAATTGTATGATGTAATTCCGGAACGAAGCTATGGCTATGCGGATAAGAACTGGGGAAGAGGATTTACGAGCCCATGGGTTTGGTTATCCTCCAACTGCTTGTATAGCAGTAAAACAGGACGATATCTGAATAATAGTGTATTTGATATTGGAGGAGGTCGGCCAAAGGTATTCTTTGTACCACTGAATCGAAAGCTTCTTGGTGGATTCTACTATGAGGGTGAGGAATTCGAATTCAATTTCTCTAAATTTTGGCAACGTCCAGCCACCAAATTCGCCTTTTCTGAGGATGATACCTATGTGTATTGGAAGGTATGGCAGGAGAATCACAATGCGGTAATGAAGGTGCGTGTGCGCTGTAAGAAAGCGGATATGCTTCTCGTGAATTATGAGGCACCGGACGGAAGCAAACGTCACAACCGGCTATGGAATGGGGGAAATGGAGAAGGACGCATTCAACTATACCGAAAGACGGCTGATGGACTGGAGTTAATCGATGATATTAAGGCTACCCATATTGGCTGTGAGTATGGTGAGTACGGGGAGTGCTGAGAGATAAGTTGAGCATTTTTGCCATAAGGATACAAAGAGAAAAGGGAATGATAATAAGAAGGGATTAGGCGGAATATAATGTGAAGTAAGGCTTTGCGACAATTTTAAATCGGAAGCGTATGCTAAAATATGTATTTTAAGGAGCAAATATAATGAAAGTTTTAATTTTGAATGGAAGCCCACGAGCAAATGGAAACACTTCGATTGCTGTGAGAGAGATGGCTAAGGTATTTGAAGAGGAAGGCGTAAGCGTAGAGGTTCTTCAAGTTGGTAACCAGGATATTCGTGGTTGCATCGCTTGTGGGAAATGTGGCGAATTAGGAAAATGCGTATTTGATGACGTGGTAAACGAGGTGGCTGCAAAATTTGAGGAAGCGGATGGTCTTGTTGTGGCAAGCCCTGTATATTATGCTTCGGCAAACCCTACGTTGGTTGCGTTGTTGGATCGTCTCTTTTATAGCACAAGCTTTGATAAGAGTATGAAGGTCGGTGCGAGTGTTGTGTGCGCAAGACGTGGCGGCTGCTCTTCTACATTTGACGAGTTGAACAAATTCTTCGCTATTTCTAATATGCCAATCGCACCAAGCCAGTATTGGAATAGTATTCATGGTCGATTAGCGGGGGAAGCAGAGCAGGATGAGGAAGGAAAGCAGGTAATGCGTGTGCTTGCAAGAAATATGACATTCCTTATGAAGAGTATCGCCTTGGGAAAAGAAGCCTATGGGCTTCCAGAGAAGGAGCCTCGTGTTTCTACCCATTTTATACGATAGAATGAGATAATTTCGAAATTGTAAATTACGCAGCGAGGGCGGAGTACAGGATGATGGATTTCGCCCTAAGCGAATTAGAAAGGCAAATTTATGTTTTATGTACCAGATGGCACAGAATTGTGCGGATTTTATGAATGTACGGAATGCGGGAATCGATTTCTTGCATTGCAGGTAGGACCTCAATTGGTATGCCCATATTGTGGGGAGGAACCAGATATGGAGATTGGTCCTGATGAAGAGATGCCAAAAATTGTAGAATCGGCAAAGCTTCTTCAGGTGGTAAGAGGGGCAGAAGAAGTGGAAAAGATGGATGCTCTTTTGTCACTTGCAATCACTGGGGGCGACTATGATTGGCTATAATGTAGTACATTTTTCACATTTTTTACTTTTCAAACAAAAGGAATATGTTATAATTGGAGTAGTGCGAAAGTAACAAAAATACGTTTGGGGGGGACTGGCTTGAATATAGGTACCATCTATGCAGTGACTGCATATGTGTGCATGCTTCAGATTATTCTAATACTGAATAGAACGAAAGCGACAGATTACAAGGAGACGATTGATAAGCCTTTTTGTGATATGCTTGTTTTCTTTGCGTGTTTTTGCATGATAGATGGACTTTGGGGGATTTGTTATTCAAAAGCAATCGTGAACGAAAGCTTTTTTATGCTGGTTTCCTATGGCTATCATTCTGGCGCTGCTTTATCAGCGTTTATTGGTGTGGGCTATGGTATATATTATACGAAGGCAGAGGGGACTGAGAAAAGAGTGCTCAATATACTTCGCTATGTACTATTATCCATTCAAATGCTGGCAATATTATCAAATTGTTTGACGCGTAACGCCTTTTCCGTAGATGCGTACGGAAATTATTCTATGGGCTCGTTGCGCGTTTTTTTATATGCATTGCAGTATACGTATTACATTATTATGATGGGGTATGCAATGATTAAGCTCCTCAAGAAATCGGAGAATGCAAAAAAGTACAGGACGGCGTTTCTGTTCTCATTTTTCACATTGGTCTTTGGCGTTGGGCAGTATGTTTTCTATGATGTTGCCATGTATTCCTTGGGATTTTTGCTCGCGGCATTTGTCATATATTCGTTCAATGTGAATGCACAAAGAGAGTATTTTATGGAAGAGAGGTTTTATTCTCTCGACCGGCAGCAGTCGGCGATTATACACGGGCTCGCAGGTGACTTCGTGGATATTTACTATGTAAATACCGATACTGGGACGTTTGAAATCTATCGAAGGCCCGAAGACGGCAAAGGAATTGTGAAAGAGGAGAAGAACAACGGAAATTATTTTGAAAGTGTGATTTCCTTTGGTGAGAAGATTGTTTTGCCCGAGGATTTAGCGATGTTCCGTGAAAAGTTCACAAAGAAGGCAATTTTGGAAGCTCTTGCTATCACTCCGGAATATGA
>JAZUHO010000013.1:0-21171 GCA_045641745.1 Agathobacter sp. | reverse complement strand
GTTGTGAAATATACTTGATGAAATGATAAAAAAGCGAAACACATCAATTTGGGGGGGCTTACATAGCAATAGGAGCTCCCCCTAATTTGAAAGTTCCATACAATTCTTTATCATTTTCAGACCTAGTATTATTTCTTCTTAACTGGAATCCAAATCTCGCAGTAATAATTCTCGTCCTGATTTCCTTTCGCATACTTTGTTGGGTCATCGTACCATTCCACACAGTATCCGGCGGCAAACTCATATTTCTTAAGAGCTGGCAACCATTCTGTATAAATCTTTGTATTTACCCCTTGAAGTGCATTTGGCATTGCGCCCCTGCAAGGAAATACTGCCCAGTCAAATGCAGGTATCGTTCTTGTAATAAGCCCCTCTGGAACCTCTTTCTGCGGATTATATGGATCAGCAATCAAATATTCAAAAGACTCCTGCCCCATTTCAATATCAATGTTAATTCCATACACCCCCATTACATACTGTCCCATTCCTGCCATGAAATCTTGTAAAAGCTTTGGTAAAACTATCCGGCGAGTCATACCCATACTTCACAGCAATGTCGATAACTTTTTCATCCGTAAGTAGAAGATCATTTCCTGCAAGAGCAAGTCTTCTGTTTCGAATATATTCAGCCACACTGAATCCGCAAAGCATTGCAAATCCCTTCTGGAAATAGAAAGAGGATACCCCTACTTCTCTTGCAACCTCATCTGCAGATATATTCTCCGTAATATGCTCCTCAATATACTGAACTGAGTCACCGATTATTGCCATCCATTCCATCTTTTTTCTCCCTCACTTGCCATAAGGCTATCTTATCTAATATGTGTTTATCCATCCCGACATTTCTTGCTTTTATTTGTCCAACATAAACCATTTCTTATTTTAATCCACACAAAAAGGGAACCCTTTTCAACATGGATTCCCTCAAATGACGAAATTATAAATTTATCCAACTTCACAGCTGTCCGATGAAGATATTTCTTCAAGTTCCTTCAACAATCGTTTTCATTGCTAAAGCCAAAGTACACATCCTCATGTAAAAAGGACCGTCCCTAAAAAAATCTACTTACACCCATTCCAACACTGTAAATAAACTCATCCGACAATCGACGCTTCTCATCATCATTTAATCGATTGAAAATTTTCTCTGTGTCCGTAAGATTAGCACCTAAATTAACAAATGAACCCAACCAAGAAAAGAATGTCATAACCAATTCCTCCCTTCTAAAACCATGTCCGCGTATCACGGACTTTTGTCTTCAGTTTCCTATTTCCATTTTGGAAATACCCGCTTGTTTATAGTGCTAATTTACTGCTTTTTTTCTTCTATTGCAACAGTAATAATTCACAATGTTTTCAAGTGTTTTTGTGCATTAAGTAGATGATTGCATTAACGCTTTGATGAGGCAAAGTGTACCTTCTCTATTTCTGCAACATCTGTCTTTCTCCGACGGACTTTGTCCACTCATCTAAATATTTCATCTGTTCTTTTGTATGAATCCCCAATACATCTTTTCAATTATTGTGACCTTACGGCCTCCCAGCAAATCTACAATTTATAAGTATGGTATTTTTCCTTCCCATTCCTACGATTGATTCTCACTGTACTTCTCAATTCCACTTGTAAATACTTCCAATGAAATTTGAAAGCTTTCATCAATCGACACTGGATTTCCAAATGAATTATGAATCACCAATAGTGCAAAGCCTTCCACCAAGCTTCTAAAAGTACGAAGTAGGTGATTGGCAATTTCTATTTCAATTCCTAATTTTTCTGTTTGGGCAAAGAAAAATTCATATAAGCCTTTTGTTATACTTATAATTTCTTCATTAGCATACGAATTGCACCAAAGCATAGCTTCAAAAACTCCTGGTTTTTGCATAGCCATTTCATATATTCTGTTAGCCAGTTCTTTGATAGCAAGCTTTGGATTTTCTTCTTTAATTTGAGAACATACCTCTTCTGAAACATATCTCCATCCAGAAAGCATTATCCCATACCAAATATCCTCTTGATCTTTTATATGGTTATATAAAGATGGTTTCTTAATTCCTAAATGCGCTGCCAATGTCGTGATTGTAACCGCATTCAGACCCTTTTCGTTTGCAAGTTTTCCTGCTTCTTCTATTACTTTTTCTCTTGTTAGTCCAATTCCTCGCATATACTCTCTCCAATATCAGGCTAATTACAACAGCTTAATTCTATAACTAACATTATTAGTTGTCAATTGCATATTTTCTGCTACAAATATTTCTGCTATAAATATTAACCTCATATTAATATTGTCGATTGCTATTCCGCTATGCACTCATAAGGAAAATCTTTTATCAATTTCTTTAACTCTTTTTGCGACCAAGCTACCCCACTCCGACAGTTCCGTAATGGACGCATTTCTTCCCGCCTGTTCAAACAACTGTGTATGCTTCCAATCATCATCAAACCATAGATATCCTTTGGTTCGAATAAGCTTCGTCTTCGTCATTATTCCCTGCTTGCATTATACCTTCCACAATTTCTTCCTCTTCATCTTTTGCATTTTGGGCAAGACCTTCCTCAAGATGGTACTTCGCAATTGCCTTGAGGATTATTCCTTGATCCTTACCGGAAAACATGCCAATAGCGTTTTTCAAATCCCCAATATTATCATAATTCACATTCAGCATTCCACCTCCCGATAGCTGAATATGTATCACACGGTTCGCATTAGACATATCTCCAAGACTTATAGAATTGGATTTTGAATCCCCAACGAAAACAACACCGTTATATTCTATAATTCCATCTTTAGCTTTTGAACTATACGGAAAATTATTTTCCTTCTTAATAAAACTTGCAAACCCTTCCTTTGTTTCGGACACTTCGTTCACTTTACTTTGTCTTGCAGAAGACCTATTATCTGCCCAAAACGGTCTTTCACCTATTCCTGAAATCATACGCATCCTTTCCGTGGCTTTATTAACTATTTGAATACCACCTCATACCATTATCTTTCTTTCACTTTCTTGTAGATATGTAAAAAAGCACCTTATTCAACTCAATCCATTGAATAAAAGTGCTTTCCATTGCTCACATTTATTATCGTCATGTTTATCTCGAAACTTAACAGCAAGCAAATCGCTTCTGCCCCCTAATAGAGCATTCTTACTCTATTCCGCCTCGGATGTCGTGGCATACAGAAGTATAAACGTAATAAACAACCCAACGCTTTGTTGTCCTAAATTGAACACACCATTTACAAGTGCAGTTTGTGGCAACACTTTCGATAAAATAATACAAACCGCCATGAACACAAATGGATTTAATATGCACATCCATTTCTTGGGATATATATTTCCTCTCAGGGATTCAACAAACATAACAATCACAACGATTCCATATCCAATAGCGGCTAATGCGCCGACAAGAATGAAGGTGTTAAACACCTCCATCGCCAGTTCCTTTGCCCCTGAGAATCCTGCATTCTCAAGCCTATTATAAGCATACGCAACAATCGCAAATACATTATGATACATTGTCCCCACGCAAACAAATACAAATGAACCCAAAAGATATACCTTCGCTATAGCTGACTCATTCTTTTTCATTCTCAGATATACTCCATAAAATCCGGCAAACATCATAAGTAAGGAAACAACGCCACAGAAACCAGCTAGTGAAAAAATCTTTGGATTAACCTTGGCCCAATCATAGGAGAAATTAATAAACAGTAATTTATTCCCAAAATCTGTTGCAGGCTTATAATATCCAAGCAAATTGTCTCCAACAAAGCAAATAACCGCTCCTATGATAGCAAGCAAGTAATATCTTTTTTCTTTATTTTCCATTTCTTTATTTTCCATTTCTTTATCTCATCCTTTTCCTTTATCTAGCTCCGCTTTTTATCTCATTCTTCATCCGGTTGTTGTCCATCATGCGCCAACCACTTGCACTCTGTCATATTCATCTCGGAAAAGGAAGCCTTAAAAGAAGACTCTTCCGGACTACATGCATAAATTCCAAACTGAATTTCACCGACTGCATCCCACATATGGCACACTCTCATCTGCGAGAAATTCTCCCCATCCTGTGAACATTCGATGCAGAAATCATCTTCACGTCTGCTAAACCTGTACCACATAGACTTAATGCTCGCATCAATAGCAGTTGTAGCCCAATCCGAATACCCATGATTTGTAACAACACTTCCAAGATGCTGGAATTCTTCGTTCTCATACTCGATAGATGCTTTCAGCCAGTTGTCGCTATCCAAGTACATGACAACCCCACACTGATCAAAACGGTGTTTGCTTTCAAATTCTGTCTTAACGACAAAAGAAAAAAATTGTTCCGTTGTCTTCATCTGTAAAACAGGAGCGTTATCATTTCTGAAATGATAATAGGTTCTCTGCCAAAGATCGGTATGTGGATTCGTTATAATCTCAATCTTGTCTTCAGAAATCACACATTTTTTAGGTTCTCTCGTCCATTCGAGTCTTGATAAATCAAACATTACCTTACCTCCTAGTCTTACCATGTTCATAATCTCTCACATATCTTATTCCCTTTGCATTCTGCAACCTTTGCGTAAGCCTTTAATCCTTCTTTTTCACAAATCCATATTTTTTATAATGCTTTCCCCATCATTTTAATTCTCTTTTTTATAGCTCCATTTGTCAAGCGACCATGCCACTTTAAGTATCCTAGTACTTTTAAGTATCTTGGTACTTTTAAGCAGTCTCAACGCACGTAATTCCCTCGCCAGTCAATTCATACACCTTATCGCACACTTCATCAATATACTTTCGATCATGAGAAATGCTGATGACGGCACCTGGAAACTCCTTAATCATTTTTCGAATCACAGGACCCGACAAGGGTGAAAAATGCTTCCCATAGGTTGATTTCTATAAAAGAAATCCTGCTCCAGCTTAAATTGTCTTGAATAATTTGCCAGTTCTTTCGGTGTCAAATCAAAGAAATTATCACACGCGCTAAAGAACTCATATAGTGTCTTTCCTTTGTCTTCTTGTGGCAATTCCTGTGGAAGGTATCCCAATTTTTCTTTTCTCTCTTCTCCAATAATAACCGCCTTGTCGCCATCCTGTAGCACCAGCTGCGCCTTTTCCAAAATCGTTCACAAATCCTTTTTATGTGTCAACGTAAGTTCCTTTATCTGTAACATAAGCCAACCATCCTTTCTTCCTGCAATCAAGTTATAACTGTCCGCTTTTTCAAACAATTATTGGGCTCCTTATGTATGCAAAAAAACGAGCCCGTTTTGTATACGCAAAACAGACTCGTAATTGAAACCTCTATATACGGAACTAGTGGAAACTAATCCTGTGAAAAGGCGACAAACCCTTACCTTTATCACTCCATCAGTAAAAACAAATCATATATACCTATCGCTATGACCGGAAGCAAAATGAGAATGGTATTTCGCAACATCTTCTTCCTTCTATGCTTCCATTCTTCTTCTGTTAATGTTCGCACATGCGGTGTTCGTAGTAGGGCTAATACCACGCTAGCGGAGGCATAGATAAAATACGCATTAATCATAAAAAGATAAAAAGCGCCGCCGATGTATCGGATATTGAAGGTCGCAATTCCATAACCTACAGTACAAAGTGGAGGCATTAGCGCTGTAGCGATTGCCACACCCGGGATGATGTTGTTGGACTTATCTGCCCTCGTCTGTCCAACAATACCAGCCACGCCTCCTGCAATTGCAACTATTACATCAAAAAAGCGCGGTTGCGTTCTCGCCAGCAATTGCTCGGTTACCTCCTTTACTGGAGACATCGTGAAATAAAGGGTTGCTGTAACAACAGAAATTACAACTTGAACGCAAAGCCCAGCAAGATGTTTTTCAATAATGTATGCATTATTGGATGCTGTCCCGTAAGCAACCGCCAGAATGCTTCCCATAAGTGGCGAAATCAGCATTGCTCCAATGATAACAGCGACAGAATTCGTATTAAGACCTACGGATGCAATTAAAATCGCACAAACCATGACAACCATGTTGGTTCCTGTAATTTTGCCTCCGGATAGAATTCGTTTCTTAATTTCTTCATTCGTAGCAGCATCCTCATGAATCGAAAACATATGCTCCAAAGAAAGCTTGATGCTTTCTTCCTTTTCTTCCACATCTTGCTTTACGAGCTTGTTCATTTGCTCGATTTCTTCCTTGATTTGTTCTTCCCGTTCCTTAATCTGCTGCTCCCGCTTCTTTAACCTTCGCTCTTTTTCCGCTAACTCTTCTCTTAAATCATGCGTCATAAAAAAACACCTCGTAAAAATGATACGTTGATTATATCATTTTAGGAGGTGTCTTTCTAGCATTGCAGCAAGCCCTTATGAACTATATTTTCAAATCACATCTTTTTGTTAGAAAAAGATTCGAATTTTCTATGACGCATAATTTCCCAATACCTTTAAGCTTTCCTTCGGCATACGCTCCATGGTTTCTCGATTCACTGCACACAAACCAAAGGTCATTGCATATCCCTTCTGCCATTCAAAGTTGTCCATAAGTGACCAATGACAGTAGCCAATAACAGGAATACCATCTTCCTTGCAAGCGAAAACCCCCGCTAAAGCAGTTTCAATAAATGCAATTCTCTCTTTATCATCACTTGTCGCAATTCCATTTTCTGTTATCATAATTGGAACCTTTGGCATTTCCTTATTAACTCTTCGAATTACGTTCTCTAACGCTTGTGGATATACCTCATAATCCATCTGGGTTAACTTCTTCCCCTCCTCTACTGGAAGGATTCCATTTGGTCCATATACAGAGCGGGTGTAATTCTGAAGTCCAAAGAAATCATCCTCTTTGATGTATGGAATATAGTGTGAAAATTCCTCATCCCACTCTTTCTGCGCCTTTTCTTCTCCACCATCTACCCACTGCGTATCATGGAGAGAAAGTGTAATGCCCACCTGAATGTCCGGATTTACAGCTTTAATGGCTTTCTTTGCCGCCTGATGCGCACGGATAACGATTTCATCTCCTTTTTCAGAAGCACCAGATACAAAGTTCGCTGGCTGTGGCGTTCCAAAAATCTTAGCATTTTCCATAGCCGTCAGCTTCATGCGTTCCATTGGATTACTAAGGTTAAGTCCTACCTGAACCTGCCCCTCCATACTCTCCTTTGTTTCACTCTCCTGATTTTGTGCTTCTTTTGGCTGTGCATCTGCATTTTGAGCAGCTGCCATTTTTGCCATCATTTGCGCCCTAAAACGCTCCATTAATGCACCAATTTGAAGACGCATGTTAGCCTCATTGATGGTACAAATGTATTTCACTTCATTTCCAATATGTTCTGTCACATAGGTAGCATATTTGGAAAAGGCGTCAATTACCGACTCATTTTCCCAACCGCCCTCACAAATTAACCATTTTGGAGAAGTGAAATGATGAAGTGTCACAATTGGTTCTACTTTATTTGCTTTACAGCATGCAATAACATCCAGATAATGTTGCATTTCCTTTTCATCAAATTTACCTTTTTCTGGCTCAATTCTAGCCCATTCAATCGAAAAACGATATGCATTAAGTCCAGCATCAGCCATCATCTTAATGTCGTCCTTATAACGATTATAATGATCGCATGCGATTAAGGAAGGCTCCACAAACTGCGAGTACTCCATCTGCTCCATTGCCCAATAATCACTATGAATGTTATTTCCTTCTACCTGATGCGCTGCTGTAGAAGCACCTACCAAAAAACCTTGTTCAAATTTGTTCATACGCTTTACCATCCTATTCTATCATACTAATATTTCATAACATTTTTCATTTTTCTTACAGTCAACTGCCACTCACGGCATACAATTTCTTCTAACATTTGATTTATTGCAAGTGATATACTCCCGCCTGCAAAATTTGTCTTTCTTTTCCTGGAAGTAGAAGACTGATTTTCACATTTGAAGGTACCACAATTTGATAATGGAATTGCTGATTATCATCCATATCATATTTCACTTCCACGCGTCCCAGCTCAGTTGTGACCCACGCAGAAGCTGAAGGAATGCTCTTATTTGGATGCGGTGCAATCTCAATCACGTTTTCTTCATAAGAACGGGTTTTGTCCACGCGAATTCCACAAATATCTCTAAGCATCCAGCTTGCAATAGCGCCTTTGGAATAATGATTCAGAGACTCATGAGGAACCCCTTCTTCATCAACTCCATTCCACGCTTCCCAAATGGATGTTGCTCCTTTGTTCACTGCATAAAGCCAGCTCGGCGCGGTCTCCTGCAAGAATACTTTATATGCAGTTTCCTCATATCCATATTCGGTTAATACACTGCACAATGCAGGCGTAGAAAGAAAGCCTGTATTCAAATGAAAACCATTTTTTTCTACCAAATTGTTTAAATCCGCTGCCGCCTTCTCCTTCTCTTCCTCTGTAAGCAAATCAAAGCTGATGGCACGAATCAATTCAGCCTGTCTATCTGTCTGAATTTTCCCATCGACAACCGCAATATGACGGAAAGCTTTTCTTGCATTGATTGCTGTCTTATGAAATTCAATCGAATCGACATCCTCCCCAAGCAGCTTTGCAATCTCAGAAAGAAGTATTCCCGAAAAGGCGAAGTATGCAGTAGCAACTTTTCCCTGTGGCGTTCGCATTGCATTCGTGCTTTCCACATCAGGCTCACACCATTCTCCATAGTCAATTCCTGTCTCAATGGTATATCTGCGATATGGATTACGCTTTAATCGTTTTACTGGATTTAAAGGTTTCTGCTTTGCGCGATTTGTAAGGAACCCATACCACTTTTTCATCATGTCATAGTTTTCTACCAAAATCTGTATGTCCCCTGTATGCTTGTACATTGCATAAGGAACAAGAATCACCGCATCTCCCCAGCCTACAGAACCCGCAAGAAGCCCTGAGAAAAAGCTTGGGTTATTATTTCTCGGTGCAATGTTCGCAACTTTACCATCTGGGTACTGCGCTAATCGGCATTCTTCCAGCCACTTTCGAACAACTGGATAACAATCCATCAAATACATACCCGTATCTATAAATACACCCATGTCTCCAGTCCACGCTGCACGTTCTCTGGTTGGGCAATCCGTTGGCACATCACAAAAGTTTCCTTTCATACTCCACATGCAGTTCTGGAATAGACGATTCACCTTTTCATTGGAACAAGTAAATCCTGCTCGCTCCTCCATATCCGTATATACCGCAATTGCCTCTATCTGAATGTTTTCAGGCACTACCTCTCCTTCTAGCAAGGCATAACGAAATCCCCAAATACTAAACTTCGTTTTATAATGGTTTTCGCCTTCCTTGCAGGTAAATACCACCTGTTGCTTCGTTCCACCCTCTTTATGCCGCTTTCTGTCCTGAAAATTTTCCTGAGTAAAATTTCCATTTTCATCTAAGGTTTCTCCATGGGTTAAGATAATCTTTTGCCCTTCCTTTGCATCCAATACTGTAAATTCCACATATCCAGCCATATTTTGTCCAAAGTCAAAAACCTTTCTGCCATCTGGAGTACAAAGGAGTTTTCCTACAAATCGTTCATGTTCGGTAATTCCCTGACAATTGGTTGCAAAAAATTTGTCCGTGCCATAGTGCAAGGCTTCTACCCCATGCCAGTCTTTACAGGTAAAACGCATATCAACCACTTCCCCCTGCTGCATATCATTTTCCCGTATTGGACCATCCTGGCACGCTTCCCAGGTTTTATCCGAACTACAAACTACCTTTCCGTTTACTTCCAATTGTGCGTATAGTGCAACATCTGTTCCGTACAAATTGCGATCCCCATCTACACCAGATACACTACGATACCAACCATCTCCTAAAACGACCTGAATTTCATTCTCCCCTTCTCGCAGATATCCGCTTACCTCATAAGTCTGATATGCAATATGCTTCTCATAGTTGTTAGAGCCCGGCATCAAAACATAATTTCCCACACGGACGCCATTAATCCAAGCTTCGTATAAACCATGCGCAGAAATGTATAAGCGGCTAACTGTCTCCTCCTGTTTTAAGTGTTCCACCACAAATTTCTTTCTTAAATAACTCGCCGGTTTATGCGCCTCTGCGTCAGATGTAAGTTCTGGATTCACCCAATCCGCTGTAAAATCCTCTGCACGCAAAAGTCCCATTTCATAGCTTGCCCAAGAACTCCAGTCAGAAGCCTGATTCTTTTCATTCCATACGCGTATTCTCCAACTAATTTTCTGACGGCTACTTGCCTTCTTCTCCATACGGTAAAACATTTGACTACTTACTATTTTTCCTGTTTGGATAAAGGATTGCTCTTTTTCGCCAGCTATCTTGCTTTTCGCTTCCAGTTCAAAAGCAGTCTGCTCGATCAAATCCTCACAATTCCAAGATAAAAGCGGTGTCTCTACATCGATTCCAATTGGATTTACCAAATGCTCCGTCTTTAAATTGATTGCTAACATAATTTCATTACCTTTCCTTTTGTAATTCCATTTTCGTTATAGGAATCCACACGAACCCAGTAATCCTGCCCTTTTACCAAGGCACCGATACGTTTGCTAATTGTCTCCTTTTTTTGTTCTCTTATGTTTTCCACATCTTCGAATATCTGCCAGCTATGATATAGCTTATCTTTTGCATGGCCCCAAAGAATATTATAGCCCACAGCGTCTCCTGTTCCCTCAATTTCTACGAGCAAATCTAGTTGATCCTCGCTTCTTTGCAAGGTATAATTTGGAACCTTCGCTTTCTCGCCATCTCCAAATCCGAATACTCTAAGCCCAGAAACAGCGAAGTTTGCCTCATATGGAACCTCTAATAAGGTCAATTTCAAATAGCGAACCTGTATTCCCTCTTCTCGCACCAGGAAATCATGCGGTAAATCCGTATTTGCATCCGATTTATCTTCTATCACAAAGTAGCTTTCACCGTCGATCGAACCTTCTAAGATATAACGAATTCTAAGATTTCTCTCTTCAATATAACGAGGTTGTGTTTTCGAGCCTTGGATTGGTCCTGGACTTGGCATATCCAAATGATGATCTGCAAAGTTAATCTGAATTGCTCTCACATCCTTCGCCTTTTCCAAATCAAGCTCCAACCACTCTCCAGACTGGTTACTTTCTGCTACCCACCAGTTCTTTGCATCTTCATTCACTACAAGTTCCGGACCATTTCCCTCTTTAAACGAGGAAGCCCTTACCGGCTTACCATAACTTAAAAGATACCATTCTGGCTCTCGGAATGGGTCCTGCTTTCCCTCTGATATTGCAATTGGCCAATCTCCATAATTGGTGTTACAGAAAAGTTCACCATCCGCATCAAAACCCGCTGGCCAAATACCAACACGTCTCTCAAACTGGTGATTCACACTTATTCTCATGGTTGATGTATGCCAGAAATTACCTGATTTATCCCACATCGTTGACCCATGTCCTGCGCCTGGCATATATCCGCCTGGATGGTAAGAAAATGGATTATTTTTTGCCAAAACAAATGGTCCCAGTGGTGACTTCGAGGTATATACGCCATCACCATACACGTTGTATTCCGCCCCAGGACACGCATACTGTAAATAGTAAGTTCCCTGATACTTTTCCATCCAAGGGCCCTCGATAAATGGTTTTCTTGTAAACATCCCCTTAATTGCAGATACGTACGCTTCTGGAACTTCACCCCCAGGCTGCTTTGCAAGAAATCCCTGATACATCATTTCAACCTCTTCCTCACTTCGTGGGAATTCTGAATTATCCACTCCCATACGCTCATATCCACGTGCAAACGGATCCCCTTCAATCAATGGAATTCGTTCTGTTTTTGGAAGCATAGTAATTGGATCTAGTTCCACCCCCCATACAGGCGTTACATTTGAGCATCCCCAATAGAAATAGACACGTCCATCTTCATCCACAAATAGATTTGGATCCCAGAAATCAAAGCTTCCCTCAATTCGCTCATAAGGTCCCTCTTCTACGTTCTTGGTGCGATAGAAATCACAGGTTTCCCCTTTTTTTGATGCCGAAAAATATACATATTCTCCCATAACACGCCCAACCGGTGCATAGTCATAAAGTGGCAAATTGTCTGGAAGTCTCTTAGCTTCCCAATGAACCAAATCCTCAGATTTCCATACACTGAGATTCATAGAGGCAAATATGTAATACACACCCTTAAAACAAATCATAGATGGATCCGCAGCTTCACGATCAATCTGAAGCTTGCCTCCTGAGCGCGGGTCCATATTAAACTGATATTTATATGGTACATTGATTGGATTACAATAATATTTCATCTTCCACCTCTCTTATTCTTCAAAATACTTTTTCATAAATTCGCCACTTACTTGGATGGATTTTATCGGTGAATTCTCAATCCAGTTTTTGTGACTTTCTAAGATAATCGCTTCTACATTTACGTTACATGCCTGATCTAATAGTTTGTGAAGATTCATATTTCCAGTTCCAAGCTCCATACTATCCGACTTTAGAATCGGTGTCATAGCTGGCCCTGTTACCTTAGTTCCTCTATCATTTACATGATAAAGCTTCATGCGTTCTCCAAGCAAAAGCATAAGTTCATAAGCATCCACGCCTGCTTCTGTTGGCCAATACGAATCGAATTCAAAATTCACACAATTCGCATCGGTATTTTCCACGATATAGGCATAGGCCGTAGTTCCGTTAGAAAGCTTTCGAAACTCACAATTGTGATTATGATATAAAAGCTGAATCCCTGCTTCCCTTAGGCGGGCTCCACAAGAATTCAAATCCTTGCATAAAGCATCTACAGCTTCCAAGTCCGAATAATCGAAGCGATACATGCCTGTAATCACAACCTTATCCGTATCAAATGCTTTCGCCTGTGCAATCACTTTCTCTGGCTCCCGTTTCAAAGTTCCCAAATCAGAATGAAGGCTTACCACTTTAAGATCTGCTTCCTTCACGAGTCTTACCCAATCAAAATTTCCGCCTTTTCCAACTGGCATTCCTGCAGCCTTTGTCATAGCGCGCACTAGGAAAGAGGTTGGCTGAATCATAAAACCATTCAACTCAATTCCATCAAATCCTGCTTCTTTTATCTTTTTTAGGGTTTCTCTCGTCTGTGCTTCTGTTTTACATACGCTCCCCAACATAATCTGCTGAACTGCTTTCACTACCATAATTATTGCTCTCCTTATTCATTAATACAATGCAATTCATTGCTAATACTACAAGAATTGTTGCTGCTAAATCTGCGACTGGATGTGCTAATGCAATCCCTGTAAGTCCCAGTAATTTGTTACCCATATACAGACAAGGTATTAACAGTAATCCCTGTCGTGCAATCGAAAGAATGGTTGCAAGCATTGCTTTGTCCGCGGCTTGTAAATAGTTGATTCCAATGTAGAATATTCCTAAAGCTGGACTCGACAATACCAAGCAAGTCACAAAACTCTCTCCTTGCGCCATCGCGCTTTCTTCCGATAGAAACATTTGAATTAAATCCTGTTTTGCTAGTAAGCAAAGTCCCATGGTAAGTACGCCAATGAAAACGGTCAAGATAACAAGTTTTCTCACAACCTCACCTAGTCTTTTTTTATTGTTTGCTCCATAGTTGTACGCCATAAGAGGCTGACATCCCATTACAATTCCCATTTGAAGCATCCCAATAATCATGGATACCTTTCCAGCTGCTCCCATTGCTGCCACGCTAATGGTTCCATAACACACTAATAAATTATTCGAAAAGGTGGATGCCAAACCAGAAAGAATACTGCTTATTCCATTCGGAAGACCAACAATAAGTGCATCTTTCAGTTCTCGCCAATCCGATTTTAAATACTTTGGATGAATGCTAAGCGCTTTCGTCTTTTTCACCATGTAATAGAGGAAAATCAATGTACTAACGCTATTTCCAATAATGGTTGCGATGGCCGCCCCTTGCACATCCATTTTCAAAATTAGTATAAAGATTGGATCCAAAATGATATTGGTTATGGTTCCAATCATATTTCCAATTAATCCATACAGGATAGCTCCTTCTGCTCGAACAATAGATGCCAATGACATGGATACAATCATCATAGAGGATCCTGTCGCCAAAAGTCTCATGTAGCTTCTCGCATATTCCATCATCTCCTCATTTGCGCCTAAAGCTGAAAGGATTGGATTTGTAAATACTATCATAACGATGGTGCAAATAAGACCAATGCTCAACGCAAAATAGAAACACTTAGAAGCAATACTTTTTGCTTTCTCTATTTCCATTGCACCGATATACCTTGCCATAACGGAGCAGCCTCCGGCACCAATCATGGTGGCAAATGCTGCAACCAAATTAAAGACCGGTCCCACAACCGAAATGGCAGCTACTCGGCTACTATCATTTAGCTTTCCGATGAAATACATATCTGCCATGTTATAAATAATCATGACCAATATGGTAATTACCGACGGAATAGAAAGACTTGCGATGGCCTTCCAAACCGATGCCTGCCCAAATAACTCTTGGCTTTTCATTGTTTCCTTCTTTTTTTTCGTTAATTCTCCCATTTTTCCCTCCCAGAACCTATTGCAACTGTTCGCCTTTTTCAACACATGTTTTCTAAGCAACAGTTGTTGTTTATCTTCATAAATAGTGTATAATAGAACTGAGAAAAAAAATACCATCAATACTGGATACGCTTGTTACATAAGCAACACTTTTACTATGATTTGTTGCTTTTCTGACACAAGATGCCCATATTGTTTTCGAAAGGAGTCCCATGAAAAGCGACGCACGAACCAGATATACCCAAATGGTTATCCGAAATGCCTTCTATTCCTTAATTCAGGAAAAGGCGCTCGATCAAATCACTGTCACGGAAATCTGCTCAATTGCAGAGATTAATCGTTCCACCTTCTATAAGCACTATCTTGACGTTTATGACTTATCCGACAAAATAGAGGGAGAATTGATTGAAAAACTAGTCTCTGAAATTGATTACGCTGATGAGGTTTCCCATATAAAAATTATTCATGATGTATTAGAGGTCATCTCCGAAAATAGAACCTTTTTTTCCAAAACCTCATTCTCTTCAACCAGCAACAGTTTTACGCAAAAGCTTGCATCTGCTTGCTTTGATAAACTGGATATTCGAGAAGATAGCCTTAGCTTTTCCATTATGTCTGGCGGCATTAGTGGTGCAATCAGCTATTGGCTCGCATCTGGCATGAAGGAATCTGTTGATCAAATGACACAAATCCTAATTCAGTATGTAGAATCCTTACCCAAGGCTTATCATTAAAGCTAGGGCTTTATATTACAAATGTAGCGAAACACATGGCTTAAGAATCAACTTAATCCATGTGTTTTGCTTTACATTTTATGCTGACTTACGAATTGGCTTTAGGAATCTTATTTAACATTGCATTGATTCCCGCAATCTGTTCATCACTCATTTTTATTCCACCTTGCGCAATCAGCTTACGCAGTGGCTGTCTTGCAATCATAGCTTGCATGGCAGGATTAATTTCCACATTTTTTCCCATACCGCCAGCTGTCTGGCTTGCCATCTGCTCCATCATTTTGTCTAGGAATTTTGCTCCTTCCTCTGTCGCACGTATTTCTGCCATGGTGGAATCGATGGAAAGGAATCCATCTAGCTCACTTGTTTCCGGTTCGTCAAACCAATTCTTCACGTTACTTCCAGGGGCAAAATAAAGTGGATTCACTTCGTTTGTCTTTGCGATTTCCATAGAATCCTCGAAGCTTCCAGAAACAGCCTTAATCTGATGCACTCCCGAAATTGGCACTTGGAATTTAAAAACATGCTCTCCCTGCTTTGTTTCAACCAGTTTTCCATCAACATAAAGGCTTACTTCCTTTCTATTGGTGTAGACCTTAACCTCTGTCATATCTTCGATACGATCGTGATAACGTCTTCCACATAAATGGATAAATTCTTCTTCTGACCACCATGCTTTGTAAATGTAATACGCATCTTTTTTCTGCTTACGATCAAAGGTAATTAATCCCTTATGGTTCTTACCAGGATCACCCGCTTCATCACGTCCTGCTGCTGCAAACTCAAACATATTCCAACAATAGGTTCCCCAAATATATGGTCTGGTAGCAAACATTTCTAGCATGTGCTCATGGTAAACCGCCTGATAGCTTTCTGTAAAATCCCCCTTTACTGGCTTTGGTGATTGTAAATCAATTACAGAATCAGCCCCATACTCCGTTAGCCCGATTACCGTGTCTGGGTATTTGGCATGGAAGTCATCAAACCACGTATCATTGTCCTCCATCTCTCCAACATACCATCCATAATACAAGTTATATCCCCTGATATCTGGCAGGGTAACAAGAGGACTATCTGTTTCCAGCAAAAACAGATTTGCCATCGCAGATACTCTCTTTGGATCCATTTTGTGGACCAAATCATTTAAGATTCTATGATTTTCCATCAAATCCTCTGTCACTCCCTGAAGGGTAATCTCATTCGAGAGTGCCCAGCAAATGATAGAGGCATGATTATAGTTCTGAGAGATTAATTCTTTCATCTGGGTAATGGTATTCTCTCTACCTGTATCCATGTGAACCGTAATGTAAGGAATTTCTGCCCAGACAATCACGCCTTTTTCATCACACAAATCATAAAAATACTGGTCATGCTGATAATGAGCAAGGCGAATGGAATTGGCTCCCATGGATAAGATTAATTCCATATCCTCCTCATGCATTTCTTTGGTTAATGCATTGCCAACCCCAGCTCTGTCCTGGTGACGCGATACTCCATGTAACGGATAACTTCTTCCATTTAAGAAAAAGCCTTCTTCTGGATCAAAGCGATATTCTCTACATCCAAATTTATCAGAAACAGTATCTACTACTTCCTCATTTACATAAAGACTTGCCGTCGCCTGATAGAGATAGGGATCTTTTCGTCCATCCCAACGATGTACCTCTGGGATTTCTAGCGATCCCATTCCCACTTTTCTTCCATTCTCTTCTGTAATAGAAAGCTCTACACGCCCTTCGTTTTCAACCTCAACTACGATGCGATCTGCCTGTCCAACCGAATAGGTTTTGAAATCAATTCTTGCATTGCTTCCCTCCAAATTTGGAGTAATATATAAGCCATTGCTTCCCCAATCATCTAAATCAAAATGATTGTCGCTCGCAATAATCATATAAACATCTCGATAAATGCCACCATAGAATGTAAAATCTGCACGTTGTGGATAAACCTTATCATTTGCCTCATTGCTTACGTACACCTGAAGCTCATTTTGCTCCGCTAAGTCCTTGGTTAAATTCACGCGAAATGTAGAATATCCGCCATCGTGACAGGCTAATTCTTTTCCATTAAGGCACACGCGTGCACTAGAGTTAACTCCACGAAATTCGACATAAACCTGCTCTCCATCCTGAAGCATTGGTATATCTAATCGTTTGCTGTAAAGAAATTCACCTCTTTGATACAATTCTGGGCCAGTCTGACCGTCTACCTGATTCCAGGTATGTGGTAAGTTAACCACAACTGTGCTTTGTTCCTTTTCAAACTTCCAATCATCATTAATTTTTATAATTCGTCTCATAGCTTCTCTTTCCAAAGCATCTTCGCTTTTTCTATATCATTTCTTTCTCGCTTCAACAAAACCTATTTATTTAGCTCTGTTTTCTTTGCTGCAATTCTCTTCTGCACCTCAACCATCTCATTTTTATCAAGGTGACAGAATTTCATTGCGACAAGAGTACAAATCCAACCAAGGATTGGCATGCCATAAAGAATGACAGTAGTTACTACAAAAATAGGTGTTGTAAGTGCATCCCCTGGCTGTGGCATGTTGCTTGTATAACCGATAAGTGCTACTGCGCCAGCTGCAATAGCTGCACCAAAGGAAGAAATAATTTTGTCAACAAAGCTGTATACACCTGTAACAACTGCTGGAACATACTCACCACTTCTGTCTAATTCATAGTCAATTACGTCTGCCATATAGGAAGTATTAGCAGTGCTAATGCACATTTTTGTTCCATTTAAGAATAAGTTAAAAACAACATATAAAATCATCATTGGGCTCATCATTACTGCAATCTTTGTAGTATCAATTACTGCTAAGAATACCCACATCATAACGGCCGCTACAATTGCTACCCGTGACCAAGTTACAATTGCTTCCTTGCTTCCATGTTTGCCAGCATATTTTGCACCAAAAATTGCAAAGATAATAGATGGTAACATTCCAATAATTGAAAGAATGGTAGAAAGTCCCATATTACCAATAATAATTCCACAAAGCATGGTATTAATAATTGCCTGCGAACCAGTCTGCTGTGCTAGCTTATCCGATGCTTCTGAAATAACAAAACACTGCAGTGGTTTGTTTCCTTTTAATACCGCAAGCATTTCTTTTGCTTTCAATGGCTCTTGTCTCTGATTCAAGCCTTCAAAGTTTTCAGGCTTATCATATTCTGCTACTCCGATGCACACAACAATAACTCCAACAAGTGCAACAACCATAGAGATTTCACATACTACTGCAAGATACTCTAACGTATAGGTTCCACCATACATTGGAAGAAGTACAACCGTAAACAACATGGATAATGCCATAGGAAGAAAATAGTTAAGTGCGGTAACCCAAACGCCGATGGTTGGACGCTGCTTTGGATCATTTGACATAAGTGCCGGAATTGTCTGTGCTGTCATATTTACTACGGTATAACCAATAACATAAATGACATATAAAACAGTAAATAGAACAATACCAGCTACTCCAGATGTTTTTCCTGGTGCCCAAACGAACATCGCCATAAGTGCTAATGCTTCGATGACATAACCTGAAATAATAAGAGGTCTGATTTTTCCAAATCTGGTATTTACACGATCATAAATGAATGCAAGCGCTGGATCTGTAATTCCATCAAAAATACGTGTGCAGGTTAAGATGATTCCTACCACAGCTGTAGCAATGCCATAGCCAAGACTTGCAGAATAACTTGCCATACCAATCAATGAATATACACTCATTCCAATAAAGGCGTTAAACGCATATGCAATTATCTGCCATAGTTTTGCACGACGGTACTCTACACCATCAATTTGACTTTGCGTCATTTTTTCTTTTTTCATTTCCACTCTCCTGTAAAAAAATATTTAACTTGTTAATTAGAATATAAGATAAAACCCCATTTTTCGATAGAACAATTATCTTTTTTGTAGTATAATTCTCTCATACTTCAAAAATATAGATAATTTATTAAAACTGATAAAGAGAAGGGACACAACTCATGTTACGAACCATACAACGATTATTACAACTTTTATTAACAGTAGATGTAGGCATCCATGAATTGGATGAGAATTATCTTGAACAGTTTGAACAAAAATACTGTTTTTTAAATGCAATTCAGCCAATGTTTACCGCCGATGCTCTACGCTATCTTATCCGCTCCATGAAGGAATTCACTTTTTATGAGATTATTGATAAATTGAATATTCACCTATTTTTCTTCCGATTTGAAGGAAATACCTATCTTGTGGGACCTTATGTTGTTGAAGAATACAATGATGCGGACATGCAAAGCTTTCTTATCAAAAATAATATTCCGGTATCGCAAAACATTCCGTTAAAACTATACTATACCGGTCTTCCAGTTATTGTCTCCTCCCAAGTTCAGCATACCATTACTTCTTGCCTAGCCGCATTTCAAACACCGCTTCCTGAATATAATTATCGGAGATTACTTGGCTTTGAAGAAGATGCAATGGATGCAAAAGTATACCAGGAGACCATTGTCGATTACTCTAAAATTTATCAGAGATACGATACCGAAAATCGTTTCTTGGAATCCATCACCAATGGAGATGTATCACAAATTATGAAAGGTTTTGAATCACTTACCAACCAGCCGAAATCAGCTCTTGAAATCTACAGAAGTACCGTATACCAAAATCCCTCTTCCATCATTCGTGCGCTCGCTCGTAAGGCTGCGGAAAAAGGCGGATTATCCGTCGTAATTATTGATGAAATTACCCAAAGGTATGTCCACAAAATGTCCCAAGCTAATGCAGTGAATCAAAGTACCAATCTTGTCATGGAAATGATTTTGGAACTGACACAGGCAGTTTCTGATTCCAAAAAAAATACAGCAGGCTACTCACCTGCTGTAAAAAAAGCTGTAGAATTCATCTATTTAAATTACTCACAAAATATCTCTATGGAAGCTTTGGCTGAACATACGGGCTACTCTGTTTCCCATTTATCCAAGTGCTTTAAGGAAGAAACCGGACAATCCATCACAGCATTTATTGCCAAAAAGCGTTGTGATAAAGCGGCAACCCTACTGAAGGATACGGAGCTTAATATTCAAGACATCGGAAACTATGTAGGTTACCCGGATAATAATTACTTTGTTAAGGTATTTAAAAAGAACTATGGAATGACACCAACTGCATATCGGACGTCACTACTGTAAAAATTCCTCAGGCAATGTTACATGGAAGTCATTTGCAAGTTCTCTAAAGTTCTCAGAAGTAATTGTCTGAAGCTTTGTAGGTCTCATTGAGAGCATTTTCACTAAAATTTCCGCCGATTTTTCAGCTGTATGCATAAGTCCAAAGGTAAGATCAAAGTCATACCCTGCAGCAAACATTCCATGATGTGCCCATATTGCCAGATCATATTTTTTCATTAGTTCACTAGTTGCCACCGCAATGTCTCTTCCTCCTGGAACCATCCATGGCACAACGCCAATTCCTGCTGGAAATACAACTGGACATTCTGTTGCCATCTCCCATAGTTCACGTGTAAACACCTTATCCTCTAGTGGAAGCACAAAGGTGAGCGCAATAATATTTGTTGTATGTGCATGATAAATTACTCTGTATTCAGGGTTCTTTAAGAACTTAACTTCATGGTTCATTAAGTGGCTAGGTAATTCAGAAGTTGGTCTTCCTCCGTTTACAAGTCCCCATACGATACGATAATTTTCACCCTTATCGTCAAGCTCAATCATAGCAATTGAATCTTCAGGTTTAATAATAACGTTTCTGAAATATTTTCCTGAACCTGTTACTAAAAAGTATTCTTTTGCAAGTGCTGGAACAGAAGTACCAATTGGCTGCCATTCTTTTGCTTCGAAGTTCTCTTTAACTGATTCTACTTCTTCTTTTTTTACACGGTAAGAAAGGTTTCCACCGTTTCTTTCATGCCATCCCTGCTCCCATCCATCATTTGC
>JAZUHO010000012.1:0-37120 GCA_045641745.1 Agathobacter sp. | reverse complement strand
ACACCTCCACCAAATCTTGCTGCACCACAGCCTGAGCATTTCATACGACAGTTTGGTGTGACTGTTTCAGATAATGCGGTTTTCCATTCCCTCAAAAGGAAATTTTTGGTTACGCCTGTGTCAATAAAATCCCATGGGAATATTTCATCATCCGGGCGTACTCTCTTATTATAAAAGTCCATAGAGATTCCGGTCTTATCAAATGCCTCTAACCATAAGTCAAAATTAAAAAATTCTGACCAAGCATCAAAGAAACCTCCATGATTATATACGTATAGAATCGTATCACTTAAGCGGCGATCACCACGTGCAAGAACACCTTCCAAAACAGTTACATCAGCTTCATGCCAATTGTATCGAATACTCTTATGGTTAAGTTGCTCTTTTACCGTGTCATTTACCACCTTTGCACGTCTTAAATACTCTTCGGGATCTTGCATAGTAGCCCATTGGAAAGGTGTAAATGGCTTTGGTACAAAAAAGGATGTAGAAATGGTAATTTGGCATTTTCCATTTCTTTTTTCCTTTGGAACTGTCTCGTAATATAAAGCAGCGATATCGTTTGCAAGTTCCGGAATCGCCTTCATATCTTCCTCTTGTTCGGTAGGAAGTCCCAACATAAAGTATAATTTTACCTTGTTCCACCCACCTTCAAAGGCCTGTCCAGCACCATTTAGAATGATTTCTTTTGTTAAGCCCTTATTGATGACATCTCGAATTCGTTGCGAACCTCCCTCAGGTGCAAAGGTAAGACTACTCTTTTTAATATCCTGAACCTTGCTCATAACGTCCAAAGAAAAGGCGTCAATTCGAAGCGATGGCAAGGAAATATTAATTCCTTTTTCATGACATTCTTCAATTAAAAATGTTACCAATTCTTCCAATTCAGAATAATCCGAGGAACTGAGCGAACTTAGAGAGATTTCTTCATAACCGGTTGCCTTTAACATTTTGCTTGCTAAATCCTTTAAACGGTTAATGTCTTTCTCACGGTTTGGGCGATAAATCATACCTGCCTGACAAAAACGGCAACCACGGATACAACCTCTTTGAATTTCAAGAACGACACGATCCTGTGTGGCTTTGATAAATGGAACAACTGGTTTTTCAGGATATACAGCGTGTGTCATATCCATAACCACTTGCTTTTTCACTGTTTTTGGAACATCTTCATAAATAGGCTCAAAGGATTGAATGGTCATGTCCTCTCGATAGGTTACCTGATATAGGCTTGGGACATACATTCCTTCAATTTTCGCAATTTCGTGTAGCATATCCGCACGAGACATTCCGCTCTGCTTCCATTCTTTGTACGAATCAAGAAGCTTATCATATTGGATTTCTCCTTCTCCAATGTAAAAGAAATCAAAGAAATCTGCGATTGGCTCTGGATTATAAGTGCAAGGCCCGCCACCCATAATAAATGGATGGGATTCATCACGATCCTTTGCCAGAAGTGGAATCTGTCCCAAGTCTAAAATTTGTAGAATGTTAGTGTAGCACATTTCATACTGCAATGTGATTCCAATAAAATCCATGTTTTTGATTGGAGTTTGTGACTCAAGACCAAACAGTGGAATCTTCTCTTCTTTCATAATTTTGTGAAGATCTGGCCAAGGACTGTATACTCGCTCACACCAGGTATCCTCACGACGATTAAACATGTCGTAGAGAATTTGAATTCCTAAATGCGACATACCGATTTCATATACATCTGGAAAAACCATCGCCATATGAATATCAATCTCGTTTGCATCTTTTACAATGCTATTCAATTCGTTGCCGATATATCGAGCAGGTTTATCAACCTGCATCAATATTTCGTCGGATAATGCTAATTTTGTCATAAATAAAACAATAAACCTTTCTATCTCTAACGTTGCGCTAATTCATTTGTAATATCTTCCCAAGTAACGCCTTTTTCCACCATAAGAAGCATACAGTGATACAGGAAATCAGAAATTTCATATTTTATGTGATCCTGTTCAGGATTTTTGGTTGCAATAACAATTTCCGTACATTCCTCACCCATTTTTTTCAAAATCTCATCAATACCTTTGTCAAATAAAGAATTGGTATAAGATCCTTCCTGTGGGTTTGTTTTACGATCCTTTATTACGTTGTAAACCTGTTCTAAGACACGCTGCGGATTCTTCTCCACATATTCCTTTTTCACAATTTCATTAAAAAAGCAACTTCTTTTTCCTGTGTGACAAGCGGCTCCAACTTGAGACACTTTAGCGAGAATCGTATCAAAATCACAGTCAGCTGTCAAGGATTTTACATACTGAATATGTCCGGAGGTCATTCCTTTTGTCCAAAGCTCTTGTCTGCTTCTACTATAATAAGTCATTCTTCCACTATGAATAGTAGTATCGAATGCCTCCCTATTCATATAAGCAAGCATAAGAACTTCATCCGTACGATAATCCTGAATAATAACTGGAACCATTCCGTCGGAATTCAATTTTAAATCTTCCCAACGCAAAGAAGGCTCGAAATTGTCCATTTTAATTCCATTCGAAGATAAAGAAGATTTTAACTTCATGATGTCTGTCTCTGGATCATTGATAAATGGACCAGAAATACCACGAATATTGGTTTTCTTTAATATATTAAGAATATATTCATAATCAAAATCAAAACAGTTAACCACATATGGCACACTGGTAGAACTATCTATGGTTTCTACAATAGCAGGATTCATAATGAGAAGTTCATGAAAGGTATTTTCTACCTGATCCTTTTTCTTATATATAAAATCTACTGTATTTACAGAAAGTAAAATACGATCCTTTCCAAAGCGTTTGCTTGCTTCATCCGCAAACTCGAGCTGATCGAGCTTAGAGCCATTGAGAATAACCTGTACGCAGCCTGCATATAGAAGCTTTTTGACGTCTTCGATTCGGTTGATATTACCACCTGCACATACTTTTACGTCAATATTGCGATTGATTTTACGAATCGTATTTAAGTTTTTCTCGTGTTCTATATCATCTGTGGATAAATCAAAAATGATGATTTTATCGATACCACTATCGTTGTATAACTGACAAAGCTCATAAACATTTTGTAACTCGGTATCGTCTTCAAAAGAGCGTACTGCTTTTCCGTTCTTGAGATACAATGTTGCAACAATATTTTTGTGTTCCATTTATAAACTTCCTTTCGTTGAAAGAATATCTGTAATTCTTTCATCATACATAGTTGCTTCATCTAAGGCTCTTGCAAAAGACTTAAAGATTGCCTCTATCATATGATGATTATTACCTTCATTTAAAACTTTAATGTGAAGATTCATTCCGGCAGAATAACTAATTGCATAGAAGAACTCTTTTACCAATTCAGTATCAAGGTCTCCTACTCTATCTACAGAAAATGGTGCTTCAAAGGAAAGGTATGGTCTACCGGATAAATCAATCGCACTGAGAACCAAAGTCTCATCCATAGGAAGAATACAACTTCCATATCGCTTGATTCCCTTTTTGTCACCCAATGCATTTTTTATAGCGGTTCCCAAAACAATTCCAATATCCTCCACACTGTGGTGACCGTCCACGCAAAGATCTCCTTCACAGCTTAGACGCAGGTCAAAAAATCCATGCTTTGCAAATCCTTCTAGCATATGATTTAAAAAACCAATTCCGGATTGAATATCTGCATTTCCAGCTCCATCAATTTGAAGCGAAAGTGAAATGTTGGTCTCTTTTGTTTGTCTTGTTTCTTCTGATATTCTTTGTGTTCTATTGTTTTTATTATTATTTTCCATAATATAACCCTTTTCCTAATTATAATAAATAAAGAGCAAGTGAAAAAACCCACTTGCTCTAATTATACTCCTTTTTTACTATGAAATCTAGAGAGATACTACTATTCTTCAAATCGTACACGAATCGAATTTGCGTGCGCAGTTAATTTTTCGTTTTCTGCAAACTGAACAATATCCTTATAAACTGGTTCTAATGCTTCCCTCGAATAGGATATGATGCTTGATTTTTTAATAAAATCATCTACAGATAAAGGAGAAAAGAATTTTGCAGTTCCGTTTGTTGGTAATACATGATTTGGTCCAGCAAAATAATCGCCAAGTGGCTCAGAAGAATATTCACCAAGGAATATTGCTCCCGCATTTTTTATTTTTGTCATGGTGCTAAATGGATCCTTTGTTACGATTTCTAAATGCTCAGAAGCAATTTCGTTTGCTGCATCAATTGCCTCATCCATAGAAGGTGCAACCAAAATATATCCATAGTTATCCAAAGATTTGCGAATAATTTCACTTCGAGATAAAACAGTTAGAAATTGATCAATTTCTTTAGAAACCTCCTCTGCTAACGTTTGGCTTGTTGTGATAAGGATTGCAGATGCCAGTTCATCATGTTCCGCTTGAGAAAGTAAATCCGCTGCTACGTATTTTGCACGTGCTGTTTCATCTGCAAGAACTAGAATCTCACTTGGACCAGCAATCGAATCGATACTTACATAGCCAAATACCGCCTTTTTTGCCAGTGCAACATAAATATTACCAGGTCCAATAATCTTATCTACCTTTGGAATACTTTCTGTACCAAAAGCCATTGCTGCGACTGCTTGTGCTCCTCCGATTTTAAATATACGATCCACACCAGCTTCATTTGCAGCAACTAGAGTTGCTGGATAAACTTCACCTTCTGCATTACATGGAGTACACATAATAATTTCATCAACGCCTGCGCATTTTGCAGGAAGTACATTCATAAGTACAGAAGAAGGATAGGCAGCTTTTCCCCCAGGTACATACACGCCTACGCGATGAAGTGCGGTAACCTTTTGACCTAAGATAATCCCATCTTCCGAAGTGAACCACGAATTTTGTATCTGTTTTTCATGATATTTTTTAATGTTAACCAAAGATTTACGAATTACTTCAATTAAAGAAGCATCTACTTTCTCATATGCTGCTTCAATTTCGTTTTGTGACACGACAACAGAATCCTTAGAAAGTGAGGCTCCATCAAATTGTTTGGTGTAAGCAAATACGGCTTCGTCGCGATTCTTTCTTACATTAGAAATGATATCGTTAACACGTTCTTCGTATTCTACGTAATTATTTGGACTTCTTTTCAATAAGGATTCTAACAAATCATTTTTACTGTTTGGTGTTAATGTTACAATACGCATTCTCCTAATACCTCTCTACCCTTCTATTACTGCCTTTAAATCGCGGATTAATTTTGTTATACGTTCATTTTCCATCTTCATGCTAACTTGATTTACGACAACACGTGCGGATAAAGGACAAACCTCTTCTAAAACCGTCAATCCATTTTCACGAAGTGTAGAGCCTGTTTCCACGATATCACAAATCACTTCGGACAACCCTACGATTGGCGCAAGCTCAATGGAACCATTCAATTTAATAATCTCCACCGTTTGATGCTTTTGATTATAAAAATATTCTTTTGCAATATTTGGATATTTTGTAGCAACTCGAATTTGCTCTTGATGCTGAAGCAATTCCCGGGCGCTTTCCGGACCGCAGATACACATTCTACATTTTCCAAATCCCAAATCCAAAACCTCATAAATATTACGACCCTCTTCAAGAATGGTATCCTCTCCAACAACTCCAATATCTGCAGCTCCGTATTCAACATAGGTGGGAACATCTGGTCCCTTCGCTAAGAAAAAGCGAAGCTTAAGTTCCTCATTTACAAAAATCAGCTTACGCGTGTTTTTGTCCTTCATCTCTTCACATGTTATTCCAATTTGCTCTAATAACTCCAATGTCTTATTTGCAAGACGCCCTTTCCCAAGAGCAAATGTTAGATATCTCTCATCCTTCATCTGATTAACCTCATTCTTCTACAAAATAGCTGATAGTACGATCATCCGTTGCATTTGATTCATAATCGGATTTACTCATTCCATCCATGATTCGAACAAGCTCGATAGCCGTTCCCTCGCTACGCTTTTGCTTTGCATAAGCAATTGCAACAGCTGCACATGCCTCATCAAAAATAACCAATTCACCTGGCTTTTCGCACACGATTTCTATTTTTTGACGTGTTAATGCAGCATAGAGCTGATCTACTGTAATCGCAAATCCAATCGCTGCAGCATTTTTTCCAAAGTATCCCAAAAGCTTATCGTATCGTCCGCCTTTTACAATTGGTTCACCGGTTCCGTAGGTAAAGCCTTGGAAAATAATGCCTGTATAGTAAGAATGTTCACTTATAATTCCGAGTTCATACGAGGTGTATCGATCGATATCGTATAGCTTCAATAAGCCATGTAAAACAATAAGCTCATCTAGTGCAGAATAAATTACGGGATAAGGTTGGGCAATTTCTTTCAAGTGTGAGATTTCTGCAATCGATAAGTCAAAGCTTCCAAGGGCATGGAAAAGTTCTTTTAAATCATCTGCAATTGAAAGCTTTGAAATAATTTCTTCTACGCCAAAGAAATTTTTGTTTTGAATCAAATGACGAAGGTTTGTTTCATCCTCATCTTGAATTCCAGCTGCAAAAAGTAAGCCTTCTAGATAACGACTATGTCCGATAGAAATTTGAAATTCTTGTAATCCAGAAGCTAATAAAGAATCCACAACCATAGCGAGAATTTCAGCATCTGCTTCACGCGTGGCATCCCCAATTAATTCTGCTCCACACTGCGTCGTTTCCTTTAATCTCCCCTGATAATTCGTAGAATTTACAAAGGTGTTTCCCATATAACATAGTTTCACTGGTGTAACCTGATCCATATAGTATTTTGCAGCACTTCTTGCAATGGATGGTGTAAAATCAGGACGCAGCACCAGGGTGTTCCCCTCTTTATCAAAGAATTTGTATAAATCCTTCGATGGTGTTGTGCCAATTTCGGAACTAAAGATATTAAAGAATTCAAAGGTTGGTGTCTGAATATCCGCATATCCATATAAAGACAGGACAGCATGTAATTTCGAAGAAAGCTGTCGCATTTTTTGACATTCCCCATTATAAATATCGCGAACTCCATCTGGAGTATGTAATAATTGATTTTTCATGTTATTTCCTCATAATTACTTTCGTATGGTAAAGTGGTAATATGTTACTAAGTGAAATTAATTATAGGGAATCCCTCATTAAATGTCAATCCCTTTCTTCGAGATCTTTTTGTATCCCCTCTAAATAGGGAACTAATACCCCAGGCACTTTTGGAAGGAAAAAGCGTTCCTCCAATTCATCAAAACGGATACTTTTACGTCCCCCTTCTTCCATTCGATTCCAAAAACGAAGCAGTTCCTGAAAGCGCATATAGTAGATAAGATCTTTCTTTGTAAAGTAAATAAGAAGAAAAGAAATTCCTTGTTGTGTTTCCATATTTTTCATAAATTCTACCTGATGCAGATGTACATTGGCTAAAGGAAATGTGTCAACATTACATTCCTTTGCATCAAAACAAACCGGTATCCCTTGGACAGCTCCTATGTAATCCACAGTACTCTTTTGGTCAAAATATGCAAGTGTAATATGCCTGCTTTCTTTTTCTATGTTAATTGGTGTAATTGGGGTTGGGATCTTTTGAATCAGCGCCAATTTGTTTTCTAAGTATTTTTCATTTGTACGGTTAAGCATATCTTCGAAGGTAGATCCTCGAAGCCCTCTTGTATTCCAGGTTGCCATTTGTTTTCCTCGATTTCTATTTTGTGAAACGGACCATTGCATATGCAACAGTCCGTTTATCATTTAATTATATAGTTTTTCAAATTGTTTTGGAAGTTCTGCAATGATTTTTTGACCATTGGCAAATTCCAAACGATATGCATGCAAAAGCTGATGCGTAACATGATACTTTTGATAGCATTCCTGATTTATGGTTGCATTTCCGTATTTCATATCTCCAACAATCGGATGACCAATTGCAGATAAATGCGCGCGAATCTGATGGGTTCGTCCTGTAATCAGGTGAACTTCTAATAACGTATAGCGACCATTGGAAGCAAGTGGCAGGTATGCAGTCTCTATATACTTATCTTCTTCGCTTTCTGGCTTATCCTTAATGAATACCATGTTTGACGCTTCATTCTTGCAGAGGAAGCCCTGCACGGTTTGAGGCATATCAATTTGGCCTGCAACCACACAACGATAGTATTTCCCGATAGTACGTTCCTTTAACGCTTCGCCCATTTTTTGAAGGCCTTCTAAGGATTTTCCACAAACGATTAAGCCAGTTGTGTTACGATCCAGTCGATTGCAGATAGAAGGACGAAACGTTTGAAAGCTTTCAAAGGAAAGCTGATTGGTTTGTATCAAATAAGCAAGCAAGAGCTCATTTACCGAGATATCCGTTGGTTTTGCCTTTTGTGAAAGCATGTTATAAGGTTTGTTGAATACAACAATATCGGAATCCTCATATACAACAGGAAGCTTGTGCACCTCATAGACAGCAAGTGTATCATACTCTTTTTTTAATGCGGAAACATCAATTGTGAATTTAGCAAATGTCTCATCGCTAAAAAAGAGCTTTACCTCATCTCCTGTTTGCAGCTTTTCATTTCCGGATGCTTTTGCTCCGTTTAATGTTACATTTTTCTTTCGCAGCATCTTGTACAAAAAGCTTGTTGTTGTATTTGGAAGAAGCTTTTTTAAGTATTTGTCGAAGCGCTGCCCACTCTCATTGGAATTAATTATATATTGTTTCATTTTTTCTTTTTATGCACATTGCGAATTGGTGATTTCTTTTGATTCTTGTTACTTTTAATTGAAGCTGAAGAATTTCCTTTTCCATTATTTGAGGTTGTCTTCTTGCCACCTGCTTTGGCATTTTTTTGCTGCATACGCATATTCTGAATACGTTTGGCAGCACCACGCGGGCGAATTAAGCAATGCTTATCGAAGCCGATTAAATCTTCTCTTCCTGCTTTCGTTAACGCTTCATAAACCAAATCATAATTCTTTGGATTACGATATTGAATCAACGCACGTTGCATCGCTTTTTCATGCGGGTTGGTTGCTACATAGACAGGTTGCATGGTTCTAGGATCTAATCCAGTGTAATACATACAGGTTGAAATAGTCGATGGCGTTGGATAGAAATCCTGAACCTGTTCTGGCATATATCCAAGATCACGTAGATACTCTGCCAGTTCGATGGCTTCCTTTAAAGTAGAGCCTGGATGAGAAGACATGAGATAGGGAACAAGATACTGCTCTTTTCCAATTTTCTTATTCATCTCTTTATAAGCTTTTACAAAGGAATTATATACTTCAACGGGTGGTTTTCCTAATTTCTCTAGAACCGCATTACTGATATGCTCCGGTGCAACCTTCAACTGCCCACTTACATGATGTTCACATAATTCACGTAAAAAGGTTTTATCCTTGTCTGCCATTACATAATCAAAACGAATGCCGGAACGGATAAAAACTTTTTTCACCTTTGGAAGTGCCCGCAATTTTCGAAGCAAGGCCAAATAATCAGTATGATCCACCTCAATGTTTTTACACGGTGATGGGAATAGGCACTGTCGGTTGACACATGCGCCTTTGGTAAGCTGCTTTTTACAAGCAGGTGCCCTGAAATTGGCAGTAGGACCGCCTACATCGTGAATATAGCCTTTAAAGTCCTTATCTTCAATTACCATCTTGGCTTCCTTGATAATGGAATCATGACTTCTTGTTTGGATAATACGTCCCTGATGAAAGGTTAATGCACAAAAGCTACATCCACCGTAACAACCACGGTTACTAATTAAAGAAAACTTGATTTCACGGATGGCAGGAACTCCGCCAGCTTCCTCATAGCTTGGATGATAGGTTCGCATATAAGGTAAATCATATACTGCATCCATTTCCTCTTGGGAAAGTGGCTTAGCAGGTGGGTTTTGAACTACAAATACGGTTCCACCATATGGCTCCACCAAGCGCTTGCCAGAAAAGGCGTCCGTGTTGTTATACTGCACAATAAAGCTCTCGGCATATTTTCTTTTATCCGCTTTAATCTCATCGTAATCAGGAAGGTATGTAGCATCGTAAATAATGTCCTTATTCTTGGTACGAAATACCGTTCCGTCAATAAAGGTAATATCTTTAATATCAATTCCAGAAGCAAGAGCATCTGCAATTTCAACGATACTTTTCTCTCCCATTCCATACGAGATTAAATCTGCTCCGGAATCCAACAAAATAGATCGTTTCATTTTGTTGGACCAGTAATCATAGTGTGCAAGTCTTCGTAAACTAGCTTCGATTCCACCAATGATAATTGGGGTATTGCGATAGGTTCTACGAATCAGATTTCCATATACCACTGTGGCGTAATCTGGACGTTTTCCCATTACTCCACCTGGTGTGTAGGCATCGGTTTCTCTTCGTTTCTTTGAAACGGAATAATGATTCACCATGGAGTCCATATTTCCCGCTGAAATAAGAAAGCCCAAACGTGGCTCCCCTAAAATGGTAATGGAAGAATCGTCCTTCCAATCAGGCTGTGGAATAATTCCAACGGTATATCCGTGGCTTTCCAAAATTCGAGCAATGATTGCGTGACCGAAGGAAGGGTGATCCACATAGGCATCCCCTGTTACATATACAAAGTCTAATTGTTCGATTCCGCGGTCTATTAAATCCTGCTTACAGATAGGTAAAAAACCAGTATTCATATTATATCCTCATGACTCTTTAAGAGCTTGTATTTCTTGTTGTGTAAGCTTGCGATAGTCTCCTAACGCAAGCTTACCTAAGTGCAAATCCCCCATAGAAAGTCGTTTTAAATAGATAACTTCACACCCAATGGCATGAAACATCCGTTTTACTTGATGGTACTTTCCTTCATAAATTGTAAGATTAGCGCCATATCCATCATCGTCAATGCAAAGCAACGCGGGCTGCGTAAGTTCTCCATCCAAACGTATGCCCTCTTGAAATATTTCCTTTGCATCAGATGGAATCGGTGCATCCACTTTGGCATAATATGTCTTTGCGACATGATGAGATGGACTAATAAGATGATGCGCCAAAGCACCATCGTTGGTAATTAAAAGTAATCCTTCGGTATCTAAATCCAGTCTTCCCACTGGTGCATAATCCTTTTGCAACTCACTCGGAAGATACTCCATCACCGTTTTATGCGTAGCATCTTTCTTGGCGGTAACACAACCAGAAGGCTTATGAAACAAGTAATATCCATACCTCTCATAGGAAACAGAAGCACCATTATAGGTAATTTCATCGTTCTCTTCTGAAATTTGCAGCTCAGCTTTACGCGCTACTTCCCCGTTTACTACGACTTTACCTGCTTTGATATATTTTTTAACTTCCGAACGCGTTCCAAGATTGCAATCGCATAAAAATTTATCTAATCTCATGTTTTCCTCTTTATTTTACTTGCTCAAGATATGCAATAACAAGATTCCACATACGTTCTGTGCTTGCAATATTTAAACGCTCTTTTGGCGTATGAATATCAAAGTTTTCAGGTCCGAAAGAAACGCAATCCAGACCAGGGATTTTCTCAGAGAAAATTCCACATTCCAATCCAGCATGAATTGCTTCAAAGATAGCCTCTTTTCCAAACATTTCCTTATAGATTCTTCCAATATCCTCACGTAAAGAAGAATCTGCTTTGTATTCCCATGCTGGATAATCTCCCTCGATGGTTACTTCTCCACCAACCATCTCAACAATTTTGCTTACTTTGTTCTTTAAATCTTCTTTTCTTGAAGAAACAGAGCTGCGAATAGAAGTTACGGTGTGAAGTGTATCGTCGGTTAATTCCATAATTCCAAGATTGAGGGAAGTCTCCACTAAGCCAGGCATAAGAAGAGACATATTTTGTACGCCATTTGGAATCGTTCTTAAATACAAAATTACTTTATTTGTAGATGCGTAATCAAGAATTGCAAGTTCTTTCACTCCGCAATCCTCTAATTCTACAGAAACCTCTTTGTCAGAAAGAGCGAACTCTTTGCGGTAAACGCCATCAAAGCTTGATACTATTTCAGAAACAATAGAAGCTGCCTCCTCAGGAATAAGAATTTCTGCTGTACACTCTCTTGGAATTGCATTATCCTTTAACCCACCTGCTAAGGAATAGATTCCAAATGGAATTTCCTCTAAGACGGCGTCTAAGATTCTTCCGAGTAAAATATCAGCATTTCCACGTTCCTTATGAATCTCTCCACCAGAATGTCCACCCATCAGACCAGTAACTGTAATTTTATAAGCTTTTCCGGACATTGTTTGGCGCGTAACTGGAATATCTGCAATTAAGCTCATTCCACCTGCACAACTATACAGGAAATGCCCCTCTACATCACTGTCAAGGTTCAGCATACGTTTTCCCTTTAACATAGACAAGTCAATATCAAAGGCTCCAAGCATGCCAATTTCCTCATCAACCGTAATAACAACTTCAAGACGTGGGTGCTTCACTGTAGTGGAATCTAATAAAGCTAGTGCATAAGCAACTGCGATTCCATCATCACCACCTAACGTTGTTCCACGTGCTTTTACAAATCCATCTTCTACGTACAAATCTAACCCATCTTTTTCAAAATCGATGTTACAGTCCTTTTCTTTCTCGCAAACCATGTCCATGTGACCTTGAATAATCACAGGTTCAGCCTCTTCATAGCCTGCGGTTGCTTCTTTGATAATAATGACATTATTACTTGCATCTTGATAATGCTCTAAATTACGCTCTTTTGCGAAAGCTACCAAATAATCGGAAATAGCTTTGGTGTTGCGTGATCCGTGTGGAATTCCACAAATTTCCTCAAAATAGTGAAATACATTCTTTGGTTCTAAATTTTCTAATACGCTCATATTTGTCTCCTTCTTTTCATATGAAATAATATGAAAAAATTATTTATTATTTTACTAGCTGTAGTAGCGTTTTCAATTATAATTGTTTATCCCATTAATCTGCGTCTTGCCTGTCAAGAAGGACTTACCCTTTGGTATCAGTCTGTTTTGCCAGCGCTACTTCCTTTTGTAATCATAGCTGCACTACTGGAAAAAACAAATTTTTATGATTGGGTTGCAAATAACAAGATTTTTCAGCACATTCTTCTTCCTATACTTTCGCTTCTTGGATTACTTATGGGATTCCCTATTGGAGCAAGGCTCGTCCATGACTGTACAACTAAGAAATTATGTTCTCTTGAAACAGCACAAAGGATGCTACCGTGTTGCTGCCAGTATAGTACCGCATTTCTGCTTGGCTTTGTTTATCTCGGATTTGAGAATCAAATATCAATGCCAACATTTCTGCTACTGATATATTTACCGCATGGACTTTTGGCCCTCATATTTGTTCTGGAAAACCTCCTGAAAAATGGCAAAAACAATACCGAAATATCAAAGAAAGAGCCGACATCAAATTTACAGATTAACATGCAAATCATTGACGCCGGCATTATAAGCGGATTTGAATCCTTGATAAAACTTTGCGGTTATATCGTGTTCTTCACGATTACTGCGAATTATATAAAAGAAATCACATGCAATTCCTATGCACAATTGCTACTTCTCCCCTTCTGCGAAGTGACAACCGGAATCAAAAACATTCAGACCTATTCCTTACCACGAAGCTTGCAACTGTATTTCGTTGCAATCACCCTTGCCTTTGGGAGTTTAAGTGGACTTGTACAATGTCAATCTGTAATTGCTGATACGGAATTATCCATTCGAACTTATTTTCTTCATAGATGCATTCTTGTGATTCTTTCTATCCTAACAATATCCGTATATTTATGCATCTAAATTATCGGCTTCTACAGATACATTGCTTAAATCTTCAACCTCTGCTTCCGCCTGTTTCTTTTCTTCTTTTGCCACTGGTTCTGGTTCTACCACTGGAGGGAAAAGCTGTGCACGATTGGCAGTAATTACATCCAAATATCCCTGTAAAGAAGAAATTAAGCTGTCATAACGTGCTCTACTTGTATCAATAGAATGCGTTAAAATATCTTCAATTCCTTTTAATTGATCATCGGTATACGTCATAGCGCCAAGACGGATATTATTAGCTTCGTTTGTTGCATTATCCAAAATTTCCTGCGCTTGCTTTGTTGCAATCATAACAACTTCATTAGCCTGTGCATATGCTTGCTGCATAATCTGATGTTCACTCACTAATTCATTTGTTTGAATCTGTGCCTGTGCAATAATTTGATCCGCTTTCGCTTGAGCGTCGGCCAAAATAGCTTCTTTATTGCTAATGATTTTCTGATAGCGCTTGATTTCTTCTGGCGTTTTGGAACGTAATTCGGAAATCAATTCTTCTAATTCGTCCTTGTTTACTAAAATATTGGAATTAGAAAATGTTGCAAATTTACACTGATTAATAAACTCTTCGATTTCATCAATAATTTGTTCCATTCTACTGCTCATTTTCATTCTCCTTATTTATGTCATATTTTGCGTAGATACGAGAAATAAACTGTTCTGGAACGAACTTCGAGATATCTCCCCCGTATGAAGCAAACTCTTTTACAATCGTTGAACTTAAATAGGAATACTGAAGGCTGGTTGTCAAAAAGATTGTCTCGATTCCAGGCTCTTGCACATGATTTGTCTGTGCAATCTGTAATTCATATTCAAAGTCTGTAACTGCTCGCAGTCCTCTTACGATTATCGTTGCTCCAATATCTCTCATATGATCTACTAAAAGACCGTCAAATGAGGTGACACTGACATTTGGTATATCCTTTGTCATCTCTTTAATCATACTAACACGTTCTTCTAAAGAAAACAACGAGTTTTTTGCGCTGTTATTTAGTACTCCAACTACGAGCTCATCAACAATTGCTGCGGATCTTTTTATCATATCAAGATGTCCAAAAGTAATTGGGTCAAAGCTGCCAGGGTAAATTGCCTTTTTCATAAATCCTCCGTAATGCTACGCCTTTTCAAGAAAGATGTGCATATTCGTTTTATATTCTTTTCGTTTTAATAAACGATATCCCATTTCCTCAAGATAGCTAAAATCGGTTTCTAAAGATGCCTCAACAATAATGAGGGCTCCCTCTTTTAAAACAGGAGAATCCTTTAGGGTGTATAGGATATCTTTTTCTATTTCGCGATTATATGGAGGATCCATAAATACCACATTGAATTGATATTTTCCTTCCATAGAACGAATCGCTGCGGTTGCATCCATGGTAATTACAGTGCTTTGTTTATCAAACTTTGTAAATTGGATATTATCCATAATGCATTGTGCTGGTTTTTTTCCATTATCTACAAATACCGCGTAATTTGCGCCTCTGCTAAGCGCCTCCAATCCAATTTGCCCACTTCCTGCAAATAAATCAAGGAAATGACAATCTGGTATTTCGTTTTGAATCATATTAAAGAGCGTTTCTTTGATACGATCTGATGTTGGTCTTGTTTCAAGACCTTCCACGGTTTTAAGGGGAAGACTTCTTGCACTTCCTGCAATAATTCTCATTTACAGACCTCCTCAATAGTATCACATAATAATTGTATCGCGGCACAACTTGCTTGTGTCCTTACATCGTAACGATTTCCATCAAAAATGATTGCACGGGAACGAATCACACCCTTTACACAACATGCAAAACACACATAACCCACAGGGGTTTCTGGCGTTCCGCCGCCTGGTCCTGCGATTCCGGTTGTTGCGATTCCACAATTGCTGTCGGCTGTTTTTGCGGCACCTGTTGCCATCGCTTCTGCCACTTCTAAGCTTACAACCCCATGTTTTTGAATTAGTTTCGCATCAACACCAAGCATTTTGGTTTTTGCTGCGTCAGAATAGGTAACGTAACCTTCTTCAAAATAATCGGAAATCCCAGACAAAGAAACAAGGGCGGATGCAATCATTCCGCCAGTGCAGCTTTCCGCAGTTGCAACAGAAAGCTTATGTTGCTGCAGCAATTGGAAAAGGCGCAGTGTTTCAGCTTCCATTATTTTTGCTCCTTTAATACATCCTTATTTTTCACCATGTAATCAATCAATGAAATAATGGTTAATGCTAATGCAATGTAAATTAATACGGTACCTAAAATCTGGAAAAATGGATGTGGAAAGTTTAATACAAGGACAATAACCATTAGCATTTGGAAGGTGGTTTTAAATTTGCCCCAATAGCTTGCGGCGATAACAACACCGTTGTCACTTGCAACCAAACGGAATCCGCTGATAATAAATTCTCTTGCAATGATAACAATAACAACCCACGATGGAAGCTGTTTGGTCTCAATAAGACAAATCATTGCTGAACACACTAATAATTTGTCTGCAAGTGGATCCATAAATTTTCCAAAATTGGTTACCAAATTATATTTTCTCGCAATCTTACCGTCAAAAAGATCGGTTAAGCTTGCAATAATAAAGATTGCTACTGCAATGTAATTTCCATATCCCTCAAACCAAGGACATAATAAGAAAAATACAAAAAATGGAATTAATAAAACACGAAAGATTGTTAATTTATTTGGCAAATTCATAAAAGTTCTCCTATCAAATCATATTCATATGCGCCTGTTACTCTAACTTTCACAATATCCCCTGTTACTAATTCTTCTTCTGTGTTGATGAAAATATACCCGTCAATACCTGGAGCATCACGATAGGTTCTTCCAATATATGCATTTTCATCAGCAACTTTCCCCTCGATAAAGGCCAAAAGCTCTATTCCTTTTAACGTCTCGTTTTTATCGAAACTAATCTCCTCTTGTAATTCCATAACCTCAGCCTGCCAATCAAGCTTTTGCTCTTCTTCCACTTGACATTCCATCTCGGCTGCTGGTGTTCCCTCTTCCGGTGAATATGCAAATGCACCAAGACGATCAAATTCCATTTCATTGATGAACTCCATCAGTTCTTCGTGCGCTTCCTGTGTTTCACCTGGGAATCCACAAATTAATGTGGTGCGAAGTGTAATGTCTGGAATTTCTGCGCGCAATTTGCGAATCTGAGCCATCAAATCCTGTTTGTTGGTTTTACGATGCATTGCACGTAAAATATCATCATTACAATGCTGGATTGGCATGTCCAAATAATGTGCAACTTTTTGATTACGATTAATTGATGCGATTAATTCATCGTATATTTCTTCTGGATAGCAATACATAATTCGTATCCAAAGTAATCCTGGAATTTTGTTTAGCTCATCAAGAAGTTTATGAAGGGATTTTTCTCCATACAAGTCAATTCCGTATAAAGTTGTCTCTTGTGCAACAAGAATCAACTCTTTTACGCCTTGCTCAACTAATTCCTTTGCCTGTTCAACCAGTGTTTCCATTGGAACGCTTCGATAGCGTCCACGGATGGAAGGGATGACACAATACGTACAATTTTTGTTACAGCCTTCTGCAATCTTTAGATGTGCATAATGTCCACCTGTGGTAAGAAGGCGTTTATTAGAAAGCTTTGGAAGCCCGTCTAAGGTTTTGACATTTTTATAATAGGTTTTACTTAATGCCGTATTCACCGCTTCTACAATTGCATCATAAGAATTGGTTCCTAAGATGGCATCCACTTCTGGGATTTCCTCTTTGATTTCATCCTGGTATCTTTGTGCAAGACAACCGGTTACGATAAGTGCTTTCAATGAGCCACTTTTTTTATATTCTGCCATCTCTAAAATGGTATTAACGCTTTCTTCTTTTGCGTCATTAATAAAACAGCAGCTATTTATGATAATAATATCTGCCTCTGTTTCATCATCGGTTAATTGGATTCCTTGCTGGGTTAACATTCCAAGCATGAATTCTGAATCCACCAGATTTTTATCGCATCCAAGCGAAATAAATAATAATTTCATATTTCTCCATTCAATTC
Source organism: Agathobacter sp. (assembly GCA_045641745.1). Taxonomy (GTDB): domain Bacteria; phylum Bacillota; class Clostridia; order Lachnospirales; family Lachnospiraceae; genus Roseburia. The sequence goes on along the minus strand of JAZUHO010000012.1, from coordinate 19,349 downwards.
ATCATATAAGAAAAAGGATGACATTCGTCACCCCATCCCCTATTTTATGCATTTTCATCCTCTGTAAGGATTTTAACATCTTGATTATAAAGCTCTTCAACAGCGATAGATAGTGGCTTGTTACATTTTGGATTAGCGACATAAGATTCAGCTCCGTCGATTAACTGTCTTGCTCTCTTTGCGCATGCCAAAACAATGCTATAACGGCTGTTTACAACTGGCTCCTCACCGATTTCTACGTCTGTATTTACGACTTTCATTAATTCTACATATGATGGATGTATCATAGTTTATTCTCCTTTCGAAAAGCTATTAAGCTCATTTCTTATTTGATTAATAAAATTTATATTAGATGATATGCGATCATGTTCATTGGCTTTAGCGTTTTGCATGCATTCATTTTGGATGATATTATGCACGCGTGCGACACATTCCTCCAACTGATCGTTAACCACTAAATAATCATAGTTTTCAATTCCATCTGCTTCTTCAGTTGCTCTCTGAAGGCGTTTGTTGACTACATCAATATCCTCTGTTCCTCTTCCTACAAGACGGTCCTTTAACTCCTTTGCAGATGGTGCAGTAATAAACATTAATTTTGTATCAGGAAACTGTTGTTTTACCTTTAACGCCCCTTGAATTTCAATTTCAAGAATTACGCTTTTTCCAAGTGCTAACTGTTCTTCAACGTATGCCTTCGGTGTTCCGTAGTAATTGTCTACATACTTTGCATACTCAATTAGTTCTTTCTTTGCAATCATGGATTCAAACGCTTCCTTTGTCACAAAGAAATAATCCTTTCCCTCTTCTTCCCCCGGTCTAGGGTTACGTGTTGTCGCTGAAACGGACAATCCATAGGCGTCTCCATATTGGCTCATAAGATGCTTCATTACCGTTCCTTTTCCAGCTCCTGAAAAGCCAGAAACTACTACCAAAATTCCTCTGTCTGTGCAACCCATACTTACTCCTCTTGTGCGTTAAATCTTGCGGCTAATGTTTCCGGTTGAATGGCGGAAATAATAAGATGTCCATCTGTTGTAAAAATTAAGCTTTTTGTTTTTCTCCCCTGTGTAGCATCAATAATACTATGGTTCTCTTTTGCCATCTGGACTTGACGCTTGGAAGGGGCAGAATCTGGCGAAATAATTGTTACAATTTTATCGGTATTCACCATATTTCCGAAACCTATGTTTATTAGTCGATTCATCCTACTATCCTACTCAATATTTTGAATTTGCTCACGAACCTTTTCGATGTCCGTCTTTAAATTAATACCCGTATCGGATATTTCAATATTATTTGCTTTCGACAGAATCGTATTTGCTTCACGATTCATTTCTTGCGCAATAAAATCAAGCTTACGTCCGATGCCACCACCTTGCAATAAGGTTTCTTTTGTTGTGGTTATATGACTACGTAAACGAACCGTTTCTTCGTCAACACATACCTTATCCGCATATATGGTTACCTCTGTTGCGATACGTGCATCATCAATCTGACGATCCTGCAGGATTTCTTGTATTTTATCCTCTAAACGTGTGCGGTACTCTTTCATAATTTGAGGAGAACGCTCTTCAATAAAATCAACATAGGTCAGCATCTGATCCAATTTCTCAATCAAATCGTTCTTCAGATTCTCGCCCTCTTTGATTCTCGAATCTACAAATTGTTCACAGGCAATTCGTAGTGCCTTCTCTAGACCATTCCATAATTCTTTTTCATCTGGATTCGCTTCATCCATCACAAGAACATCTGGGTAGCGTGATAGTGTGCTTACTCGAATATCATTCTCCAGATGGAAATTTTCTGCCATCTGTTTCAAATATTTTAAGTACTCTGCCGCAAGCTCTTCGTTATACTTTAGTGAGAAATTATCCTCAGAAAAATCCTCATAAGTAATAAATAAATCAACCTTACCACGTTCCATATACTCTTTTAAAAGGTTACGAATGGAACTATCAAAAAAATTAAGCTTCTTTGGCATCTTGATGTTCACATCAAGATATCTGTGATTTACTGATTTGATTTCTACCGTGAATTTACGTTTGTCATCCGCATATTCACCACGACCAAATCCTGTCATGCTCTTTATCATCTCTCGGTCCTTTCTGCAAGAAAATACCTTACATGCATAGATATAAATATTATAATCACAAATGTAAGATTCGTCAAATAAATACCTCATTTTTTGTTGGTTTTTTCCAAAAAATTCGATATAATACTAATATTGCTAGGAGGTATCAATCATGGCACTTGATGGAATTGTAATATCAAATTTGGTTTATGAATTAAACCAGGTTCTTTTTAATGCTAGAATTAGTAAAATTGCGCAGCCTGAAAATGATGAGCTGCTTTTAACATGTAAAGGAAAGGATGGACAGGTACGTTTATTAATATCTGCAAGTCCTTCTCTTCCATTTGTGTATCTTACAAAGGAAAACAAAACCAGTCCAATGACAGCCCCAACTTTTTGTATGGTTTTGCGAAAACATATTGCCAATGGACGAATTGTTGGAATTTCGCAACCACATATGGAACGTATCATTCATATTGATGTAGAACATTTAAATGAAATGGGTGATTTATGCCAAAAAACCTTGATTATTGAATTGATGGGAAAGCATTCTAACATCATCTTCTGTGATGAGAACGGAAAGATTATTGATAGCATCAAACATATTTCAAGTCTTACGAGTTCTCTTCGCGAGGTACTTCCAGGACGTACTTACTTCATTCCGGAAACACAAGGTCAGAAATATAATCCTTGTAATATCGACCGCGAACAATTTGTTGAAATTGTAAGCAAAAAGCCGGAAACACTGGTAAAAGCTATCTACACATCCTTTACAGGATTTAGCCCCGTGATGGCCAGTGAACTTGCATATCGTGCAAATATGGATGGAGACATGCCAACAGCATCTTTTTCGTCCGACGAATTCTTTCATTTAGCAAATCATTTCAGCTGGATGATGGAGGATATCAAAGAAGGAAACTTTAAACCAGTTATTATAAGAAATGGCGTAGAACCCATCGAATTTGCTTCCTTCCCATTGTCACAATACAAGGATTACACTTCCGAATCTGTTTCACAGGCTTCTGAAATGCTAGAAACCTATTATGCACAGAAAAATGCATATACAAGAATTCGGCAAAAATCTGTGGATTTACGTCGAATTGTTACCACTGCTTTGGATCGTAACCATAAAAAGTACCAATTGCAGCTAAAACAAATGAAAGACACGGAAAAACGAGAGAAATATCGTATTTATGGAGAACTAATTAATACCTATGGATATCATTTAGAAGAAGGTGCTCGTTTCCTTGAAGCAGAGAACTATTACGATAATAACAAACAGATTAAAATCCCATTGGATGAAACCTTAACCCCACAAGAAAATGCGAAACGTTATTTTGAAAAGTATAACAAACTAAAGCGTACTTACGAGGCATTGACAGAATTTGTGGCACAAACCAAAGCAGAAATTGAACATTTAGATTCTATCCAAAACGCACTAGATATTGCACAAACTGCAGATGATTTGGTTCAAATCAAGCAAGAATTGATTGATTATGGATTTATAAAAAAGAACCGCAATGTCAAAAAAAACAGTGTGAAAAGCAAACCATTTCATTATCGCTCTAGCGATGGATATGATATCTATGTCGGGAAAAATAATTATCAAAACGATGAACTTACCTTTAAATTTGCAACAGGCAATGATTGGTGGTTCCATGCAAAAGGTATGCCAGGAAGTCACGTCATTGTAAAAGCAAATAATGAAGATCTTCCGGATCGAGTATTTGAAGAAGCAGGAAAATTGGCTGCCTTCTATTCCAAAGGAAAAGGAAGCGAAAAAATAGAAATTGATTATTTGCAAAAAAAGAATGTAAAAAAACCAAGCGGCGCTGCTCCTGGTTTTGTAGTTTACTATACGAATTATTCGCTAACGATTGATTCCGATATTTCGGCATTAACGCTTGTGGAAGACTAAATAGAAACAAAATAGGAAAAATAAAAAAGGCTGTGAAACAAGATACGTTCTAAACAGGATAGAATTGAACAAATGTTTAGATTTATCGTTCTTGTTTCACAGTCTTTCTTTATAAACTCATTTTAGCTAAACGTTCTGCTTCAAATTTTGCCATCTCCTCCTGCAACATTTTATGCTGTGGCTGAGAAAGCTCTGGGTCTTCGGCCAGGAGTTCACTCACTGCTTCCGATGCCGCCTGTAAAATTGGCGCATCTTGGTAGATGTCTCCAAGTTCAAATGCCAAATCTCCACTTTGACGTATGCCAAAGAAATCCCCCGGGCCACGCATTTTCAAATCTTCACTCGCAATAAAGAATCCGTCGTTGGAATGATTTAAAATCTCGAGTCGACGTTGCGCTGTCTTGGTATTGCTTGCATTCACAAGAATGCAGTAAGATTGTGCGTCTCCTCGTCCTACGCGACCTCGCAGCTGATGCAATTGAGCCAAACCAAATTTTTCGGCATTTTCAATCATCATAACTGTCGCATTTGGTACATTGATTCCCACTTCGATAACTGTGGTGGAAACCAATACTTGAATTTCGTTGCGAGCAAACTGTTCCATAATGGTATTCTTCTGTGCTGGCTTCATTTTTCCATGCAAATGTGCAACGGATATCTCTTGTGGAAGTGCATCCTTTAGAATATTCACATAATCAGATACATTTTCTCCATCTGCATTTTCAGAAGACTCCACCAAGGGACAAATGACATATGCCTGATGTCCCATTTGGATTTGCTTCGTTATAAAATCATAGGCTTTCGGACGGTAAGTCGTATTCACGACACAATTTTTAATGGGCAATCGCTTTGCAGGCACTTCGTCAATTACGGAAATATCCAAATCACCATATAAAATAATAGCAAGTGTTCTTGGAATCGGCGTCGCACTCATGACAAGAACATGTGGCTTTTGCCCTTTTTCTGAAAAGGTATCGCGTTGTTTTACTCCAAACCGATGCTGTTCATCCGTAATCACAAGTGCGAGATTCGAATAAATCGCTTTTTCTTGAATCAAGGCATGGGTTCCAACGATTAACGCATTTTTCTCTTCTTTCAAGCGTGCATAGCATTCTTTCTTTTCCTTTGCCGTCATAGAGCCAGTTAACAGGATTACAGAAAATGGTAGCTGATACTCCTCCACCATTTTACAAAAAGATTCATAGTGCTGCTTTGCAAGTACTTCCGTTGGTGCCATAATTGCTGACTGGTACTGATTGTGAGCACACATTGCCATAAGTAAAAAAGCAATAATTGTTTTTCCAGATCCAACATCTCCTTGCAAAAGGCGTTGCATTACATATGGCCCCTTCATATCCTTCTCGATATCTTCTATAGCGCGAAGCTGAGCGCCGGTTAACGAGAACGGAAGCTTTTGAATGAGGGTATTTACAAAACCATCTTCTTGAAAGCAAAACCCATTTTCTTCTTTAATTTTACGCTCTTTTTGATACTGCATTCCCAAAATGAACAAAAAGAATTCGTCAAACACGAGTCGTTTGCGTACCTCAATCAGATTGTCAAAATAATCTGGAAAATGAATTTGCTTAATTGCATAATTACGCTCACACAACTGATAGTGACTTCTTACCTCGCTGGGCAGGAAATCAGGAAGGGTAATATCCTGATTTAATATTTCCGTAACCGTTTTGGTTATTGTATTATTTGTTAATCCGTTGGTAAGCGCATATACAGGAAGCAATCGCTCTTCTATCTCCTTATATTTTTCATAGGGATATATCGCAGGTTGTTCCATGACATAATGATTATTTTTATAATTTAGTTTTCCATAAAAAACAAACCATTTTTGAATGGTCAAGGTGCTTTTTACATAAGGCATGCGAAACCATACAAGCTCTAAAAGTTCTTTCCCGGGAACTGGTAAAATCGTCACTTGCATCGAACGCGTCTTTTTAATAACGGGAGTTCGTGCAACCTTAACTAAAACCGCAACATTCTCTCCTAACATAGGAGTTATTTCATCCCATGGTTTAGCAACTGGAAACTGCGTATATGTTCTAGGAAAACGAAGGAGTATATCACCACCGGTCTATACTCCTATCTTTTCAAATGATTCTTTTGTTTTCTCACCAACTCCCTTGACTTCATTAATCAAGGAATTACGATTCATGTGATACTCCTATTATTCAACTGAAATTACGTAGTAATAGATTGGCTGTCCACCATTGTTGATTTCTACTTCCACATCTGGGTACTTTTCTTCAATGGCATCTGCAATCTCCTGAGATGACTCTTCAGAAGCTTCCTCACCAAAATAAATGCTTACAATTGCAGAATCCTCATCAATCATTTCATCCAGCATTTCAAGCGTAGTTGCTTTCAATTCCTGGCCAACAGATAAAATCGATTTATCACCGATTCCCATATAGTCATCCTGCTTAATTGTTTTTCCATCGATTTCTGTATCACGAACAGCATACGTAACCTGTCCTGTTTTAACATTCTCGATTTCTGCAAGCATTGTCTCTTTGTTCTCTTCCGCAGAGTGATCTGCAATGTAATTAATCAAAGCAGTAATTCCCTGAGGAATTGTCTTGGTAGGAATTACAATAATTTCCTTATCTTCCACTAAAGTAGCAGCCTGATTTGCAGCCATAACAATATTCTTGTTATTTGGCAAAATAAATACATGTTCAGCATTTACATGTTCGATAGCGTTTAACATATCTTCGGTGCTTGGATTCATGGTCTGCCCACCTTCAATGATATAGTCAACTCCAAGACCACGGAAAATCTCGTTCATCCCCTCACCGATGGATACTGCAATAAATCCCATCTCTTTCTTTGGTTCATTTGCAGCAGCTTCTTTTTCCTGCTGTGCAATCTTCTCTGCATCTTTAATCAATTTTTCCTGATGCTCTTCACGCATATTATCAATTTTAATCTTGCTTAAAGAACCATGTGTTAATGCTTTCTGAATTGCTAGACCAGGATCATTTGTATGAACATGTGTCTTAACAATCTCATCGTCTGCAACGACAACAATCGAATCTCCGATAGATTCCAAGAATGCTTTGTACTCTAATTCTTCCTTTTCAGATAATGGTTTATTTAAAACAATAATAAATTCTGTACAATATCCAAATTTGATTTCAGCCTCTGTCTGTGCAGATATTTTAACTACACCAGATCCCTGTGTAGCACCTTCAATGGTATAATCGATTTCTTTACCAAGTAAAGAATCAAAACCACCCTTTAACACCTGCATAAGTCCCTGTCCGCCAGAGTCTACAACACCAGCCTGTTTTAAAACAGGAAGCATATCAGGAGTTTTGCTTAATACAAAATCAGCCTCTTTGATAATTTCATCAATATAGAACACGATATCTTCTGTTTCATCAACAAGCTCAAGTGCTTTATCAGCAGCGCCTTTAGCAACTGTAAGGATTGTACCTTCTTTTGGCTTCATAACTGCTTTGTAAGCTGTCTCAACACCCTTTTGTGTTGCTTCGCACAAAATATTTACATCTAATTCCTCATGTTCTGCAATCACTTTGCAAAATCCACGGAAAAGCTGCGATAGAATAACTCCCGAGTTACCTCTTGCACCTCTTAAGGATCCTGAAGAAATTGCTTTTGCAAGCTGAGCCATAGTTGGATTCTCCAGTCCGCTTACTTCCTTTGCCGCAGACATAATGGTCATTGACATATTTGTTCCTGTATCACCATCTGGAACAGGGAATACATTTAATTCATTAATCCAATCTTTTTTTGCATCTAAATTCTTAGCACCTGCCAAGAACATTTTTGCAAATACCTCGGCATTAATTGTTGTGATTTCCACTCTAAAATCCTCCTTAATCAATCACACGTACGCCTTCAACGTAAATGTTAATTGTCTTAATGGACATACCAGTAAACTCTTCTACCTTATATTTAACTGTATCCATCAAATTATCCGAAACCGTACTTATGCTGACACCGTAAGATACAATAACATGAAAATCAAGACTAATCAAGTTATCTTCGTCAACCGTTACCTGAATTCCGTGTGATAAGTAATCACGTTTCAAAAGCTTTACAAGCCCATCCTTCATATTTACGGCAGCCATACCAACAATTCCGAAGCACTCTACTGCAACGGAACCAGCATAGGTTGCAATAACATCATTATCAATAATAATTTTGCCTAACTGTGTATCCATTTGACCTTTCATTCGATACCTCCATGAATTTATGACGTAATTATTAATATTATACCTACTTTTTCGCAAAAAGCAAACACTCTAAGAAATTAATTTTATCAAAAAGATAAAAAAGATAGTTTTTTTGAAATTTATGGTTGCAATCCTCATATTCTTCTGATAGAATATCCTTGTTGTGAGCTTGGAAACTTATCTAGGCTTAGTGAAAAGCAAGGAGGTGCAGTATTATGGCAAAATGTGCAGTTTGTGAAAAAGGCGTTCATTACGGAAACAACGTAAGCCATTCTCATAGAAGATCAAATAGAGTTTGGAAATCAAACATTAAACGTGTTAGTTGTAAAGTTAACGGAGTACCACAGAAATTATATGTTTGTGCTTCTTGTTTAAGATCTGGTAAAGTTGAGAGAGCTTAGTTTTTACAATTTTAAACGTAATCAAAGGACTGTCGCAAGACAGTCCTTTTTTACTTATAGAGGAAATTCCTATAAGTCAAAACGCTTCGCAAGGATGCGACTGATGCACTGAGAAATATCTCCTGAAATTTTTTCAAAAAAAAGAAGCTGCGATTATCTCACAACTTCTCTTTTGCATCTCAATCTGTTTTGTACTATATCTTATTCTTCCGTTACAGCTTTAGAAAGTAACTCTTCCATTTCTTCCTTGGCTTCTTTGTTTACTTCCTTATTTTCACTATCCTTTTTCGTAAAACGTTCTACAAAATCAGGAACCATATCTAATATTTTAGTGATGGAATCTTGATTTTTAACATTTACAAGCTTTGTGTGTCCGTTTTGAATAACCAAAACAGCACTTGGCATAATCTTTCCACCCATTCCACCGGCACCGGAATTCTTCTTATCCTGCGAAAACGCACCGGCAGCAACACCAAAGCTTACATCCACAAGTGGAAGTATAATGGTATCTCCAATGTGAATAGCATCACCCACAACGGTTTTGGTAGTAATAAAGCTATCCATACCTTTAAATAACGATTCTACTGTGTTGTTAAAATTAATCTCTCCCATAATATCCTCCTATTCCTTCCAATCTTTATAGAGTTTTTGACAGTCCTTATTCCAAACGACCGGCCAGATTGCTTTTACAATATGACAAATAAATATTTTTCCTTTTATCTTTGCCTGCCCTTTTGCGTATATCTTATCACTTTCAAAATCAGGTGTTATGGACCACTTGTTTTGATATGCAGCAGGAAACATCGCAATCACACCAAATGCAATTCCTGTATCATCAGGCGAGCCTAATGAATAGGTTGCTTGTAGTTGCAATTTTTTTGGAAAACACATCTTTAGAAGCCAAAATGCTTTGTTTTTCACCAATTTTATCGCATTTATGTAGGAAGTATTTTCCAGAAAATCTTTCGCTTTTTGAAAAAAATCGTTCCATTTCTTTCCTTTATTTTGGGGATTGATTTTTTTCTTCATACGTTTTCGGTTCGATTTCTTTTTCTTCCTAGCCGTCGCTTGTGTAGCAGCATCCTTTCTAATTGGCTTCCCTGTCACTGTATCTGTTTTCGAGATATCCGCTTCCGAGATATCATTTCCTGAAATATCTTTTTCTGAAATATCTTTTTCCAAAATATCTTCTAGCATTGTATCATCAGGTTCTTTTGGAATTTCTGTTTCCTCATCCAACGTATCCATAAAATCTTCCTCGGTATACGGCTTGTCCACTTTTGTTTTCCTTTTAGTTGACTTCTTTTCCTTTGACATAAATCCCAATATGCGAAGCCCCTGTGGCATTTGCTCGTCACTGTTCACTCGATACGTAACAATATGAAGTAACCAATTTACCATTATTTGATAACGATTCTCATCATAGTATTCCCAATTGATTTCATAATGAATTGGTACAAACAAAACAATCAGGATGAGAAAAAGCACACATCCCAATAACACCAAAAGAAGTATTCCTATTATCTTAAGAATCAGCAGAATTATGCTCATTTTGCGTTCTCCTACTCTCTTTTAGATATTCCCATACATCAACCTTCCCAATTGCTTGATAGGTTTCATCAATAATTTGCGTTGTAAGCTCCAAGGCTTCTTCATACCCCTTTGCTAATCCGATAATTTTAATTCTATTTGTCGGATAAGACTTCTGTCTAAGCTCCTTTGCAGGTATAATATCTAACAAATTGTCTGGATTCGATGCAAAAGCGATGACATATATGTCCATCGTTCGCATGCCATGCTTAATTTTCCATTTTATCTTATCCGATTTTCCTTGAATTGATTCGCTTACGTATAAGTTTTCATACCATTTCATGCGCAACCTCAAAAAAGCAGTCGCATGGAACTGCTTTTAAAAATATTTGTGGGTTCCCCACAGATTACTCTTTCTTAAATCCAGGTACTCATTATAAGCCTTCTCTAATATCTGCTTTTCATTTGCAAACTTTAACAAATGATATGCTTCATGGTACTTATAAAAACCAGAATCTACAAAATACTCTTCTTTTTGTGGCTTACTATAATAACTCTCGCCCATCATTAAATACCAGTGTACTTCTTTCTCCACCGTATCCTCTGGCACAGTGAAGGTATACTGACTTTTTCCAATATATTTAATTATGGTTGCATTCGCGCCTGTTTCTTCATGTACCTCACGAATTGCTGTGTCCTTGAATTCTTCCCCCTGTTCAACAGTTCCCTTCGGAAGAACCCAACCTTCATATTTGTTCTTATAATTCTTATATAAGAGCAAAATCTTTCCACGAAAAATTACCACACCGCCACAACTTGTTGCCTTTATCATTGCAATACCTCCTAGTGTGGTCATAAATACAATCTGCAATAAGTATACAATACTTGTCCTCGATATGCAATGTGCGAATCATACCTTTGTACGTCTTTAATTATAATAGGCATCCAATACGCGTTTCGTCACCTTTGTGGCATAGGCCGAGCCTCCTGCCTTTTCAACAACCACTGCAATTGCAATTTTATCCTTATTATCGCGACTCGAATATCCCACAAACCATGAATTATCATCCGATGCATTGTCGGATACTTGTGCGGTACCTGTTTTTCCATATACATCATAACCATCACGACCTAACAAAGTAGCGGTTCCGTTTCGTACAACTGCATCAAGAAGCGGATTTAAGAAGTCGCACTCAGCTTTTGTAAATAATTTTTTGTATTCCTCTGGAGAATACGCTATCACTTCCACGCCATCCACGTTTTCCGTATGATCCACCAAATACGGCTTCATTAGTACACCTTCATTCGCAATTGCTGAGGCAACTAAACACATATGAAGCGGAGAAACCAATGTTTTTCCCTGACCGATAGAGGTCTCCATCACCATCGCCACATCATCCGTCTCAGTTAATGCAAACTGACTTTTTGAGCTTGGAAAGGATATAGGAAGTTCCTGATTAAACAAAAGCTCTTGGTTTTTCTTTGCAAAAGCCTCTCTGTTTAAGGTTAATCCGATGTTAGAAAACGACGCATTGCAGGATTGCGCAAAGGAAGCTGTTAAATCTTCCTCACCATGCTTCTTGTGACCTGCACATTTTAGTGTTTTTCCATCCACGGTATTCTCTCCATTGCACACATAAAAATAGTTTTCCCAAGAAGTGCTATTTTCATTATAGTATTCGAGTGCTGTAAAAATCTTAAAAACGGATCCTGGTGCATATTGTCCCTGCGTAGCCCGATTAAAAAGAGCTGTAGAGCCCTCACCAGATACACTATCCCAATCCTGTGCAATTGTGTTTGGATTAAAATCCGGTTTTGAAACCATTGTAAGGATTTTTCCAGTCTTTGGCTCAATCGCAATAACTGCTCCGTCATAATCGCCTAATGCCGCATACGCAGCTTCCTGCATCTTTGAATTTAGAGTGGTAACCACGTTGTCTCCCAGATTCTTTTTCGCTTCAAAGCCGTTCTTTATTTGTTCGAGGAAAAATTGGTGGGATCGAAGCAAACTAAAGTTTTCCTCCTTCTCCAATCCGCTTTTTCCATTTACTGCAAATCCAACAACATGAGCATATTGATTCCCATAAGGATATACGCGCACTTCATTTCCATTCTCATCCAATTGGCTTTCTGCCAATACTTGCTTATCTGCAGAATAAAGCTTGCCTCGCGTTACTGTTTTTGAAAATTGATCCTGCAACGAATTATAGGGATTATTAATAAAACGTTCACTCTCCACTACCTGAAAATAAACAAAGTAGCCCATGAGGAGCAGAAACAAAGTCAAAAACAGATACATGACAACAGAATACTCTTTATTTCTATTTTGCTTTTTCTTTTTTTCGGTTTGATTTTTGGTTGCCACTTCTACGTTCTCCTTTTCTATTTCCCGAAATTGTTTCATTATACTGAACAATGTAAAGCCCTTGAACAATGCCAAATAATATCATGGTTGCAAGCAATGAGCTTCCGCCATAACTTACGAGCGGCAGCGTAACGCCTGTAGATGGGATAAATTTTGTCACACCGCCAAGTGTTAGAAACACCTGTGTTGCATATATAACACCCAAACCAAGGGCTACAAGCCTATAAAATCCATCTTTCATTTGCATGGAAATATTCATCATCATAAAGAAACAGCTTACACAAATCATAATCAAACAGAGTGCAAAAATGCCTCCGAATTCTTCTGAAATTGCTGAAAAAATAAAATCTTGCATTACTACTGGAATTTTGGAAGGATTCCCTTGTGTAAGTCCCATTCCAAACCAGCCTCCTGTTCCAATTCCAAACAAGGATTGACTTACCTGATACCCTTTATCATCTATGTATTTTAGCGGGTCCTGCCATGCAAGTACACGCGTCTGTACATGGGAAAAAAGCCGATATCCCGCAACCGCTGCAAGCCCACACCCAAGAAGTCCGCCTAAGAAATAGATTAGTTTTCTTGTTGCTACATAAACCATAATTAAATATGCAAGGAAAAATATAAGGGCTGTTCCAAGGTCCTTCGAAGCAACCAGAATAAGCACATGCAACCCTGCTATTCCACTGGTATAAAAAAGCTGGCGCAAATTTGTTGATTCATACAGCATGCTTGCGATAAAGAACACATAGGTCATCTTTACAAATTCGGATGGTTGTAAAGAAAAACCGGCAATAGAAATAGACAAAAGTGCTCCATAGCTTCTAGAACCAATCAGCATAACAATTGCCAAGCCGCCAATTCCAACACCTGCATAAATCCATTTAAGTTTACGGAAATAGCTACCGCTTTCCAAAATGTATGGAATCAACAGCGAAACTGCAGTTGCAACCATAAGAATGATAAATTGCTTGAAGGCCTGCTCATACTTGATTCGTGCAAGCATAATTTCACCAATGGAAAGAAGCATGCACATATTGTTAAGCAATACCTCTGAGGCTTTCATATAAAAGAAATGGTAAATCAACCATATACCCACAAATAAAATCAATTCCATCAAATATAAAACCAGGTATTTGATATCCTGAAATTGTAGATACAGAACAAGAAAACCGTCAAAATGAAGAAAAAATATAAGAAAACGTTGTATTTTAAAAATGCCTCGTTGCTCTTTATTATTCTCTTTCCGAAAAACAGAAAAACATAATGTGGCATATATAAGTATGCATAAAATCATGAAATACTGCGATGTTTGTGTCAATAAATGCGTCATTATTCTACCCCTCGTTTAAAATGTCCATTGGTATAGTCTTTCAGGAACGGCATATCATATTCCTTGCGATCTAATGCATCCATCATCAAAGCCACCTCTTGTTCACTCTCCAAAGTAAACTGAAGGCGCAATTCTTTTACTCCGGCATTACAAATGGTGTCAAGCTGTTTAAACAGCATTACCGGCAAACTATTGTAAATCACGTTATAACATGCATCACAATAGTTCTTCACTGGGAATAGTTTTTGATACCGATCCTTTAAATAATGTATGGTGCGGTTTTTGTCACACTTTATCACATTATGATGTACGCACTGCGCGGTTGTCATAAGTGGATAATATCCGTATACCAACATCTGTGTGCCACGATTGTCACGATTTTTGATTTCTTTTGCATTCAATTCCAAAGGCATGGTATGATGCGCATATCCCGATTGTAAAAAGGCGTAGCTGCTTTCGTCGTTGTAGGTATAAAGATTATGATCTAATACAACTGGTAGGGTGACATTTCTCTCTTTACACCATTGCAGTTCCTCATAATTACGCAAAAGCAAACCATCAATAAGCGGTATAATCTCTCCCCATAATCCCTCATAGAAGGCTTGTGTGCGCACTCGAAAGATGGTTGGCAAAGCAAGGAAAATACGTTTACCGCTCTCATGTACCTGATTCGAAAGCTTACGCAATAGTGGAATAAAGTTTTCACGTGTCATAACCGAACAATCCACATAAATGTCTGAGATAATTTTTGACGACAAAATTGGTTTGAGTTGCTCCTCATTTTCAATATATGCAATCCAGGTAATTGCTTTCTCACTTGAAGTATTTGCATCATCTGGCATACGGTTAAATGGCACATAGGAAGCCTGACTGCGCACATGTTCTTGTAAAAGTTCGCGCTCAAGCAGCGTAAAACCATCTCTTCTTAGCTGATTTAAGTCTTTCACAGGCATAAACAAATTGGATTCCATGTCTATCTGTAAATCCTGCAAAGCAAATGGTGTATCGCCGGTTTTGCGCATTCTTGCATCAACCTCTTCTTGTAACAGGGGCTTGTTCTGTGCAATTGTTGCAGCAGGAGCGGTTACGGTTACAGAATGCTCGCCACAAACCAATGTAAAGCAGCACTCCTCTTGCGACGATAAGAATAAATAACCGTTTGTCTCTAGTTTAGAAGCCTCTTTTTCCGTGTGTTCCAATTCTTTAGCCTTTTCATGACTTGGTTTCAAAAAGGTAATCATGTCAGGCCCATTTTGCTTGGTAAAATATGCATCTGTAAAACCACAGCGATTTCCCAAATCCATAATATGTTTCCAGTCCTTCTCGGAGACTTCACATTTCTTTGCATTCTTCAAATAGAGGTCTACATATTTCCGATACATTTGGGTCACCCCTGCCGCATACTGTTCTTTTTTCATTCTTCCTTCAATTTTCAACGAAAAAATGCCTGCTTCATGCATTTCTTTTAAATGCTTGATTCCACACAAGTCCTTTGGGCTTAACACAAAGGATTCTGACTTTATCTGCTTTCTTTTTGTGTCGTATACTTCATAAGATAGACGACAAGGCTGTGCGCATCTTCCACGATTGCCACTTCGTCCTCCCAGCATACTACTAAAAAGACATTGCCCTGAATAGCAATAACATAATGCGCCATGTACAAAGGTTTCTATTTCTACAGCAACCTCTTCATGAATTCGTTTAATTTCTGCAAGCGATAATTCTCTCGAAGTTACCACACGCGTAGCACCCAGTTCTTTTAGAAAGCGAGCACCTTCATAGCTTGTAACTGTCATCTGCGTACTACAATGAATCGCCAAATCCGGGAAACAGCGTTTCACAAAGGCCATTGCGCCAAAATCCTGTACAATTACAGCATCCAAACCATTTTCATAGAAAGGAAGTAAATAATCAAATAATGGCTTCCCGATTTCTTGATTCTTCATAAGGGTATTAATCGTCAAATAGACGCTTTTGTCACGCAAATGCGCAAAATGTAAGCCTTCAATTAATTCTTCCCTCGTAAAATTATTTGCATAGGCTCTTGCACCATATTGTTCTCCGCCAAGATATACCGCATCTGCACCTGCCAATATGACAGCCTTTAATATTTCCAATGAACCCGCTGGTGCTAATATTTCGAATTCTTTATTCATATCTATCCTGTTCTCCTATCAAAAGCAAAAGACAGAGCCAATGCCCTGTCCCCTTTTATTCATCCATTTTGTTTCTTGGTTTATCTAGTAAAGACTCCTCTAAAGTGGCTTCAAGACGTGCTTTATTCAAAAGAAGTTCTCGATTCTCAACCTCAAGCTTCTTTACGGCTTCTTGTGCACTTTCTGTTTTTAACTGATTCGAAATCAAATCATGCTTCAAATCATAAATCTCACGGTCACGAAGCTCGATGTCCTTCTCTAGCTTCTCAACCAAAGCTTTCGCCTTAAAGTATTCATCCGCAATATTAAGCTGAATTAATGTAGACTTCATACTTGCTGGAATGTGTTTATATTCCTCTAGCGTGTCATATTCATTAATTTTACTATTAATATATCCCGCAACTTTTTGAAGGTAATCTTCGCCTTCGTACCCGCTTAATGTATAAACTTTTCCACCAATCACAACTTCTGCGCTTGTTTTGGCTGACATTTCGTATCCTCCAACTATATATACTACAATATATGGTATTATTATACCTTTAGAAATGCAAATAAGCAACTATTTTCTAAGGCCAAAATGCTCATACGTCAAATCCGTTACCATTCTTCCTTTTGGCGTACGAATGATAAAACCATTCTTTACCAGATATGGTTCATACACATCCTCAATCGTTCCTGAGTCCTCGCCAATTGCGGCTGCAAGAGTGTCAAGCCCCACAGGACCTCCACTAAATTTATCGATAATTGTCATTAAAATATTGCGGTCATTTTGATCCAATCCGAATTTGTCGACCTCCAACAAATCTAATGCAAAATCCGCAACCTCAAACGTAATGTTTCCGTCATATTTTACTTCCGCAAAATCACGCACGCGTTTTAACAATCGATTTGCCAAACGTGGCGTACCTCGTGATCTTCTTGCTAATTCATAGGCACCCTTTTCGTCAATTTCCACACCAAGCTTATGTGCGCTGGCAATGACAATTGTCTTTAATTCATCCACGGTATAGTATTCCATATGGCTTACAACACCAAAGCGATCACGCAGTGGTGCAGAAAGCATTCCTGCACGTGTCGTTGCACCAACCAATGTAAATTTCGGCAAATCAATTCGAATGGAACGTGCAGATTCGCCTTTTCCAATCATAACATCAATGACATAATCTTCCATGGCTGGATAGAGAACCTCTTCTACCTGACGGTTTAAACGATGAATCTCATCTACAAAAAGCACATCCCCTTCGGCAAGGTTATTAAGAATTGCCGCCATCTCTCCTGGCTTACCAATTGCAGGACCTGACGTAATCTTAATATGCGTTCCCATTTCATTGGCAATGATTCCTGCCAAAGTGGTTTTTCCAAGACCTGGAGGTCCATAGAACAACACATGGTCTAAAGCTTCGCCGCGATTCTTTGCTGCTTCTATGTAAACGTTAAGTGTTTCTTTTATTTTTTCTTGTCCGATATAGTCTCTTAATTCTTGTGGTCGAAGACTTTTTTCAATTTTGATATCTTCTTCCTGAATCTGTGTACTTATGACACGACCTGCCATCTTCTATGCCTCCTTACAGCAATGCCATATTTTTAAGTGCAAGTTTTAACACTTCCTCAACCTGCATACTTGCAGTTATTTCCACCATGGAAACAGCTTTTAGACTTTCTGTATTGGAATAGCCCAGTGCGGTAAGTGCCATTACTGCATCATTTTTAATTCCAGTTGTAGCATTCGTTGCCATCTGTACATGCTCACTTTTCTTCTCGAAGGCATCCTCTAATGACATCTTATCCTTCAACTCTAAAATAACACGTTGTGCCGTCTTTGCTCCAATTCCTGGAGCTTTCGAAATTGCTTTTGCATCCTGAGATAAGACCGCAAATCTCAAATCATCTGCAGAAAGCGCCGATAAAATTCCAAGTGCCCCTTTCGGTCCTACACCATTAACTGAAATTAGAAGCTTAAAGGTTTCTAAATCATCCTTTGTTAGGAAGCCATAGAGTATCATGGCATCTTCACGTACATTTAGGTAGGTATAGATTTTCACAGAATTGCCAACCTCAGGCAAATAAGAAAATGTCTGACCTGAAATATACACAAGATATCCTACCCCGTTGCATTCCACCACGATGTGATCCGTATTAACTTCTGCCAATTCGCCCTTAAGATATGCGTACATTTTGTTCTCCTCACCCTTTATTTTTCCTTACTCGAAGAAGGATTTCTGTAGAAATAATTCCAATTAATAGTCCTGTAACTGCCCCTGAAATCAGCAGCACCACAAAATAATAGAATACATTGGCATTCTTTACGAGGAAAAATGCCACCAATAATTGCCCTAAATTGTGCATGATTCCTCCCACTAAGCTTACGCTAACTGGCTGAAATTTATTGCTCTTATACAATAATGCCATGGCGGTATAACTAAGCAAAGCACCTGCCATCGCATAGAAAATGGAAAAGGCATTGCCAAACAAAAAGCCGACGAGCAAAACTCTTAATACATCCAAAAGAAAGGCTTCTTTTAGTCCCATGCGATAAATGGCAAATACAATCACGATATTGGCAAGTCCCAGCTTTATTCCTGGGATTCCAAATGTTATTGGAAGCAAAGCTTCCACATAGCTGCATATAAGTGCCAATGCTAAAAATATGCCAAGATAAGCAACTTTATTCTTCATCTTATTTCACAAAGGAGTCCAATTCATTTTCCTCTCCACCGATTACCGTTACAACAACTTTATTCGGCAGACAAACAATGGTCTCCTTTTCCTTTGCTATGGATTTTTGGTGTATACACAATTGGTCAGGGCAGGCTGCATGCACCATATAGGCTTTCCCATTTTCTATTCTTAGACGATTTGTTTCTTTTCCATCTATGGAAATAGGGTACTCTCCTTGTTCCTGCAACGATATTCTCTGATATTCGTCTCCATCAATGGTAATCACAACATATGCCCCTTCTTTTCCTTTCCAAAATGAAAAGCCAACATATGCTGCAAAGAGAAGAATCCCAACACAAAGAATTAGTATGATATCATTTCTACGTATTCGCTTTATCATTTATTCAACCACGGTTCCCAAATAATAAAATCCTTTACATTGATCAAGTCTTACCTGATATAGATTTCCAATCATGTCTTCTGTTCCTTTAAAATGAACAACGGCATTATTATCAAGTCGACCTGTTACTAAGCTAGCATCGTGTTCATTCATTTCTTCTACCAATACTGTCATTACTTTTCCTTCAAGTCGCATTGCTTTCTCGGTAGAAATGCGTTGTACTTCTTTTAACAGTTCGTCAAAGTTTGCTTTCACTTCCGCTTCTGGAACCTGATTCTCCATAGCTGCAGCAGGCGT
>JAZUHO010000011.1:0-31172 GCA_045641745.1 Agathobacter sp. | reverse complement strand
TGAGTGCGCAGATCCAGATGGGTGTAAAGCAATTGCTGATCTTGGTGTAGACATGCTTGCTGCTGGTATCGGTAACATTCATGGAAAATATCCAGAGAACTGGGCTGGACTTTCATTCGAGACATTGGATGCAATTCAGCAGAAAACAGGTGTTATGCCATTAGTTCTTCACGGCGGTACAGGAATCCCTGCTGATATGATTAAGAAAGCAATTGGTCTTGGAGTATCTAAGATTAACGTTAATACAGAGTGTCAGTTATCCTTCCAGGAAGCTACACGTAAATACATCGAGGCTGGAAAGGACTTAGAAGGAAAAGGATTTGATCCTCGTAAACTTCTTGCTCCAGGAGCAGATGCTATCCGTGCAACTGTAAAAGAGAAGATGGAACTTTTCGGTTCAGTTGGAAAAGCAAACTAATTCGGAATCGAATATATGATGTAAGAAATGAGAATGCCGTACTTTGGTGCGGCATTCTTTTTTTCAAGCATCGGAAGGAAGGTTAGAAGCGACGTTATTATCGAAATAAAGGGTAGAATTAATAAAATAAATAGCACACTTAATAAAATTAAGTGTAAAAGGCGAAAAGCTTCAAAAAAGCTAGGTAAAACTTAATTTTGGCTTTGCTTTGCAGAATAAAGCCTTGTGTGGAGGGGATGATTTATAAGAAAAGTACGGGTGGAAATATAGAAAAGCGTCTCTTTCTTATTAATATCATTCTAGAGAAGTGCAAAATACACAAAAGAATTAGGTGAGAGTTGGTAGAAGTGTACAACAGTAATAAAACTTAATTTTTTAAAGTAAAATGCTTGCATTTTGACAGGGGAAAGGGTATCTTATACTCATGAATAACGAACAGGTTATGAACGAGGGCGTTCCAATAGGTATTGGAATGCCCTTTTTTAGAAAACGAAAGGATAGGATTAGATTATGAGCGATTTTACAAATGTTGCAGATATCTTTGGAGAAAACGTATTTAACGATTCTGTTATGCAGACAAGACTTCCAAAGAAGGTTTACAAAAAACTTCATGAAGTTATGGAAGAGGGAAAAGAGTTAGACCTTGAGACCGCAGATGTAATTGCACATGAAATGAAAGAATGGGCAATTGAGAAGGGTGCTACACATTATACACATTGGTTCCAGCCACTCACAGGTGTTACAGCTGAGAAACATGACTCTTTCATCACAGCTCCAATGGAAAACGGAAAGGTTCTTATGAGCTTTTCAGGAAAAGAGTTAATTAAGGGTGAGCCAGATGCTTCTTCTTTCCCTTCAGGTGGACTTCGTGCTACCTTCGAAGCAAGAGGATATACAGCTTGGGATTGTACTTCACCAGCATTTGTTAGACAGGATGCAGCAGGCGCAACTCTTTGCATTCCAACAGCCTTCTGTTCTTATACAGGAGAAGCTTTGGATCAGAAGACTCCTCTTCTTAGATCAATGGAAGCAATTAATGAGCAGTCACTTCGTTTATTACGTTTATTTGGAAATACAACATCAAAAAAGGTTACACCAAGTGTTGGACCTGAGCAGGAGTATTTCATTGTAGATCGTGAGAAATACTTAAAGAGAAAAGATTTAATCTTTACAGGACGTACTCTTTTTGGTGCAATGCCACCAAAGGGACAGGAAATGGATGATCACTATTTTGGATCTATCCGTGAGAGAATCGCAGCATACATGAAGGATGTGAATGTGGAGCTCTGGAAGCTTGGTGTTACAGCAAAAACACAGCACAATGAGGTTGCTCCAGCACAGCATGAGTTAGCACCAATTTATGCAGAGTGTAATGTAGCTGTAGATCACAACCAGTTAGTAATGGAGACATTAAAGAAAGTAGCTGGACGTCATGGACTTCATTGCTTACTCCATGAGAAACCATTTGCAGGCGTAAATGGATCAGGAAAGCATGACAACTGGTCAATTACAACAGATGATGGAATTAATCTTCTTGAGCCAGGTGATACTCCACATGAGAACATTCAGTTTTTATTAGTGCTTACTTGTATTTTAAAGGCTGTAGATGAGCATGCTGCACTTCTTCGCGCATCCGCTGCAGACGTTGGAAACGATCATAGACTTGGAGCAAACGAGGCACCACCTGCAATTCTTTCTGTATTCTTAGGAGAGCAGTTAGAGGATGTTATTGAACAGCTTGTTAGCACAGGTACTGCTACACATAGCTTGGCAGGAACAAAGCTTGAGACTGGTGTTAAGACACTTCCAGATTTCATGAAGGATGCAACAGACCGTAACCGTACTTCACCATTTGCTTTCACTGGAAACAAATTCGAGTTCCGTATGGTTGGTTCTCAGGATTCTGTAGCTCAGCCAAACATTGTATTAAATACGATTGTTGCAGAGGCATTTTCAGAAGCATGTGACATCCTTGAAGAAGCAGAGGACTTCGAGCTTGCGGTACATGATTTGATTAAGAAATATGCGATTGAGCATCAGAGAATTATTTTCAATGGCAATGGATATTCCGATGAATGGGTAGAAGAGGCTGCAAAACGTGGACTTCCAAACATCAAATCAATGGTGGAAGCAATCCCAGCATACATAGCTCCAGAAAGTGTTGCAGCATTTGAGAAGTTTAATGTATTTACAAAGACAGAGCTAGAGTCTCGTGTAGAAATCGAATATGAGACCTACGCAAAATCGATCAACATTGAAGCAAGAGCTATGATTGATATTGCAAGAAAACAGATTCTTCCAGCTGTTATCAAATATACAACCGTGCTTGCAGAGTCCATCAATTCTGTAAAAGCAGCTTGCCCAGAGGCAGATGCAAGCGTGCAGACAGAGTTCTTAACAGAGACTTCTGACTTGTTATCAGACGCAAGAGTAGCACTTGCAAAATTGGAAGAGGTAACTGCGAAAGCAACTGAAATTTCTGAGAGCAAAGCACAGGCTGAGTTCTATAGAGATGAAGTTACCACTGCTATGGCAGCTCTTAGAGCACCAGTTGACGCATTAGAAATGATCGTTGACAAAGAAATGTGGCCAATGCCATCTTATGGAGATTTAATCTTCGAGGTATAATAGATACCAACTTATAATCAAATAATCTAATCCATTAAAGTGCGATGCATTTTTTCGAACCACGAAGCTGTGGAAAACCGAAAAGGTGCATCGCCTTTTTTATATAGATAAGGAGGAAGAAGTTATGGCAAAAGAGATAGTAGATTATATTAACGGAAACGTCTTTGGCGTATGGTTTCTGATAGGAGCGGCACTGGTATTCTGGATGCAGGCCGGTTTTGCAATGGTTGAGGCTGGATTTACCAGAGCAAAGAACTCAGGAAACATTATTATGAAGAACTTGATGGATTTTTGTATAGGTACCGTAATGTTTATCCTAATTGGTGCGTCTTTGTTACTTGGTGAGGACTGCATTGGTTTGATTGGAAAACCAGGATTTGATATCTTTACTGCTTATGCAGATTTTGATTTCTCAAATTTTGTATTTAACCTTGTATTCTGTGCTACCACAGCAACGATTGTTTCTGGTGCGATGGCAGAGAGAACAAAATTTTTATCTTACTGCATCTATTCTGCAGTTATTTCAGGACTCATTTATCCAATTGAGGCACATTGGATTTGGGGTGGCGGCTGGTTAGCTCAGCTTGGATTCCATGATTATGCAGGTTCTTGTGCGATTCATATGGTTGGTGGTATTTGTGCATTGATCGGTGCAAAACTTCTTGGAGCAAGAATTGGTAAATTCACAAAGGACAAAAACGGTAAAATTGTAAAAGTAAATGCTTTCCCAGGACATAATCTTCCACTCGGCGCATTGGGCGTATTTATCTTATGGTTTGGATGGTATGGATTTAACGGAGCAGCTGCGCAGGTCCTTGCAACCTTAGGCTCTGTTTTCCTTACAACTACAATTGCACCAGCTTTAGCAACAGTTACAACAATGATTTTTACTTGGTTGAAATATGGAAAACCAGATGTTTCTATGAGTTTGAATGCATCACTTGCTGGATTGGTAGCAATTACAGCACCTTGTGATGTTACAGACGCATTAGGCGCAGCGATTATTGGTATTGTAGCCGGATTCCTTGTTTGCTTTGGAGTATGGCTATTGGATGAAAAGCTTAGAATTGATGATCCGGTTGGTGCTGTAGCGGTTCATATGATGAATGGTATCTGGGGAACATTTGCAACGGGATTGTTTGCAACAAAAACAGCACCAGGATTTGCGGCGGCAGAAATTCAGGAAGGTTTATTTTATGGCGGTGGATTCCATCAGTTGGGATTACAGTGCTTAGGAATTTTGACAGTTGGATGTTGGGCAGCAGTTACGATTACGATTACATTCCTTGTAATTAAGGCTACTTCTGGACTTCGCGTATCAGAAGAGGAAGAAATTGTTGGATTAGATTCTATGGAGCATGGTCTTCCATCTGCATATGCAGGCTTCTCAATTATGGATATTTCGAATACCATGACAATGGATGTAAATGAGAATACAGACCTTGGAACACCAGAGTATGCTCAGGCATCTCAGATAAAGAGAGATGTAGCGGTTCCAGTTGCAAAGGCACCTGCCGTAGATTCTGGAATTTACAAAGTGGTTATTATCGCAAAGCTTACCAGATACGATGCATTGCGTAAGGCGATGAATGAGTTAGGCGTAACAGGTATGACGGTAACACAGGTAATGGGTTGTGGTGTACAAAAAGGCGCTGGTGAAAGATATCGTGGTGCAGAAATCGATGCAACCTTGCTTCCAAAAGTAAAAGTTGAAGTGGTTGTTAGCAAGATTCCAGTGGATGCTGTAATTGAAGCAGCAAAGAAATGCTTATACACCGGCCACATTGGAGATGGAAAGATTTTCGTATATGGTGTTGATAAAGTAGTAAAAGTTCGTACTGGAGAGGAAGGCTTTGAGGCACTTCAGGATGTGGAATAGCACGAATCTAATGCGGTTGGATTCGTGAATCTAATCCCCTTAGTTAGTATACATCAATAGAATGAGGGAGACGCGATTATTGGATTGCGTCTCCTTCATTTTTATTTTCCAAGAAGAATTTTCTTCAAATCAGTAGAAAAAGCGTATGACAAATAGTACAATATACTCAAATGACATAGGAGGAAATCATGGGGCAGTCAAATTGGAAGAAAAATGAGAATGCAGAGGAAACCAAACAGGAAGAAATAAAGGAACAATCAAAAAACACCTCTGCTAAATCGATTGCGAATAAGGTGACAACCATAATTCTTTTGGTGATTGGAGTGGGGCTCATCGCTTTTTCAGGATATAAATTGTGGGGCATCTTTATGGACTATCACGAAGCAGAAACAGAATATAGTAATCTTGCAGATAAATACGCGAAGAAACCAACGCCTAGTGCAAAGAAGGATGAAGCCGATACACAGGTACAAATTCCGTGGGAGGAAATGTTTTCTGTAGACTTTGAGGGGCTAAAAAGCGAAAATGAAGAGGTGGCAGGCTGGATATTCTTTGAAAATGAGAAGATTAGTTATCCGATTATGTATTCCGGGGATAACGATAAGTATCTTAGAACTACGCTGGATGGAAGTAATTTACAATCGGGCTCCATATTTGTAGAAGGAAATAATAATCCGACCTTTGAAGATGCCAATACGCTTGTATATGGACATAATATGAAAAATTTGTCGATGTTCGGGCGCCTGCGATACTATCGAGAGGATGAGGAATACTATAAGGATCATTCCTATTTTCAGATACTGGTAGAAGGAAAAAAATACCGTTATCAGATTTTTGCGTATGAAACCGTGCATGAAACCAGCGATTTATTGCATATATACATACAGCACAATGAAATTTTTGCAAAATATCTGGAACAAGTGAAAAAGGAATCGTCGATACATCCTCAGCTGGAAGTAGGACAGGAGGATACGGTTGTAACACTTGTAACCTGTACCTCTGGTGATGTGGACGGCGAATATCGTTTCCTCGTGCATGCAAAACGTGTGGATGAAAAATAGAGGAACCATGGTAGGAGTAAGAATTATAGGTCACTTTCTCAAAATATTTAATAAAATAAAAATAGTACTTTTTTCTTAGAGTTTGTTGCACTTCTGTTGCACAAGTTGTGGTACTATTAGCCTACAAAGAAAAAACAATATTTTTTCTTTATTCTCCTTCCCCTTTCATAAATTATAGAACGAAAAGAAGAAAACCTCAGGTCCCCGCCTGAGGTTTTCTTTGTGCAAAAAAAGGATTTATCGGTACTTGGCCGATAAATCCTTTCTGATTTTCATAATGGATACGAATTTATTCGTTACTTCTTGTATCTCCTGAATTTGAGTTGCTGTTCGTGTGTTGAGAAGTAGAGCCGGTGGTGCTTCCTGCCCCTTGCGTGCTGCCTGCTGGAGTGTCAGAAGAACCAGTGCCAGGATCTGCAGTTGGGGTGTTTGCACTGACACCGCTTAACGGCTTAGAACCAGCTGCATTATGTGTGGTACAGGTTTGATTTGAAAACTCAGGGGTAAGAAGATAAGGTCCATCTTCTGTGGTAGCTGTTCCCTCTGTCACAAATACTTTTTCTTCCATTTCGGAAGGTGGACAGAAGAGTCCGGCAACTTGTCCAGAGGTTTTGCAAACACGTAATTTGGTGTGATGATTACACTGCTCGATTGGGAGCGAGTCTTTATCAAAATATTCTGTGATTACACGAGAACCACGAGGATCTTGATCACATACGCCAGGGATAGCAAGTAATCCAGATTCTGCACAAACCTCAGCACTTACAATGTTTTCTGGTTTGTCAAAGTCCTTTTCAGGAAGACCTTCGTGAATGCGACTCATAAGCTCCTTCCATACCTTCATCGGATATCCGGTATTACCAAGGGAAGAGTTATCGTCGTAACCACCCCAAACAGTACAAGTATAATATGGAGTGAACCCTGCCCAGAGAGAGTCACGATCATCTGTTGTGGTACCTGATTTACCGGCTTGCGCGATACTTGAGTTAAAGTGTGCGCTACCACCAGTACCACGAGGGCTTGTCATAACTTCCTTCATAGCATCAATAAGAAGCCATGAAGTAGTATCCTTTAGAACCTTACGCTTTTGCTGAATGGCAGTTTTATCAATTAACACATTGCCATCATGGTCAAGTACTTTCGTGTAGAAAATAGGTTCGTTATAATTTCCACCATTGGCAATGGTCGAATAAGCAGCGTTAAGATCCACGTTCTTTACACCATTGGTGATACCACCCAGTGCAAGTGCGAGGTTCTTATCTCCATCCACTAGGGTAGTGATGCCGAGCTTTTCTGCATATTCATGTCCGAGTGCAGGAGAAATGTCCTGAAGGTTCTTTACGGTAGTAATGTTTGTGGAGTGAATAATTGCTTCACGAATGGTGGTCCAGCCGCCAAATGCGTGATCCCAGTTCGAGAATTCTTTCGTACCGGCAGTAAAAGGCGCATCGTCTTCTACGGATGCTAAGGTTTTTCCACCAGCATCCAAGGCAGCGGCGTAACAACCTACTACTTTAAAACAAGAACCAGGCTGTCTTGTGGTATCTGTTGCACGGTTCCAGGTTCTATTTCCAATCTTGTCACCGCGACCACCCACCATGGCTTTTATTTCACCAGTGGTGTGATCGGCTAGAGTAAGTGCAATCTGAGGCTCAATAGTAATGTGAACGCTCTCGGTTCCTTCCACGATGGTTTCGCCCTCGCTAGTTACCGCTTGCTTATAGGCTTCGATTGCTTCGTAGCACTCATCCTCTGTTTTGTAGTTGATACTCTTATTCTGATTACCAGAGGTCTTCTTTAAATAAGAAAGCATGGTTTGGTTTGAATACGTATGGAAGGCTCCGTCAGCAGCCTTCGTCTGAAAATATAGGATGAATGAGTACTTTAAGGCACCACCATAGTTGTTTGGATTGTTTGCAGCTTCATCTGCAATCTGCTGCATGGCCATATCCTGTGTAGAATAGACCGTTAATCCGCTCTGGTAAATAAGCTTATAGGCATCGCTTTGTGTGTAGCCTTCTGCGATAAAATCTTTGTAAAGCTGATCAATTAAAGCATCAACAAAGTAAGAATTCATAGAACCGGATTCAATATTGTTGTGCTCTGCGATACGTGAATAGACATCATCGGCAAGAGCTTCGTTATAGGCATCCTTGGTGATATATTCCTGGTCAAGAAGATTGCTAAGAACCAGTTCCCGTCTCTCTGCATTTTTCTCAGGAAAGCGAATTGGATTATATTTGTAAGGATTCTGTGTGATTCCTGCTATAACACTTGCCTCTGATAAGGTGAGCTCAGAAACTGTTTTACCGAAATATTTTTCGGATGCGGCCTCTACACCCAGGGTGTTGGCTCCGAGGTTAATGGTGTTAAGATAGTTTTCCAAAATCCAATCCTTATTGTTGACCTGTTTTTCTAACTCAATAGCCAGATACTGCTCCTGCAGTTTTCTCTGCAAACGTTCAATTTTAGAAGATTCAGACGTCCAACTGGTCAGGACATTGTTTTTAATTAGCTGCTGAGTAATGGTACTTGCACCCTCGGAAAAATGAAATCCTTTGGCTACGCCTTTGACAGCGGCACGGGCAATTCCGTAAAGATCAATACCATTGTGATCATAGAATCGGGCATCCTCAGTGGCGATAAACGCCTTTTGCATGTAATCAGGCACTTCGTCCAGAGAAACATACTTACGGTTGGCACCGGCAGCTACTAGGGTTGCGGTCTGGGTTGCTCCGTCGTTGGCTAACACCGTGGTTGAATAGCCTGTTGGAACGACATCTAATTTTGAGATATCCGGAGCGGAGTCAATGATTCCTTTGTATACTCCAAGTCCGGCACAAATTCCAATCACAGCGAAAACAATTAATAAAGCTAAAATTACTTTGCAAAGGATTACACCAAATCTTTTGCGCACTTTTGTACTTTTGGAATCGACTTTTTCAGAACGAATCCGCGTACCTCGTTTTCCGTAATTCATTATAGGCCTCCTTTATTTACAAAAGAGCATACCATTTCAAGGTATACTTATGTGTATTATAGCAAAACAAACACATATAATAAAGAAAAAATTGAAAGAGGTAGGGGTTCTGTGATAGGATAGAGACAATAAAAGGAAAGAAGAGACAATCCTCGACAGAAAGAAACAGGAGTAATTGCATGGCAGAAGAAGCACTGAAATATGTATACGAAGGGGGAGAGGGCGAGATTGTAGAGAAAAAATCTCGTTTTATCGCTACGGTACGTCCCGTCGCAACCGAAGAAGAGGCGACCGCCTTTATCAATGAAATGAAAAAGAAGTATTGGGATGCAAAGCACAACTGTTCTGCCTTTGTAATTGGCGACCGCCAGGAATTAACGCGTTGTTCTGATGATGGAGAACCGGCAGGGACAGCAGGACGTCCGATGCTGGAGGTACTTGTAAGAGAAGGAATGCACAATGTAGCAGTGGTAGTTACGAGATATTTTGGTGGAGTGTTACTTGGAACAGGAGGCTTGGTTCGCGCCTATCAGCAGGCAACCAAAGCCGGGCTAGAGAACTGTCATATCATTGAGAAAAAGCGAGGCTACCTATTAGAAGTACGGACAGATTATAATGGCGTTGGTAAAATGCAATACTATTTTGGGCAGCATGGAATTCAGATTGTGGATGCACAATATGCCGCGGATGTTACCATGCAGGTTATGATTCCAGAAGTCGACAAGGAACAAACGCAAAAAGATATTATCGAGCTGACAAGTGGAAGCGCTGGAATTACTTGGGGAGATCCTATCGATTATGCCTTTGTTGATAAAGAACTTAAGATTTTTTGAAAAAATTGTTGACACTTGGATGTTGCCCATGTATAATAGCATCTGTTGAGACAACATATTGGCCCATCGCCAAATGGTAAGGCAACGGACTCTGACTCCGTCATTTCAAGGTTCGAATCCTTGTGGGCCAGCTAAGGACTTCAGTTAAGTGCTGAAGTCCTTTTTACTTTATGGGAAAATGGATTCATTTTTGATGGTTTTATCCTTATTTATCGCAGAAAAGTATTGTATAACGCAAAGAAGTTGTGTATAGTGAGAGAAATCGTTTTATGATGTGGCTTGCAAAGTAGTTCAGAAAATATGGGGATTGGGAAAATAAAGGAATATATGCAAATCAAATAGAATGATGGGGGACTTATGTCGAAAAAGAAGATTTGGATGAATATATTTATAAATTGGATAAGCTTCAGGAAGAAAACCAAAGCTTGATTTTCTTTTCGGTTCACCAGGAAGTAGAGGTCCTTTTGGATAACGAAGTAATATACGCACTTCATTTGGCGAACCAGCCACTCATTCATACCACAGGATATGCATGGAACGTTGTGCCGATTTATAAATCGGATCAAGGAAAGGAATTAAAAATTCACATTACACAATGCTATGATAAGGCTGGAAACGAAGAACCAGAATTTTATCTGGGAGTATACAGCGACGTAATGCATGCACAAGTGAGTAAGGCATGGCCTCCATTTCTATGTAGCATCGTTGCAATCATTGTGGGCATGGCGTTCATCATATATGCAATATGGAATCGGATACAGTTAAAGGATGCGCATTCTCTTCTGATGATGGGAATATTTTCCATGGAGATTGGCGTCTGGAAAATATTTGATTTACGCATCATGTCAATGTTTCTTCCGCAATCGCCTTTGCTTGCATATATACCACTTACCATATTGATGTTCTTAGGAATTACGTTCCTGATGTATTTTAAGGAACTTTTTGAAAAAAAGGACGCAACGTGGTGGCTGATTATGTGTGTCTTTAGCCTTGGCCTAAACGGAGTCACGCTTGTTTTGCAATTTCTGGGAATCAATGACATACGAAATATGCTATTGTACCACCAACTCTATATTGGATTGGTTGCGTTCGCTGCATTTGCGGCATTGCTGAAAGAAGGAAAACGCGTGAATTGGAATCATAAGGCGAAGGTGTCCTTTGGCTGTATGATGATATGCATAGTGGGACTGCTCATTGACTTTGTTATTTTCTATAATATTGAATATTCGGAGATGGCATGTTTAGGAATGCTGGCATTCCTAATCTATATTATGGTTTTGGGAATATCAACCATGAAGGAAGCAAATTCTCTCATGGATCTCGGACGGGAGGCGGGCATGTATGAACAACTTGCTTACCACGATTCCTTGACGGGCTTATATAATCGAACTGCATTTAATCGCGACATACTTCAAATTATGCCGGCTTTAGAGAATCGAACAGTAGTAATGTTTGACTTAAACTTTTTGAAAAAATGTAATGACACCTACGGTCATGAAAAAGGCGATGCCTATATTCAACTAGGGGCCACTGCATTGCAGCTTGCATTTGGAACGGAGGCAAAATGCTATCGAATTGGTGGCGATGAATTTTGTGTCATAGTTCAGAACTGGGAAAAGGAAGCTGTAGAGAATGCAATACGTGAGGCGAAAGCTTACGTCGTAGATAACAGCAATCAGGTACATGCGGAAATACAACTGGGAATGGCAGTAGGATATGCAAGGTACAATCCAAACGAGGATGGGGAATTGGTGACCACCTGGAAGAGAGCCGATATGAATATGTATGACGATAAGCAGGAAATGAAGGAAATGATGGCTATGGCAAAGGCATAGTTGGACAATCAGAAATAGAAAAGAATGGATAGGACATTCAGATAAAACAGAGTGTACGGAAAGACAAGAGGTAAGAAATGAAATTAGGCGAATATCAAGAATTGTATTACGTAAAGAAGGTGGATTTTGGAATCTATCTTGCAGAAAACGTGGAGGCAGAGGAAAAAGTACTTCTTCCATGGAAGCAAGTGCCAGAAAAGGCGAAGCCTGGTGACAAAATTAAAGTATTTCTATATAAGGATTCGAAAGACCGCCTTATTGCAACCACGAATAAGCCTAAGCTAACGCTTGGAAAGTATGGCGTGTTGCGCGTGAAAGAGATTGGGAAAATTGGCGCTTTTTTGGATTGGGGATTGGAAAAAGATTTGTTCCTTCCTTACAAGGAAATGACACAGCGTGTGGAACCCGAGGATGAAATTCTGGTGACACTTTACATTGATAAAAGTAGCCGGTTGTGTGCTAGCATGAAGGGGATTTATGATTTATTATCCAAGGAATCTCCTTATCAAAAGGATGAGATGGTCACGGGACGTGTCTACGAGTTTAGTGACAATTTTGGAACCTTTGTTGCAGTGGATGACCAGTATTCCGCAAGAATTCCAAATCACGAAGATCATTCCTTCCTTCGCATTGGTGATGTGATTGAGGCAAAGGTGGTAGGTGTGAAACCAGATGGTAAGTTAGATTTGACCATGCGTGAGAAAGCATATATTCAGATGGATGCAGATGGAGCAAAAATTATGGAGCTTTTGGACTCCTATGGTGGAGTGCTTCCATTTTCAGAGAAAGCAAGTCCAGAAGTAATTAAGCGTGAAACCGGACTGAGCAAGAATGCCTTCAAACGAGCAGTGGGACATCTGTATAAAGAACATGTAGTAGACATTACGGATGGAAAGATTCGAAAAGTAATGCAGTAAGACGGATCTTCGGTGTTGAGGAATCGGAATGAAGCATTTAGACTGCAGCAAGTGCAGGGAATAAATAAAAGGAAAGGAAAATATTATGAAAAACGTAATTAGTACAGACAAAGCACCAGCGGCAATTGGACCTTATTCACAGGCAATTGAGGTAAATGGAATGGTATATACCTCTGGAGTGATTCCAGTGGATCCTGCGACAGGAAATATTCCAGAAGGCTCTGTGGCACAGGCAAGACAGGCTTTTACTAATTTAAAGAATTTGGTGGAAGCTGCAGGAAGCAGCATGGATAACGCAGTAAAAACTACCGTGTTTATCAAAGAAATGAATGACTTTGCTGCAATCAACGAAGTGTATGCGGAGTTTTTTGCGGCACCATATCCAGCACGAAGCTGTGTGGAGGTGGCAAGACTGCCAAAGGATGTTATGCTCGAAATTGAGGCGATTGTAACCAAATAGAGGTAGCTACAAAAAATAAAAGGAATTACAAGAGAGTAGCATACGATAGACAGGGAAAAGGGGTTGTCACATATTTGTGGCAACCCCTTTAATAAGGATATAGGATAAAGTTAATGGCGATTAAGCATTTATATCGATATTGGATCCTAAGTGTGGTGTGACTGAATTCTCCATCATCTTAACCATGCCTTCTGACATGACCTCACTGAGATCCATCGCATTGTCTAACATTTTAATACTAACACGCTCCTGCATAGTACTTGGAGCACTCATTTGTACATCACGAAGTGCAGATGTTACATTTCCAATTTCCATATTGGTAATCCCCTCTCTTGTTGGAACTTAAGTACTATAGATATTATGCCATGAATCTTACGGTTTGACAAGACACAAGATATGGGATGGATAATTCTGGAAACAACAATTTTTGTAGAGCTAATTTCCTACCAAAAGTGGCAAAAACCCAGTGGAATAAAGGGTTGACAGGCTATTACCCCTTTGATATAATGACAATGTAATAATTGTAACAATTTCGTAATAAATAGTTCGAAAACAATTTGTTGGAGGAGTTTATATCATGAAGAGAAAGGTAACCAGAGTAGCGACTTGCGTTTTGACAGGTGTTCTTTTGACAGGCATTTCAGCCACAGGGGCAGATGCATCAGGAACAACAGCTGGAGTTACTAATTATACATCAAATATTATGACATCATCGTCTTTACCTACAGCAGGTGTTACACTTGCATTTTCTAATGCAATGGTGGCTTGTAGCGAGAATGCAGCAGTTGCAGCAGCTCAGCCAAAGGTAGAAGAGTCTTCTGCACCAGTTGTAGCAAGCGAATATGCAAATATTGCAATCTGCCAGGTTACAGATAGCTTGAATGTTCGTTCAAGTGCATCAGAGGAAGGCGATATCGTTGGTAAACTATATAACAACAATGCGGCAACCGTTCTTGCAGAAGAGAATGGATGGTATCAGATTCAGTCAGGCAACGTGAATGGATATGTAAAGAGTGAATATGTTGTTGTAGGAGATGAAGCTGCAGTTCGAGCAGCAAGCAGACGTGTGGCGAATATCACAGGAGATGGCGTTCGCGTTCGTAAAGAGCCTACCACAGAAAGTGGTATTGTTGATTTGATTGCATTGGGAGATGACGTAACGGTAATCGATGAGTCTGTTGAGGGCTGGATTGGTGTTTCTGTCAATGCAGGTAACGGATATATCGCAGCAGAATTTGGAACCTTAGATACACAGTATACATACGGAGAGACAATCGAGGAAATCGAAGCGCGTCTCAAAAAAGAAGAGGAAGAGCGTAAGAAAGCAGCAGAAGCAGCTGCAGCAGCTGCACGTGCTTCAAGTAATAAGAAATCAAAGAAGACATCCAATAGCTATTCTGCTCCAAGCGGAACTGGCGGATCTTCAGTTGTAAACTATGCATCACAGTTTGTTGGCGGACCATATGTTTATGGTGGTACAAGTCTTACAAACGGAACAGACTGTTCTGGATTCGTAATGGGTGTATATGGTGCATTTGGTGTAAGTCTTCCACATAGTTCATCAGCGATGAGAAGCTGCGGATATGGCGTAGATGTATCAGACATGCAGCCAGGAGATATCGTATGCTACAGTGGTCATGTTGCAATCTATGCAGGTAACAACACAATTGTACATGCAGCAAATTCAAGATTAGGTATCACATATACATCACCTGTAAATTATAATAGAATTCTTGCAGTACGTCGTATTTTCTAATTGACGGATACAGATAAAAGGAAGATGAAATAGAAGAGATCATTGCATATGCAATGGTCTCTTTTTTGCAAAAGAATGGTGGTACTTTGGTAGTGATAATGGTGCGACAATTGGAGAGAATTGTGTGTCAATTTCAGAAAGCTCTCTTGCGGATTCGACAAGTAAAATCGTTAAAAATGTACAAAATATACAAAGGGAATAATTGGTGAGAAGAAACGCAAAGAAAACGATGTGGATATGTTTGCAATATGTGGATAATTATCAACACAAAAACCCTTTAAAATGTCAAAAAAAAGAGTTATACACGGAGTTATACACATTATCAACAAGAAAACTGTATAAGTGATATGGATAAATAAAAAGAAATTAGAACAAATGTTTTGTGTAAGTGCTATAAAAAACTGAAAAAATGTGAAATCTAACAAAAAAAATTTGACTTATAAACTGTAGAAATTTGTCGAATGAAGAGGTGAATTGTCAGAAAAAAGAAATAAATTAGCAACAATCTGACACAATCGTTGTGAGTTGAAAAATGAATAGACCTCTGCTATAATGATAAAACTGTTTATAGGAGAACATGATATGGGGTGAAACATGATAAAGAGGATTGACATTGCTGGAATAGAAATCAACAATTATACTGTACGAGAATCCATCATGGAAGTGGAGAGAAGCCTCAGCAATGGAGTGTTCAATACAATGGAAGAAGTAAGCATGGACATGCTTTTAAAGGCGGGGACAGATCCTGTTTTGAAGGAAGCACTAGAAATGCTGGACCATTCGATTATAAGCGAAACGGGTATTTTGGATGTAATCGGCGATAGTTCGATTCAAAGACACCATGAGGTGCAACAGGATGCATTCTATAAAGAGATTATGAAACGGGTAGAACGAAACCATAAGACGATATACCTGATTGGAAAGACATCAGAGGATGTCGAACGGATGAAAGAACTGGTTCAGGAAGAGTATAGTAGAATTCAAATTGTAGGAGAAAGTGCTCTGTTGGATTGTATTGGAAACGTAGATGCCATTATTAATGAGTTAAATTCTATGACACCGGATATGGTACTCTCAGTGTTACCATCACCGGAGCAGGAACATTTCCTGGTGGAAAATAAGGATAAATTATCAACGAATCTATGGTATGGAGTTGGGGTCAATAAGCTTGTGGGCAAAAAGCGGGGATTAGCTCATTCAATTCAAGGTCTCTTTCATAAAAAGAGACTGGTTAATTCAATTAAAAATTACGAAGAAAAGGATGTTGTAATCGATGACTAAAAAAACTCAGGAATTAATTAGAGATTATGCAATGCTAATAGTTGGAACGGCAATGCTTGCTTTCTCACTGGCATGTATTTACGACCAGATTGGTTTGGTAATCGGAGGATTTACTGGACTGGCAATTGTAGTGAAGGAAGTAACCAAAAACGTATTTCAGGGAGGAGTACCACTTTGGATTACCAACTTAGTATTAAATATTCCATTATTTCTCTGGGGAATCATTCGACTAGGAAAAAAATTTGTAGGAAGAACTGTGGTAGGGACGTTGCTTTTGTCATTTTGGCTGTATGTAATTCCATCCTATGATGTGACAGCCGGCGACTACACGATTGCAGCAGTGTTTGGAGGAACTCTTGCTGGAATTGGTATGGGCTTCATACTTCGTGCCCGTGCGACAACAGGAGGAACGGATATGGTTGCTACTTTGTTGCATACGCATATGAAGCATTATTCTATCGTTCGTATTATGCAGGTTTTAGATGGCATTATAGTAATTCTTGGATTTTTTGTATTTGGTTTACATCCAACCTTGTATGCGATTGTTGCAATCTTTATTACGGCCAAGGCATCGGATTTGATTATGGAAGGCTTTAAATATTCCAAAGCAGCATACATTATTACAAACAAGACAGAAGAGGTGACACAGGCACTTCTTGAGGATTTGGACCGAGGCGTTACCGGATTGCATGCAACGGGAATGTACACTGGAAAGGACAAGTGCGTACTACTTTGCGTGGTATCTAAGAAAGAAATTGTATTTCTAAAGGAGTTGGTGGTTCACATTGACCCGGAAGCATTTGTGATTGTGTCAGATGTGCGAGAAGTTATGGGAGAAGGCTTCTTGGAATACACAGATTTGAGATAGCGTAGCGGGTGCTGAAAAAGTAGACAGATGAAATCTGTGCTTTTGGTACTTTGTTAGAAAGAAAATCGATGAAATTAGGTGGTGTTTTAGTAAAAAGCACCACTTTTTTTGTTCTATATTTCAAAATTGCACGAAAAGAACACAAAAACCTCTTCCCTTTTTCGACGATATGCTATAAAATGGTATATAGTAATTATGCACAATGCAAAATAAGAGGGATAAGGAGTGTAATTATGATTTCCAATCAAATACTACAAAATACAATTGATGGATTAAAAGGAATTACCCGTACAGACCTTTGTGTAATAGACGTAGAAGGTAAAATATTAGCTGCAACTTTTCCAGATGCAGAAAAGTTTTCAAAATCAGCGCAGGAATTTGTGAATTCACCAGCGGATTCACAGGTGGTGAGTGGTTGTCAATTCTTTAAAGTGTTTGATGATCACCAGTTAGAGTATATTTTATTGGCATATGGGGATTCTGATGATGTATATATGATTGGGAAAATCGCTAGCTTCCAAATTCAGAATCTATTAGTTGCATATAAAGAAAGATTTGATAAGGATAACTTTATTAAGAATCTTCTTTTGGATAACTTACTTCTTGTGGATATCTATAATCGTGCCAAGAAGCTTCACATTGAGACCGATGTTCGACGCGTTGTATTTATCGTAGAGACGAATCGGGATAAGGATGGAAATGAACTGGAAAAGATTCGAAGCTTATTTGGTGGAAAGATAAAGGATTTTGTTACTGCAGTAGACGAAAAGAATATTATCGTTGTAAAAGAACTTGCAGACAATGAATCGTATGACGATTTAAACAAGACAGCTGAAGTTATTATTAACCTGTTCCACGGATATCCAGAGAGCAATGTTCACGTTGCCTATGGTACTGTGGTAAATGAAATCAAAGAAGTATCACGTTCTTATAAAGAGGCGCGTATGGCCTTGGATGTTGGTCGCATTTTCTTTGAAGAAAAGAATATTATTGCATATTCACAGCTTGGAATCGGACGATTAATTTATCAGCTTCCAATTCCATTGTGTAAGATGTTCATTAAAGAAATTTTTGGTGGAAAGACACCAGATGAATTTGATGAAGAACTTCTTACAACAATTAACAAATTCTTTGAGAATAACCTTAATGTATCTGAAACCTCAAGACAGCTCTATATTCATAGAAATACGTTGGTATATCGTCTTGATAAGCTTCAGAAGAGTACGGGTCTTGATTTACGAGTATTTGAGGATGCAATCACCTTTAAGATTGCACTCATGGTTGTAAAATATATGAAATATATGGAGACCCTTGATTATTAAAAGGAGACCGGAATGATTAAACTGGAACATGTCAGCAAGTCTTATACGGCAGGAATACCAGCTCTTAATGATGTAAATATCGAGATTGATGAAGGCGAATTTGTCTTTCTCGTTGGCGATAGTGGCTCAGGTAAGTCGACTCTAATAAAGCTTCTTCTAAAGGAGCTAGAGCCGACCGAGGGAACCATAACGATTAACAACAAAAATCTTAGTAAAATAAAACGTAAGCAAATCCCGAAATTTCGCCGTAACATTGGCGTAGTATTTCAGGATTTCCGTTTGTTAAAGGACCGCAATGTATACGATAATGTTGCTTTTGCGCAGAAGGTAATTGGCGAGTCGAATGCACACATTAAGAAACGTGTGCCAAAGATGTTATCTACAGTAGGGTTGGCAGCAAAGTATCGCTCTTTCCCAAAACAATTGTCGGGTGGAGAGCAGCAGCGTGTGGCAATTGCGCGTGCGCTGATTAATGAACCAAAGATTCTTTTGGCAGACGAGCCTACTGGTAACTTAGATAATAACAATGCGTGGGAAATCATGAAGCTCTTGGAGGACATTAACGACAAGGGTACAACGGTTGTAGTTGTTACACACAACATGGAAATCGTCAAGGTCATGAAAAAGCGTGTAATCACTGTAAAGAAAGGTGTTATTGTGAGCGATAACAAGGGTGATTATTACGATGAAGATTAATCAAATTTTATATGCAATTAAGCAGGGTGTTGTAAACATTTGGAGAAATAAAATGTTTTCGTTGGC
The DNA here is from genome assembly GCA_045641745.1 of Agathobacter sp. Classification (GTDB taxonomy): domain Bacteria; phylum Bacillota; class Clostridia; order Lachnospirales; family Lachnospiraceae; genus Roseburia. The sequence goes on along the minus strand of JAZUHO010000011.1, from coordinate 12,172 downwards.
TTCTATTGCAACAATGGCAGCCTGCATTTTTATGTTTGGTATTTTTTATATTCTTGCCTCAAACTTTAGTGCAATGGTAAAAGAGGCGGAAGAAGGGGTTGCCGTAACGGTATTTTTTACAGAGGGAATCACGGAAGATCAGATTGACTTAATCGGAACACAGATTAAGGGTAGAGCAGAGGTCTCAAAGTGTGAATATGTTTCGGCAGAGGCGGCCTGGGAGCAGTACCAGAAGGAATATTTCGCAGGTCATGAGGAATTGGCAAATGGTTTTGCAAATGATAATCCACTTGCAAACTCAGCTAGTTATCAGGTTTATTTAAATGATATCTCCATGCAGGAATCGTTGGTTACGTATTTACAATCTATTGATGGGGTGCGCGAAGTAAAGCAATCAGAGGCAGTTGCAAAGACATTAACCGATTTTAACCGCTTATTAAGTTTTATTTCGGTTGGAATTATTTCCATTTTGTTATGTGTGGCCATCTTCTTAATTAGCAATACGGTAACGGTAGGTATCTCAGTGCGAAGAGAAGAGATTGCAATTATGAAATTGATTGGTGCAACGGATACGTTGGTTCGTGCGCCATTTGTTGTGGAAGGTATTGTGATTGGACTCATAGGAGCTGCGCTTCCATTAATTCTTTTGTACGTGATGTATCATAGAATTGTAATATATATCGGTGAGAAATTTAGTTTCATTGGTGGCATGCTATCATTTATTTCCGCAGAACGTCTATTTGAGACACTGATTCCGATAGCACTCTTATTGGGAGTGGGAATTGGATTGATTGGTAGTACAATTACAACGAGAAAACACTTAAAAGTATAAGAGAGAGTAGGCGCTGACTAGTTCGGCGCCTTTTTCTAGTTTTTATAGGATTGTGGGCGTGCAAAGCGCTTTTGGTTAATTCATAAGGAAAACACCATGTTCTAAGAGCATGCGGGAACCCATATATTAGAGAAGAAAGCAAGCGAGGTATCATATGGATGAAGAAATAAGAGAACAGAATATGACACGAGAGAGTGATGTGTCAGATGAGAATTGGGGAAAAGGCGACGAAGGGCACACGAAGAAAGAAAATAAAAAGGGACCAAATGGGGTATTTTGCTTTATACTGGGATGCTTTTTTAGTGTAATCGTTGTATTTGGAGGAATTCGTGTATACTGCAGGTTGACAGACAGTTTGTATGTGTTTGGAAGTCACAGCTCGGCAAAGGTGAAGAATTCAAAGATACTAGATCAGACTACATTAAATCGAATTGATGAGCTCACACAGTTGATGGATTTGTATTATTACGATGAATATGATTTGGATACCATTCGCGACAAAATGTACAGTGGCTTGATTTCTGGAATTGGGGATAAATATTCTATCTATTATACGCCAGAGGAATTTCAGAAAATTCAGGAGCAGACCTCAGGTACATACTGCGGAATCGGTGCAGGGCTTGCACAGGATAGCAAAACCAAAGAGGTTACCATTACAAAAGTATATGAGGGCACACCAACGGAAGAAGCAGGATTGTTAAAGGATGATCAGCTTTTGAAGGTGGGACAGACAGAAGCAACCTCCAAAGAATTAACAGAGCTGGTGCAAGAGATTCGAGGAGAAGAGGGGACAACCGTTCACCTGACGGTATACCGCCCAAGCACAAACCAGACCTTTGAAGTGGATGTGGTGAGAAAAAGCATTGAGCTTCCAAGCGTAGCTAGCAAGATGCTGGAAGACCAGGTTGGATATATTCAAATAACAGAATTTCAATCTAAGACAGCCGCTCAATTTGAGAGCGCAATTGCTGAATTACAGGGAAAAGGCATGGATCGTCTAATTGTGGATTTGCGAGATAATCCGGGGGGATTGGTGCCAGCAGTGACCAAAATTCTGGATGATATTCTTCCAGAAGGGGTAGTGGTGTATACCGAAGATAAGTATGGAAATCGACATGATTTTACCTCATCGGGAGATTCACAAATTACAGTGCCTTTAGTTGTACTTGTAAACGAGAATTCTGCAAGTGCTTCCGAAATCTTTGCAGGAGCAATTAAGGATTACAAGGCAGGAACGTTAATTGGTGAGAAAACCTTTGGAAAAGGAATTGTACAGTCTATCATTCCTTTAAAGGATGGAGCAGGACTTCGCATTACGACAGCAAAGTATTTCACTCCAAACGGAAACTATATCCACGGAGAAGGCATCACTCCAGACATTGAGCTGGAATATCAGTTCCTTGGTGGTGAAAATGATGTCTATGATGCTAAATTTGATAATCAGCTACAGAAAGCCCTTGAGGTGGTAAAAAGCAAATGAAAGACTGGAAAAAAGGAATCATACCAGTGGTTGCAGTAGTGGCGTGGATGGTTGTAATTTTCGCCTTTTCTGCACAACCGGGTGAAGTGTCGGGAGATTTGAGCGGCAGTTTCAGCCATCGAATTTGCAAGCTTATAAACGGACTATTTCACATGGGTAGGAGCGAAACGGAACTTTTGACCATGGCAGAATGGATAGATTATCCCGTTCGTAAGTGTGCGCATATGACGGAATATGCGATTCTTGCTGCACTGGTATTCGGAACAACACAAGTACATCGAAGGTTGGAGCTTGGATTATATGCAAGAAAACGAAACGGTCGCTGGGATTATGGAGTTGCCATGCTGGTAGTTGTTTTATATGCTTGCACAGATGAATTTCATCAACTCTTTGTCCCGGAAAGGGCGGGGCGCCTGTTTGATGTTGGTGTGGATTCTACCGGTGCGGTACTTATGCTTTTTCTCATATGGGGAATTCGGAATGTATATGCAGGACGAACAAAACACAAAAAGTGTCCGTAATTTTAGCGAAACGAATAGGAGAAATAACTGGAAATTATCCTCTTTTACAGAATGCGTGTAAAAGAGGATTTTTTACGAATTTGGGGCTTGCATCAAGGGCGAGGGTGTGATAATATCTTCCGTATGAGAACAACTGTATGCGATGGGCGAACAGTTGAAGAATCATTGCTTCGGGAGGAGTTACTATGAGTACAAAGACTACGTACTTCGTATTGCGGGAAAAAGCGGTACCGGAAGTACTGTTAAAAGTAGTGGAAGCAAAACGTCTGATTGAATCAGGGAAGATTGCTTCAGTACAGGAAGCTACAGATTATGTAGGGATAAGTAGAAGTTCTTTCTACAAATATAAGGATGATATCTTTCCGTTTTATGAGAATGAGAAGGGAAAGACCTTGAACCTGGTGATTAACATGACAGATGAGCCAGGAATTCTATCGGTCGTGTTATCAACCATCGCGGATTTTAAAGCGAATATCATGACCATTCATCAAAGTATTGCGGTTAACGGCATTGCTTCTCTTATGTTAAGTATTGATGTATATCCAACAACAGGGGATGTAGATGAGATGATTGCAACCATTGAACGAATCGAAGGTATTCAGTATGTTAGGATTATAGCTAGGGAGTAGTATATTATGAAAATTGCAATTATGGGCTACGGAACAATCGGATCTGGAGTGGCGGAAGTATTAACAATTAATAAGGATCGTATTGCAAAACGCGCAGGAGAAGAAATTGAAGTAAAGTATGTTCTGGACTTGAGAGAGTTTCCAGGAGATCCCATGGAGAAAAAGATTGTACATGATTATCAGACAATCGTAGAAGACCCTGAGGTTGGCATTGTGGTAGAAACCATGGGAGGTGTTGAGCCAGCATATACATTCGTGAAAGCAATGCTTGAGGCTGGAAAACAGGTGACTACCAGTAACAAGGCACTTGTTGCAGCAAAAGGCGCAGAGCTTCTTACAATTGCAAGAGCGAACAACGTAAATTTCCAATTTGAGGCAAGTGTTGGTGGTGGAATTCCAATTATTCGTTCCTTGAATTGCTGTTTGACAGCAGATGAGATTGAGGAAATGACAGGAATATTAAATGGTACAACAAATTACATGCTAACTAAGATGGCAGAGGAGGATGCTGAGTTTGAAGAGGTGCTAAAGGATGCACAGGCGAAAGGCTATGCCGAAAAGGATCCGACAGCAGACATTGAAGGTCACGATCCAGCTAGAAAAATCGCCATTTTGACATCATTGGTTTGTGGAAAACAAGTTGACTTTGAGGATATCTACTGCGAAGGAATTTCGAAAATCTCAGCCAACGATTTCAAATATGCGAAGGCGATGGGACGTTCCATCAAGCTTCTTGCATCAAGCAAACAAGTGGGCGATACCTATTCCGTTATGGTAGCACCATATATGCTATCTTCCGAGCATCCGTTGTATGGAGTTAAGGATGTGTTCAACAGTGTGTTTGTACACGGAAATGCTTTGGGGGATGCCATGTTCTATGGAAGTGGAGCAGGTAAACTTCCAACGGCCAGCGCAGTGGTTGCGGATGTGGTAGATATGTGTAAGCATAAGGCTGTGAACATCATGGTCAACTGGAAGATAGAGAAGATAACACTTGCAGACTATAAAGATGTGGAAAACACATTCTTTGTGCGATCTACCGCTGATAAGGCTACCATTGAAACAGCCTTTGGTAAGGTGGATTATGTGGAAGCGAACATCTCGGGAGAGATTGGTTTTGTTACTGGAAAAATGACAGAAGCAGCTTTTGAGGCAGCAGCTGACAAAGCGAGTGTACTGAATAAAATTCGCTTAGGAAAATAGAGAAAAGGATAGGATAAAGGCAAAGTTGCACAAAAACAACTTCGCCTTTTCTTGCATTATGTAGAAAATAACAAAACGGGTTTAAAACGTATAGTTTCCATGCTATAATACATCTATCAGAAGAGAAGTACATAGTGTGTGGTCATGAGAGTGGAGAGACGACTGTTGGAATCTGGAGGTGAACTCTAGGTTTGGTTGGATGCCACTTTTTTTATGCCCTGGGGGGTTACAGGGAGTACGTTACAGGAGTATATGGAGGAAAAGATAACTATGGCAAAATATATTATGGCATTAGATGCGGGAACAACAAGCAACCGTTGTATTTTGTTTGATGAACAGGGAAAAATTTGTTCGATGGCACAAAAGGAATTTCGTCAGTTTTTCCCAAATCCAGGTTGGGTTGAGCATGATGCGAATGAGATTTGGTCTACACAGTTAGGGGTTGCTGTAGAAGCGATGAATATGATTAATGCGAAAGCAACAGATATTGCAGCAATTGGTATTACCAATCAGCGTGAGACTGCTATTGTGTGGAATAAGGAAACCGGCGAACCAATTTATAATGCCATCGTATGGCAGTGCCGTCGTACCTCAGATATTGCAGATGCGTTAAAAGCAAAGGGCTTAGAAGAGGTATATCGTCAGAAAACAGGATTAATCATTGATGCATATTTTTCTGCCACAAAAATCAAATGGATTTTGGACAATGTCGAGGGTGCAAGAGAACTAGCTAACGAAGGAAAGCTATTATTTGGTACTGTGGAGACCTGGTTGATTTGGAAATTTACAAAGGGTAAAGTACATGTAACCGATTATTCGAATGCGTCTCGTACCATGTTATTCAATATCAATACTCTTACTTGGGATAAAGACATCTTAGAGGAATTAGATATTCCAGAAAGCATGCTTCCAAAGGCTATGCCATCAAGCTGTGTGTATGGACATACAGATGCTTCTTTCTTAGGAGAGGAAATTCCAATTGCTGGTGCAGCAGGAGATCAGCAGGCGGCATTGTTTGGACAGACATGTTTTACAGAAGGAGAAGCAAAGAATACCTATGGAACAGGTTGCTTCTTACTGATGAATACAGGAGAGAAACCAGTATTCTCAAAAAATGGATTAGTTACTACAATTGCTTGGGGAATCGATGGAAAAGTAAATTACGCATTGGAAGGTTCCATTTTCGTGGCTGGTGCAGCAATTCAGTGGTTGCGTGATGGAATGCGACTGATTGATTCCGCAGCAGATTCTGAGTATATGGCAACAAAGGTAAAAGGAACGCATGGATGCTATGTGGTTCCAGCATTTACTGGCTTGGGTGCACCACACTGGGATCAGTATGCGCGTGGAACGATTGTGGGAATTACACGTGGAACGAATAAAAACCATATTATCCGTGCAACTTTGGAATCTATTGCATTGCAGGTATGTGATGTTATTGATGCTATGAAAGCAGATGCTGGAATCGAAGTATCATCGTTAAAGGTTGACGGAGGCGCAAGTGCAAACAACTTTATCATGCAGTTCCAGGCAGATATGATGAATGTTCCGGTGAATCGTCCAGCTTGCGTTGAAACAACAGCTATGGGTGCTGCATATTTAGCAGGTCTTGCAGTGGGATACTGGTCAAGTAAAGAGGATGTAATTAAGAACCAGAAATTGGATCGTGTATTCACTCCAAGAATGGATGAGAAAATGCGACATGAAAAGAGAACTGGATGGAATAAAGCAGTGAAATATGCTTATGGATGGGCAAAAGAGAACCCAGACGATGAAACAACCTAATTTTGCTTCATAAATCACTCTGTTGTGTGAGCAGAGATGATTTTTGAATATAACTCTAGCAGGTTATGAATCCAAATAATATTATCACAAAAAAGAGGCATCGCAAGCGATAGCCTCTTTTTTGTATATATAATGCCAATGGCATTGATAGTCGTATTAGGTCTGAAGGAAACGCATACGATTTCCGTCGCGCTCTTTTTTAGGTGGTTCTGGAGCTGGGGCTGGTTTTGCAAATGCATCGATAAGATTATTTGCCATATTGTTCTTACAATTGTCACAGAATCTTCCTGTTGCGATAAGCTTACCACAATTCTCACACTCAATACCAGCAAGCTCTGGATTAGAAATGAATAAGCGTTCCTCACGAATCCATTGCTTAATCTGTTTGGTAGATACTTCTGTCTCCCTAGCTACCTCATCAATACCAGCGCTATGATGCTCATCTAAGTATTGTTTGACATTTTGAAACTTTTCCTCCTGCGCACGTACACATTCAGGGCAAAGTCTCGGTCCGCCTAAATGGTTAAAAAGTCTTCCGCAAGTTCTACAATTTACTACATCCATAGTATGACCCTCCTAGATACCCCTTCCTATGCAGATGCACAAGGAAAAGATAGTTTTTACGTTAGTTGATAGTAAAGCGGATGCAGCGGCATCAATGGTGCTTCCTGTCGTATAGATATCATCCACTAGTACTATGTGTCTATAATGTAGCACATTTGAGGTGACATGAAAAGCTTTTTTTACATTGTTTTGTCTTTCCTTATCTGACAGAAGCTTCATGGGGGCAGTATCTACGGTACGAAGGAGAAGATCCTCGCGGCAAGGAACTCCGGTAAGTCGACTGAGTTCCGTGGCAAAAAGCGCTGCTTGGTTATAGCCACGCTCGCGCAAACGATGCGGGTGAAGAGGAATTGGGATAAGAACATCCGCGTGAATTTGCAAAAGCCAATTTGATAATACACTCGCAGCATAGCGTGCATAGAACTTGGCATATTCTCTCCGATTTCCATATTTAAATTGATACATGGAGAATTTGATGGATCCGCGATACTGAAATAGAGCGCGTCCCTGTTGAAAAAGATGGGGGGATTTCCCACAGTCATAACAGTATTCTTCGTGACTACTGTCGAGGGGCTTTCCGCATTGCAAGCAAAAAGGCGATTCTACGGGGAGAAGCGTTTGCATACAATAGGGATGTGGTGCGTATAATCCGGCAAAAGGTAAGACGCCGTCACAGATGGGACAGCGACGTGGATAAATGAAATGTAACATAGATTCCTTTCTGAATCTCTCCCGAGACAAGTATAGCATGCTGGTATAGAATTTGCACTCCATAGTTTGCTGTGATATAATATTTTCAGAATGCACTTTTGTGTCTATCGAGGAGAAAGAATGGTAAACGAAGAAAAAGTTAAAGAAATGTATGAAATTGCAAAACATGATTCTACAAACGGCAGAAAGAGTAAGCCGATGGGAGAATACTATAGAAGTGACTATGTTTGGAAGGAGCTGCTTATCAGCTTTTTTACAGGTACGATTGCATTTGTTTTGCTTCTCCTAATTTGGGGAGCAAATAGCATGGAAGCGATGGCAAAGCTGATGAACTCCATGAATGTGGTACCGATGGCCATCACTGCAATACTGGCATATGTTGCATTTATGCTGGTGTATTTTATTATTACCATTATAGTTGCCGAGAAGAGATATACAGAGGGTAGGAAAGAAATTAAAAAATATGTGGGACACCTGAAAAAGGTGAATAAAATCTATCGAAGAGAAGAAAAACTCGATATGAAAGAGAACTAGGAGGACTAGATGACAAATATACTTGAATTTAAGGATAGGGTAATTAGGCTATATGAAGAATATGAACAGTATGCTAAGCCAGTCATTCACTTCTTTATATCGCTTGCGGTATTTATCACAATTAGTACAAATATAGGATATAATGTGAAAATTAGTTCACTTCCAATCAGCATAATTCTGGCGCTTGTATGCTGCATATTACCACAGAATACGGTTATTTTTGTTGCGTCGGTGGTGATTTTACTGGATATGTATTCACTTGCAATTGAGGTTGCAATTGTTACAGCCGTTCTATTTTTAGTGATTTATTTTATCTATTTTCGGTTTGCACCAAAGCATAGTAAGGGAGTGCTGCTGACACCGGTATTCTTTAAACTCCATATACCATATGTGATGCCTATCGCTGAAAGCTTAGTACGAGAATTGACAGCATCGATTTCCATTGTGTGTGGAACGATTGTGTTCTTCTTTTTGGATGGAATTAAAACGAATGCAGCAGCTATATCAGGAACCATGGTGGACGAGAAGGGAACGACTTCAAAATTAAACATAATTGTGGGACAAATGACAAATAACAAAGAAATGTTCCTTACAATTGCGGTGTTCATTATTACAAGCTTTGTCGTATATTACGTACGACGCATGCAAATTAATCAAGCATGGATGATTGCCATTGTTGCAGGTGCGTTGGTGGAAATCGTCGGATTGTTGGTTGGCTACATGGTTTTGGGACTCACACATCGCATTCCTGAATTACTGATCGGTGGAGTGATTTCTATAATACTTGCCTTTGGAATACGCTTTTTCTGCATGAATCTTGATTATGCGAGAGTAGAGCGTGTGCAGTTTGAAGATGATGATTATTACTATTATGTAAAGGCAGTGCCAAAGAAAAATGTAAAAGTGGCAGAAAAGACCGTGAAGCATTTTGGCAATACTTCTTCCATGGGCAAACGAATCGAGCATGGAACAGCAAAGCCTAAGTCAAAGGAAGAGGAAGAGATTTCTAAAAAGGTATTTGCTCAGGAACTGGATATAGATGAGGATTTATTAGACTAATGATAAAATCTCCAGGAGATAAGAATACATGGAAAGGAGGAGATGTATGGAACAATTAATTTCCACAATTCAGGCAAACATACAGAGTTTATTGCTGAGATACGACTTGCCGAATATTAGTATTCGTCCAACGGATGTTATAGAAGTTATCATAGTTGCGTTCTTGATATATCACCTTCTTTTGTGGATTAAGAATACAAGAGCGTGGAATCTCTTTAAAGGTATACTAATTATACTAATATTTGTTGCAATTGCAGCACTTTTAGAGATGAATACGATTCTTTGGATTGCGCAGAACACATTAAATGTTGGTTTAATTGCGATAGTTATTATCTTTCAACCAGAGCTTCGTAAAGCACTTGAGAACTTGGGAACGAAGCGGTTTTTGGGGAGATTTGCAGTGCTATCCCGTGAGAATAATGTAAAATTCTCCGATCATACAATAGATGAGCTGGTGAAAGCAAGCTATGCTATGGGGCGCGTGAAGACGGGGGCATTGATAGTAATTGAAGATGAGATTCTTTTGACAGAGTATGTAAGAACTGGAATTGATGTAGACGCAAAACTGACAAGTCAGCTACTTATTAATATTTTTGAGAAAAATACTCCACTTCATGATGGCGCAGTGATTGTACGCGAGGACCGCGTTGTTGCAGCAACTTGTTACCTGCCATTATCAGACAGCTTAAGTCTTAGCAAGGATCTTGGAACGAGACATCGTGCAGCGGTTGGAATTAGTGAAGTAAGTGATTCCTTAACGATTATCGTTTCGGAAGAGACGGGAAATGTATCCATCGCAATGAGAGGACAGATATACCATAATATTGATGCGGATTTCTTACGCAACAAACTGAAGTATGTACAGAATCGAAATGTAGACACCACGAAGATGGATCGTGTAAAAAGGAGGCTGAAGGATGAATAAAAAAGTCATAAAAGGCCTTACACAAAATATTGGATTCAAACTTATGGCGTTGGCATTTGCGATTATTCTTTGGCTCATTGTTTATAACATTAATGATCCGGAGAGTAAGAAATATTTCACCATTGCTGTAAATGTGCAGAATCAGGAAGCAGTAACAAATTTAAATAAGAGTTATCAGATTGTAGAGGGAAGCAACAGTGTTACGTTCATGGTGGTTGCAAAGCGAAGTGTTATGAACGAACTGACAGCGACCAATTTTACTGCTATAGCGGATATGTCACGTATGACCATGAATGAAACGGAAACAGAGGGAGACATTCCGATTGAAATTAGCGTGAATAAGAATGGTGTGCGTATTGATAATGCAACCAAATATTTTAAGGTTAAGCTAGAGACATTAATGAGTAAGCAGCTTAGTGTTAAGGCTGAATCCAAAGGAATTGTTGCGGATGGCTTTGCACTAGGAGAGGTATATGTAAATAACCCGAGTGTAATTAAGATATCGGGTCCGGTTTCTATTGTAGAGCGTATCACAGAGGTAGTGGCTACCATTGATGTGAGTGGAATGACAATGGATATGAACGATAATGTGAGACCGGAATTACTAGATAAGAATGGAAAGAAAATTGATGCAACTCGATTAACCTTAAGTAATGATACGGTTAATGTGGTGGCTACCATTCTGAATAAGAAAACAGTTGGATTTAAACTGGCAACTACGGGGACGGTTGCAGAGAACTATCATGTTGTAGCAATAACTGCGGATCCAAAAGAAATTGAGATTATGGGAACCCCGGAGGCATTGAATGAGATTACCAGTGTGGCAATTCCTCCAAGTGCGTTAAATATTGCTGGGGCAACAGCAAATATCACAACCACGATTGATTTGCGACAGTATTTGCCAGAAGGAGTAGATGTAGTCTCTTCTGAATATGCAACGGTGAAGATTACAGTACAGATTGAATCGAATTCAGCAACAAGCTATAACCTATCTGCAAGTAATATTGCAATCAACGGATTGGCGGATGGCTTGGAAGCAAAGATATCAACTAGTAATGTATCTGTTAAGATATCAGGAACCGATGCGGACATGGCAGAACTAGCCAATAGTACACTTAAGGGAAGTATTAATTTAAGTGGATTTACGGTAGGTACGCATACAATACCAGTTACGGTTGATGTAGATAATACAAAATATAAAGTATCAACTGTGCAGGTTACGGTTGATATCGTAGCAAAGAGTGGAACATCAGAGGATAATACGCCGAGCGGAACCGCGGGCGCGGGAAACCTTACTGGTGGTACAACAGGAACCTCACGTTCTACGGGGCAGTAGAGTATGAAAACTAGAAAGAAGTAACTAGTGAGAAGCAGCTAGAAGGAAGCTGCTAGAAAGAAGTAACTAGCGAGAAAATAGGTAGAAGGAAACAACTAGCAGAATAGGAAATATATAAGGAGTAGACGAAGAAAATGGCAAGAATGTTTGGAACAGATGGTGTAAGAGGTGTAGCAGGTACCGAATTAACGATTGAGCTTGCAACAAAGTTAGGGCAAGCAGGTGCATATGTTTTGACTAAGGAACAATCTCATAAGCCAACCATCATCGTTGGATGTGATACAAGAATTTCAGGAGGAATGCTGGCGAATGCATTGATGGCTGGAATTTGCTCTGTAGGGGCAGATGCAATCTATGTCGGTGTGGTACCAACTCCTGCAGTTGCATACTTAACGCGTAAGCATAAGGTAGATGCTGGTGTCGTTATATCCGCTAGCCATAATCCAATGGAGTTTAATGGAATTAAGTTTTTCAACGGAGAAGGATATAAGCTTTCGGATGAATTAGAGGATGAGATTGAGGATGTAATTCGTAAAAATATGGAACCAATCAAATTCCCGACAGGTGCCGAAATTGGTAAGATTGAATATCGA
>JAZUHO010000010.1:0-7188 GCA_045641745.1 Agathobacter sp. | reverse complement strand
TTGTGTCTTTGGTTCGATTCCGAAACTGGGCACTACAAACGAATAGTTTGCATATTCCTCAATAGCTCAGTCGGTAGAGCATTCGGCTGTTAACCGAAGTGTCGTAGGTTCAAGTCCTACTTGGGGAGTTATGGCTCCATGGTCAAGCGGTTAAGACATCGCCCTTTCACGGCGGGAACACGGGTTCGATTCCCGTTGGAGTCACTTATGCCGGCGTGGCGGAACTGGCAGACGCGCAGGACTTAAAATCCTGTTGTAGCGATACAGTACCGGTTCGATTCCGGTCGCCGGCATTATGGGATATTAGCTCAGTCGGTAGAGCACTTGACTTTTAATCAAGTTGTCCGGGGTTCGAATCCCCGATGTCTCATTTAAAATCAAATAATTTCGGGGTGTGGCTCAGCTTGGCTAGAGCGCCTGGTTTGGGACCAGGAGGTCGCAGGTTCGAATCCTGTCACCCCGATTGCCGTAAGGCAGCTAATACGTGTGTGTAGCTCAGCTGGATAGAGCACTTGGCTACGGACCAAGGTGTCGGGAGTTCGAATCTTCTCACGCACGTTTATGTGTCCATAGCTCAGCTGGATAGAGCAACGGCCTTCTAAGCCGTGGGTCGGGGGTTCGAATCCCTTTGGGCACATTACTTTGGTGGGTATAGCGCAGTTGGTTAGCGCGCCAGATTGTGGCTCTGGAGGCCATGGGTTCGAATCCCATTATCCACCCTTGTGCGCCACTAGCTCAGTTGGTAGAGCACCTGACTCTTAATCAGGGTGTCCAGGGTTCGAACCCCTGGTGGCGCATTGGAACAAAGGTTCCAACAATTTAATAGATGGCGAGATGGCTCAACTGGCTAGAGCGTCCGGTTCATACCCGGGAGGTTGAGAGTTCGAGTCTCTCTCTCGCTACTAAGCAGAGGTATCGAAGTGGTCATAACGAGGCGGTCTTGAAAACCGTTTGTCCGCAAGGGCGCGTGGGTTCGAATCCCACCCTCTGCGTTATATTGGCCCATCGCCAAATGGTAAGGCAACGGACTCTGACTCCGTCATTTCAAGGTTCGAATCCTTGTGGGCCAGCTTAAGATGTTATCGTAGATAACATCTTTTTTTATATTTATAAGGAATTGTATATACATAGAGCATCTGTGAATGGTAAAGTATAAAAGCAGGGTGCGGATATATGCATAAAAATGGAAGAATAAAATAATATTACAATAAGAGAATAGAGGAAATGCATAATGATCTATGATAATGTACTACAAGCAATTGGACATACTCCAATGATCAAACTTAATAGAATAAATAAAGAGGGAAATGCGGACATCTATGTAAAGTTTGAGGGATTAAATGTAGGGGGCTCAATTAAAACGAGGACAGCCTTCAATATGATTGAAAAAGCGGAAAAGGAAGGTTTATTACATAGCGATTCCATAATAGTGGAACCAACGAGCGGAAATCAGGGAATCGGATTAGCATTAGTTGGCGCGGTTAAAGGATATCGCACGATTATTATTATGCCGGATTCTGTTAGTGAGGAAAGACGCAAACTTGTCCGACACTATGGAGCAGAGGTAAAACTAATACATGATGCAGGAGATATAGGAGAATGCATTGATGAATGCTTGAAGACGGCATTAAAAATGGCGGAAAAGAATCCAAATGTTTTTGTTCCACAGCAATTTGCTAACCAAAATAATACGTTGGCACATAAAAATCATACTGCACTTGAAATTATGGAGCAGGTAGCAGGAACGATTGATGGATTTTGCTCTGGAATTGGAACTGGTGGAACGATAACAGGGATTGGTGAAGTTTTAAAGGCGCAATATCCTGATATAGAGATTTGGGCTGTTGAACCAGAAAATGCTGCAATTTTGGCGGGGGGAACAATAGGAACACATCTTCAGATGGGAATTGGAGATGGCATTATTCCAGATATTTTGAATAGAGAAATCTATGATGATATATATATTGTAACGGACAAAGAAGCTCTTGAGACAGCAAAATGTCTTGCAAGAGAAGAAGGACTTATGTGTGGAATATCGAGTGGAACAAATGTTGCTGCAGCACTTAAACTTGCAGAAAAGCTAGGCGAAGGAAAAACCGTTGTCACTGTTTTACCGGACACGGCGGAAAGATATTTTTCAACGCCATTATTCGATGAATAGGAAAAAACTATCACATTAAGGAGATGCTTTATTAATAGCTCTAAGTCAAGTAGTGGAGTATGATTCTAAATCACAATTCAGTACTGGGGTTAGGGCTATTTTCTCACACATTTTATACATTGTATCGTATTAGAAATGTTTGCAACATACGTGATTGCGTGCAAAAGGCGAGAGTAGAAAAAGAGGTAGTAGTAAGCATAAATTTTAAGAAATACATGCGGAGTATATTAATAATTTCTTAGAATCAATTAAAAAAAGCAAATAAGTGATATAATCGGTAAAATAGTGATGATGCACCAATATTCTTATGATGGGAAGGGCACGACACACTAGTTGAGAGTAATGGATTGTAGGGGATAATTACTCAATATTAAGTTTTTTTGATTTGTGATGGGAAGGAGAAAAAATGGAGAAGATAAAAAAATATTGTCCAGATAATTATACAACGGGGAACTATGCAGTGGGCACAAAGACTTTTTCTATTGTTGACGAAGAACGTCAAGAATTGCTTGGCGATGGAAAGGGGAATAGGAAAATAGCAATACGAATGTATTATCCAGTGGATAAAGAGAGTATTGAAAATAAAAAACAGGCGCGCATTTTTTCAGAGAAGAAGAAAGCAGCAATTATGAAAACCTTTTACATAAAACAATTGCCAGATGAAATGAATTATGCAGCGTATTATGAAAACGTGCCAGTTTCAGAACAGGAAAAATTTCCACTTATCATGTTTAGTATGGGACATAATTCGTATGTGGAATCAAATACCTATTTGTTATGCAATTTGGCAAGTCATGGATATATAATAGCTTCAGTTGGTCATGCACATGAGTCAGTAGAAAATGATTACGAAGATGGAAGTTTTGATGTATATGATAAAAGCATAAATAAAAAAATGTATACCAGTATGTTTCGGGCAATTATGGCACAAAATAAGTTACTCAAGGCAAACGTAGATGCAGAGACCGCGTTGGCTAATTTTGAAATTTTTCAGAAAGCATATACGCCTTACATTGGTGAGAGAGTATTAGAATGGAGGGCAGATATAGAAAAAGCCTTGGAAGAAGTTAAAAATAGATACTCAGATTATTTGGATTTGAGAAAAGGCGTAGGAGCTTCAGGACATTCTTTGGGGGGCTGTCTTGCATACAGTTTATGCAGATATAATGATGAATTTTCGTGTGGCATTAATATGGATGGAGCTTTGTTTGGAAATTATCCAAGCGAAACAATGGAAAAGCCATTTTGTCAGATTAGTTGTCAGGAAAATATTAATATAGCAACAAGACCGCTGATAGGAACTTCAGCGGATACTTATCAGGTCATTTTTCAGGATGCCAAACATATGGACTTTACGGATACAAAATTTTACATTTCGCGGAAAATGCTTACTGGAAAAATTGATTCGGAAGAGCTGTTCCAACATTTGTCATATTGTCATATCAATTTTTTTGACAAATATCTCAAAGGAAAGAACATTTCATTTGATGGTATGGAGTCAAATAAAGTATCATATTTGAAGATTAAAAAATAAAGTAAGCAATCGCCTAAAACTATGGAATGGCAGTCATGTTTTTATGTACAGGATGTCTAGGTTTCTTATATAGTATATATGCATATAAGAAAGTTAATAAACTATGATAAAACAAAAGAAAAAAATAGAAGACTATGTCATAACATTTGGTTGATTATGAATCGTTTAATGAAAAATACTTTGAGTGGTGGGAGTGAGTCAATATGTTAACACGTGATGAAGCTCTTTCATATGGACTTAGTTTTCCTGATACTTATCAAGAGGCGCCATTTCACGACAATAATTGGCAGTTGGTAAGAGTGCATGGAAGTAAAAAGGCTTTCTTGTGGACTTATGAAAGAGACGGTTATATTAATCTGAATGTAAAGGTTTCTCCTGAGTGGAGAGATTTTTGGCGAGATACGTATGCTTCGGTTATTCCTGGATGGCATCAGAATAAAGAGAATTGGAATACCATCATTTTGGATGGCACTGTTCCAGCAGATGAGATTCGTAGGATGATTGCAGAGAGTTATGATCTTGTTACGGATAGTCCGACCAAGAGAATCTATGAAGCGGTACAGCAGATTCCAAAGGGATGTGTTGCGACCTATATGCAGGTGGCAAAAATGGCTGGAAATGAAAAAATGGCTAGAGCAGTTGGCAATGCTTTACATAAGAATCCAAAGCCAGGAATTATACCTTGTCATAGAGTGGTGGATTCTAAAGGAAATTTGGCAGGGGCATTTGCCTTTGGTGGAGACGAAGCGCAGGCAGAATTGCTGAGACAAGAAAATGTTATAGTAGTGGATGGAAAAGTTGATCTGCAACGATATCAGATGAAATAAAGGTGAATGGATAAAGAGATTATTAGCGGATTTTCGAACATTTTACATTTGCAAAGAAATATGTTATTTTACAAATATGATGAATATATGTATTGTAGAAGATGAAAAAGAACAAGCACAACTATTAGCAAACTATATAAAGAGATACGAAGAAGCATCAAAGCGTCAGCTTCATGTAACATGGCTATCAGATGGAATGGACATTGTGGATGAGTACAAGGGGCAATTTGATATTATTCTTTTGGATATTCAGATGAAACATTTGGACGGGATGTCTGCGGCAGAAAAGATTCGTCAGGTGGACTCTGATGTTGTAATTATTTTTATTACATCGACGGTTCAGTATGCGGTACAGGGATATGCTGTGGATGCTTTGGGATATGTACTGAAACCGGTTCCGTATGTTGCATTTGCACAATTGCTTGAAAAAGCCTTGTCGAGATTAGAATCCAGAAAGAAAGCAAGTATACAAATAAGTGTGGATGAGAAAACTCGTAAAATAGATTGCGATACTATTTTATATATAGAAAGTCAGCGAAATAATGTACTGATTCACACAGAGAATGAGGATTACATTACAGTAGGACCATTAAAACGTTTTGATGAAATGCTTGGAACGAAGGGCTTTAGCAAATGCCATAATGCGTATCTTGTGAATTTGGCGAAGGTTGAAGCTGTTACAAAAGACGAAGTGCTTTTGGCAACAGGAATACAACTCCCAATAAGTAGAGCAAGGAAAAAAGAGTTCTTAGCAGAGCTTGCGAAAGATATTATTTAAATTTGGGAGAAAATGAATGGAGTATAGTACATTTCTAAATCCAGAGGCAATTATTGATACCCCACGCCTATTTACAGCTTTGGCAGAATGGTTGGCAGTATTCGTTTATTTTAATATATGTAAAAGGCGAATCGGGAAGAAGCATTACATTGCAATAAGTATAGCCTCGCTTTTTCTAATTACTGCATTTCAATTCGTGGCAGGAAATTTGTCCATTGCATTTTGGATTCCAATGATGATAGGTGCAGTGATACTGATGTATATGGCACTGTTTTGGGTGTTGGATGTTATGCCGATGGATTGTGGTGTTCTTACGGTTCACGCATTTGTTTTGGCGGAGTTCGCGGCATCATTGTATCGTCAATTATATGTATGGTTTTCTTTTTTCACGCAAGAAACCAGCTTTACAAAATCTGTTATCATTATGATTGTTGTATACGGAATTGTGTATCCTATCTACTATAAGGTGGAGAGTGGTAATATACATAAGGACATGCCACTTAAAATTACACGTACAGAGCTTATATCCGTATCCGCAACCGGAATAGGTGCATTTATTATGGGTAACATTAGTTTTATTTCAATGTCTACGCCTTTTTCATCTTCGGATAGTTTGCTCTATGTAAGAACTTTGGTTGATTTCGGAGGAATGCTTATGCTCATGACGCAAATGGGGCGTCGAAATGAGCTTGCGCTAAAAAGCGAAAGTGATGAAATTAACCAACTATTTCAAAAACAGTATGAACAGTACAAGCTAGCCGTTGATAATTCGGAGCTGTTACGCAAAGAGATGCACGATATGAAGCACTATCTTGCTGCTTTAAAGGGAGAAGAGAACCCGGAGAGAAGAAATGAAGTCTTGGCAGACATGGAACAATCAATTGCCATTCAAGAGGCTTTTATGAATACGGGAAATCAAGTTCTCGATGTGATTCTTACAACCAAGAGTCTGCAATGTGAGAAGCAGAAGATTATGTTGACAGCCATGATAGATGGAGACAGTTTGTCCGGGATTCATGTGAAAGACTTATGTTCTTTGTTTGGTAATATTTTAGACAATGCAATTGAGGCTGCTATTCAGGTGCATGATGAAGAAATGCGACTGATCTCATTATCTGTAAAACGAAAGAATCAGTTCATTATTGTAGAATGTGAGAATTATAGTGAGAATCCAATTGATATCGAGCCAACAAGAGCTTTGCCGGGGACGACAAAGAAGGATAAAATTCGACATGGCTATGGGCTTAAATCTATTCAAAAGGTTGCTGAAAAATACGGTGGAACGATGTTAATCGAATCCAAAGAGGGCTGGTTCAAGCTTAGAGTATTATTATCTTCAAATAATTAAATATTAAAAATGGAAATAAGAAAAGATTGTACATTTACTTGTGCAATCTTTTTTTCTTACCAATTATCCTTGATATTTGACAAGTTATCCTCGCAATTCACGCAAGGGGAATTTAATGTGGTATAACATACTCAAGAAACAAGGAGGAAAGTCATGGAAGTAAAAAACATTATCCAAATGCTTACACTAGAAGAGAAAGCTGCACTACTTAGTGGAAAAAACGAGTGGGAATCAAGAGATATTGAAAGAGCAGGAATTGGTTCTATCACATTTTCAGATGGACCACACGGACTTCGTCGTCAAGAGGGAGCAGGAGATCATTTAGGAATTAATGAATCACTTCCAGCAACATGCTTTCCAACAGCTGCAACGGTTGCAAACAGTTGGGATCCTGAAATCGGAGAAATGATAGGACAGGCACTTGGCGAGGAAGCAATCGCACAAGGCGTAAATGTTTTACTTGGTCCTGGACTCAACATGAAAAGAAGTCCACTATGTGGAAGAAACTTTGAGTACTTCTCGGAAGATCCAATCTTAGCC
>JAZUHO010000009.1:0-57310 GCA_045641745.1 Agathobacter sp. | reverse complement strand
CTTCTGTCCGATTGCTTGCTACATATTCTTCGGGTTCAAAGGTTTCTGTCTGCTTATTCTCTTGTACTTCTTTAGAAGCTGCTCCTTGTACCGCCATCTCAAGTTCTTCGAGCGTAACCTCGCGAATCTCTCCCGGCTTCTCGTCTTGAGGCTCTAACATTTGGCGAATCGCTTCCGCTTTCGGCGCACCATTTCGGGCAATCTCCTTTAACTGCTGTAAAAAGGCGATTCCCACCTTCGTTTCAAGGCGCAATGTCCCCTCCTGCTTCGCTTCCAACAATTTTTTCGCTACTGCAGGCTTTGTAAAATCGCACTTTGCCTTCAAAGATACAATATATTTTAGTTCACGTAATGCTTTCCTATACTCTTGTTCTGTTTCAAACGAAAAGTTTCCTAAATGGTATTGCATACAATCTACCTTTCTCATCCCCCGTGCCTTTGGTACCATTCTAGCACTCTTGCCTCTAGGAAACAATTCCTATTTTTAAATTTTTCCGCGCAAAAAGAAAAAGCTTCGCTTTTTTTATTAAGCGAAGCTTTCATCATTCTTTATTCTACCAATTCAATTTCTCGAAAATGTCTTTCCAAAATAATAGCATCTGGTATTTCCGCATAAGGAACGTCCTTTTTTATCGAATCCCATGGTCCCCCTGCAACATGAGTAATGCTTACAAGCTCTGTTGCAGACAACCCACCATATCGTTTTAAGGTTGCATCAATATGAGCGACCTTAGCAATACCATCTTCTGCAAATAGAATTCTACTCCGGGCGGGCATCTTTGCATACTCCTCCCTAAGATGTTCGTCACCAGCTAATCCTTCCTCAATCTCCTTCATGCCTTTATATTCTTTATAAACTGATTCTATTACTGGTCCATATTTAAATGCATATATCTTATCTTCAAACAGTTTCTTATGCGTAGAACACAAATAATCTGCATAACACATATATACCAACTTTTCTAACTCTAGATGTGTACATATTTGTGTCGAAAGAATATATTTTGCAATATCAATACCTTTTAAGACCCTATCCGCAGATATAATATTTACAAACCCAACCAAGGAGTCAACAATCTTTACATCTTCAAAAAAGGCATCTTTTTCCGCTACTGACTCCCAATCTGTGGAGTCCGTCTCAACATAGTGTGTCGAAATTGAAACTGTTCCGCCACATGCTTCTTTTATTGCCTTAACCTCAGCAGTCAACATTTCTGGATTCATCTGCTCGTCAATAATATAGTGTAATGCTATTCTTGTCCCCGCCGAGTATGAACTACTCAAAATCATAAAATGCTTAATCATTTTCGACACCTCCTCTATTTTCTCTCTCCCATTTTGTATAGTCCTGTTTGTACTCCCTGTGAGAGGCCAAATTACTTTTTTCATTCTTCTTCGTCCATATTTGTAATTCCCAAGGGAAGAAAGTATTTCCATTTTCAAAATACACGTGAGTTGCAATATACGAAAGCTTAGACGAATCAATACATTTATACTGTGGAAATTTTTCTTCCATATACTGTTTAACATCCGCATGCGAGAAGCTATCATCTATCACAATACGAATCCCAAGCAAATCATTCAAGCACTTTTTTAACGGAATCTTTCCCGACTCATGGTTCGTCACATAATTGTCGAGTTTAAATTCTATCGAGTTTTGTGCCTTAACTCTACTTGTAACTGATGACTTTTCATACTTAATGAAATTAAGATCAAACATAACGTTAATCAATTCAGCATTTATAAGAGCTCGATATTGCCATATACTATCAAGTATTTCAGAATTTTCCCGTGCATCTATAACCTGCTTCTTCTTCAAATTAATTCTTGAAGCTTCTGTGTTGCTCCACATATCGCAAATACGATCATAATTATATTGAATAGCAATTATTAGCTTTTCTAAGTCTTCAAACACTATTGTCTCCCCAAATATATCTGACTATTTCCTCCTAATTACACTACCCTAATAGTATTTTACTACGAAACGCCAAAAGCGTATACCATTTGTATCATTTTATACTTATAAATATTATTTTTAAAATACACCTTGCATTTCGCAAGGTGTACCTCATTCTATAAATTCTAAAATATTGTCTTTTTACTGCAACAACTGCATTACGTTTTGTGGATCTCGCACTTCCTGTGCCTGCAGCACTTGGTTTGTGCGCTCCAAAATTCGTCCCATACTCATATCAAAGGAACTTCCATCGTTAATTTTATCTGCATAGCCTGCGAGTGGTTGCCCAATCTTCTCCTGCACCTGCGCAAGTAAACTAATGTTAGAGTTCACCACGCGCTCAGCTTCCTGGGAAGCTACGCCTGCTGCCCTCGCCCCATCCGAAGAGGTACAATCAATTGCGTCTAGTCCAAGATTGATTCGATTCATAGCAATCAGCTCCTGCTCAACCGAAGGTTCTTCTGCCTCAATCTCCACAGGTGATACCAAATCTGTTCCTACACCATACAAGCTATATGGGGTAGAATAGTCTTTCCCCTCGAATACCTTCTTGGAATCAAACGTAGTCCCACTACTAATCTGCTCAATTTGCGAAAGAATATGCTCCATCTCCGACTGAATCTCCGCACGGTTAGAAGCCGACGTGGTCTTATCCGCAGCCTTCACCGTCAATTCCGTGATTCGATGTAACATACCGCTCACTTCCTTCATGGCACCGCTTGCCACTTGAAGCTTAGAAGCATGTGTCTGCTTTCGGATTTCTCGCTGACTCTCTTGTCTTATTTTTACATTTTTACTTGCTGTGATTGATACCTGTGTAGCAGCATCCCCATTGCTCCGTGCTACTGTATCAACGGCTGGTGCATGAATACCCCCATTTGCACCCTTTGTTTCGACTACCCTGTCCTGCGCTACCGCATGTAAATTGTTTCCAACTATCATACTATTCTCCCTTAGGTATGATGTTGCTTCCCTGCATATTTTTAGGAAAATCCGTTTTCCCAATTCCTTCCTTATGCAGTATTTATCGGTAATCGAAGGCAAATGTTTATAGGAATCATTCAAAATTTTGCAAAATTATACAAAAGACGCTTCTATGCTTCTCAAAAACAAGAAGACGCTTCCATGTTTCATAGAAAAGCGTATGAAAAAGCGCCGTTTCTTTTCAAACGACGCCTTTTCTACATTAAGAGAGGGATTGTTATATCTCCTAATTCTATAAATTTGCTAGTAATCCATTTTCTTTATTTATATTTCTATTTGATTGCTACAGTCTCTTCAAACTCTTTTTCTGCGCCATCAACAACTTTTGTATATTTCACTACCATGTTCTTGTTAACATTGTATGCATATGAATTTGGCAAAAGAATTCTCATCACCTTAACTGTTTGTCCTTCAATTTCCATATCTTCAAAACCATACTGGCTATTTAAAGACCATGTATACTCCTTTTTATCTGCAGATTCAGCGGTTGGTGTAACCTTTACCTCTTTAATCTTGATATCATCACTCCAGTTTACGGCTACGTAACGCTTCTCGTTAGTAAATTCCTTATCTACAAAGAAAGCTTTTGCTTCCTCTACTGAATCCTTTTTATCATCTGCTGGTTTTTTATCCGCAAACATTTTCTCCAAAAGTTCTGACATTGACTTCTGATTTTCAGATTTTCTAATTTCCCACTTAATTTCAAGTTTTGGATTAACCTCTTTTACAGAAGTCCAGTCTCCTTTTGAATTAGCATCTGCCTCAAGCTTGAAGGTGAATGTATTGAACTCTGTATACTCGTCATTAACTACGCAAGAATACTTTTTCGTCTCTTTATCATAATCAAGCTTGTAGCCTTCCGGTTTTCCTTCAATTGTAGCAGTCAACTCAGCAGCAGCATTTTTTGTTAATGTTTTTGTGTCGTCATTCTCCACATCCACAATTGCCATGTACATACTTGGTGTAGTAGCTTCCTCTATCGCATCTTTTTCGACTAAGCTAATTTCGCCTTCCTCTTTTAGCTGTGCGGAAACCTTAACATCTACATCACCAGCACTTCTACTTGTAATTTTGATTGCAGAAGTCTCTTGTGCATAGCTAATTTTTCCATCTTCATCCACATTTTTGAAATAAACTGTTCCAGGAGTGAATGTAGCCTCTCCCAACGCAACAGCATCTGTTCTTTCAATAAGTCTTTCTGGATCAAGTTTGAATTCAAAGCCTTCTTCTTTGATTGTTGGAACTTCTACCGAGAATACATCAGACTCTACTAGGCCTTCCAAGCCACCGTTTGCAACAAGTTCTCCCTTGCTCAATTCATCCTCAGATGCCTTATCTTTATCCGCATCTTCTACAACTGCTGCACCTTTGTCAGGCTCTTCTGCATAAGTAGTAACCGAAGAACCCATTACCATTACTGATGCAAGTAATAACGCAAGTACTTTTTTCTTCATCCTTTATCTCTCCTTATTCATAATTTATAAATTAAAGCGCCAATCCCTTACGCATTAATTTTGGATTTTAAGTGTAACTCCCATATTCACTTCGCTTATTGTCTCTTCGTTTTCATCCAATAAGTGATATTTGCAGGTACAGTTATAGTTTCCTGCAGCCAACTTCTTGTCCAAAGTCACCTCATTCATATAGGAGCCTACTGGAATGATTGGTGACTCCAAAAGCACCTCCTGTGTATCATCCCTTATAAGTTCAAAGTAGACAGCATTGCTATTATTCTTCGCATTTTCAATATACGCATTACTTGAAGCTGACTTTCCATCCTCAAATTTCCACTCTGCATTCATAGTTACTGTGTAATACCCCTGTGGAGTGGTATCATTTGCCATCTCCTCCGCCATCTCCTCTGCGCGATCCTTGGTAACCACCACATTACGTTTCTTTTTGTCCCCCTGTCCCTTCCATAGAAGAGCTACTATAACAATAACTAGCGCTACAATTACTACCCCACAAACAATGAGTGCAATCTTCTTTCTCTTATCCTTCTTTACTGTTCCACTCGTCTTTTCTTGTAATTCTTTTTTCATTTCAATCTTGCATGATTATTTAGAAGCTAATAATCATGCTTTCCTTTCTTTTTCTATCCCGACTATTATCCCACTTATTTTTGGCAATAAAAAAACCTCAGGTTTTTATCCCTGAGGTGAAATAACTCGTACACAAATAAGACATGTCTTCTACCATGTTCATGCTCGTCAATACTCTGATGCCTAAATCTCTTGTAATCCTTTACTTAGCAAATGGACTTCGATTCAGACTTCCCCACAGGGTTGTCTTCAGTTTTCCATACGCTATAGTTTCTTCCTTGACTATTATAAAACTATTGCGCGAAATCTCTCCATGATCAAACGCAACTCCCATAAAGCGGTTTCCCGTCCGCTTAACTTTGGTGTTTTCATCCACCATTTCCCAGTATAATATATCGGATAGTATTTCGATTACTTAACCTTGAAATCAATTTTTTTATAAATTATTCTTCTTCCGGTTTTATACCCATTCCATTGTTGGAATATACATATTTTCTGCCAATTCTTCTTTTGAAAGAAAAGGCGACATATCCTCAAGTGGCGAAGAAATCATACTTCCATTTGCCAACTTTTTACTTCCAACCTTAGGTTCCACTTTTTGTTTGGTTGAAACCATAAGCTCACAAACACAAGGTAATTCCTGTTTCATTGCCCACGAAATTGTTTCTTCCATCTGCTCCATTCGCTCGCATTTTTTGTATTGAATTCCATATGCTTCCATCAGCTTTTCCAGTTCCGGAAAGCTAATATCTCCGCTATCTTTTCCAATTCCTACCTTTTCTCCCGAAAAAAAGTTTTCCTGCGTTACCCGAATGGATTGATATCCATTATTATTTATGACAAAAAGCGCAATTGGAAGCTTATGATGCGCTATCGTTTGAAGCTCCTGCAAATTCATCTGTAACCCGCCATCGCCTGTACAAACATAGGTTTTTTCCCGTTTCCTTGCAATACAGGCACCGATTGCTGCTGGCAAATCATAGCCCATGGACGCCATAGCCGCATTAGAAATAAATCGCATTCCCTCCGCAACACTTGCCACTTGACTTCCTACAACACGCGCAGTTCCAGCACTCACCACCAAACAATCCTTTGCGGTCAACTTATCGGTCAGTCTTTTATAAAATGCATAAATATTCGGCCTCTTATCCTGAAAATGTTTTTTCTGCACAACCGGATACTTCCTTCTCCATTGTTGGCACTGATGAATCCACCTCTGCCTTTCTAATTGTTTTATCGACCATGATTTTTTATCGCTCAACTCTACAGCACCAGAAGAAGTCTCTGTCGTATGAAGTATTTCTATAAGCTGCGCAATTAGAACTTTTACATCGCATACCACTTTAATATCTGCATGAATATTATCCTTCTCAAGCTCCGCCGCATCCACATCGTTTGCAATAACATACGCCTCACGCGCCCACATTTCTCCCTGAAATCCTGTAACACCATAGCTCAACCTACTTCCGAGGGAAAGAATCAAATCACTATTCTGTACAGCAAAATTTCCACTTCTCGTTCCCGTTATACCGGTTCTTCCTGCGAAAAGTCTATGCTCTGTACTAATGGCATCCACACTACTTGCCGTATCCACCACTGGGATTTGTAAAAGCTCCACAAGTTCAAGAAACTCTTTATGTGCATCTGCCAAGCGAATTCCATTCCCAGCTATAAGAACCGGACGCTCCGCTGCGCTTACCCTCTTTACTATTTCACTTGCGTTTTTTTGTAACTCGGCTACTTTAACCTCTTTTTCTTTTAGGTTACTCTTCTGAGCTTCAGACCATATTTCTTGTTCCATTCCATTTAGTCTGTCGCAGTTCTCATAATGCAACAAATCATCTGTTTCTATGATAGCCCCCTGAATATCAAGAGGAATATCTAACCAGCAAGGACCCTTTCTCCCTGTTTGGGCGAGATACAACGCCTTTTCTAGCGAATATGCCACTCGATTTTTATCTGTTACAAGCGTGCTATATTTTGTCATATTTTGAACCGAGCCAATGATATCAAATTCCTGCACACCTCTTGTCCTAAGCGGTAATCCACTCGCATAAATCGTGGTCGCATATCTTGCCTGACCAGAAAATACCAACATGGGAATCGAATCCATCCATGCCCCAGCAACCCCAGTGATCGCATTGGTTGCTCCTGGCCCAGTCGTTACGCACACTGCCGCAATTCGATTATCGATTCTAGCATATGCTTCTGCCGCCATGGCGGATGCCTGTTCATTGTGATTATATATGCAGTTTAACTTTTCATGATGGCCAAAGGAATCATTCATATGCATGGCGCCTCCACCTGTCACTGTAAAAATTGTATCTACTCCATGCTTCGCCAAAAAATCAGCGATATAATCGGAAACTTTAACTTGCATCGTATGCTCCTTCCGACACAAGGGCCTCAATAATTTTCTCTGCCATTCGATTTATCATCTCATCAGTCATTCCAGGATATACCCCAACCCAAAAAGAATGATTCATAATATAATCCGTTTGTTCCAAATCGCCCACAACACGATAAGCATCTGTTTCTCTAATTGAATCAAAACAAGGTTGTTTTATGATGTTACCAGCAAATAACAAACGTGTTTGAATATTTGCATTCTCCAAATAGCGTAGCACCTGTTCTCTTTTTATGCCGCTCTCTTTTCTTAAGGTTATCATGAAGCCAAACCAGGATGGTTCACTCCCTGTTTCTGCCTTTGGAAGAATTATTTTATCCTGCACCTTCTGGAGTCTATCATACAGTTTTTGCCAATTTTCCTTCCTTGCCTGAATAAAGTCTGGAAGTTTTTTAAGTTGCTCTACCCCCACTGCTGCCTGCATGTCGGTTGCTTTAAGATTATAACCCAAATGACTGTAAATGTATTTGTGGTCATATCCCTTTGGGAGCATGCCGTAGCTTCCGTCGTAACGATGTCCACAGCAATTGTCCTGTCCCGATTTACAAATACAGTCTCTTCCCCAATCGCGCAACGATAAGATTACTCTACTAAGAATTGGGTTATTGGTATATACGCAACCGCCTTCTCCCATAGTCATGTGATGAGGCGGATAAAAACTGGAGGTACCTATATCCCCCCACGTTCCTGTGTACTTCGTTTCTCCATCCAGTGTATACAAACTTCCCAATGCATCACAATTATCTTCCACAAGCCATAGATTATGCTTTTTGCAAAAAGCCCTAACTGCCCCAATATTAAATGGATTCCCCAAGGTATGGGCTAGCATCACGGCTTTAGTCTTTGATGACAATGCCTTGTCCAATTCCACGATATCTATGTTATATTCCGGTACTTTCACATCTACAAATACAGGAACTGCACCATACTGCAAAATCGGGGTTATCGTTGTCGGAAACCCACATGCAACCGTTATCACTTCGTCTCCGCGCCGAATCTGACGTTCTCCAAGGCTCGGAGAGGTTAATGCCATAAAAGCTAATAGATTCGCGGATGAACCACTATTTACCAAATGCGCATATTTCACACCAATCCACTTTGCAAACTCTTCCTCAAATTTGTCGGCGAATCTTCCTGTTGTAAGCCAAAAATCCAACATTGCATCCGTTAGACTCATCATCTCTTTCTCATCATATACTCTTGAAGCGTAGCTTATCCTTCCTGTTTCTGCGAACAAATCTCCTTTTTTAAATTCCTTATAATACTCCTGCACCAGGTCTTTAATCTCCTCCCTGGCTGCTTTCTCATTTTCCCATTTACTCATTTATATCCTTTATCCTCTCAGAAATTCTACTATTTCCCGTTCAAATTCCTGTTCAATGTTCCCCTTTTTCAATAGAACTTTGCTAAATTCTACTGTCTTTTCAACACTTTCCTGAATCGACCATTTCGGCATCCAACCAAATGTACTCTTTAGTTTCCCACAATCCAATCTCAGAATTTTTGCTTCATGCGGAGCCTGTTCCTCCTTTTTCACAATCCAGTCTGCGCCCTCTCCCCAGGCAGCGCAAAAGAGTTGTACTAATTCCTGTGTTTCAATACAGTCAACTTCCTCCGGTCCTACATTATAACACCCTTGGTACGCTCGATTTTTGTACTGTTTCTCAGCAATCATAAGGTACACCCAAATCGGCTCTAGCACATGCTGATATGGTCGAATCGACTTCGGATTTCGTATCACAATATGTTCCTTGCTTTTCATAGCCCTGACACAATCTGGAATAATTCTTGCTGTCGCGAAATCTCCGCCTCCTATCACATTTCCAGCTCTGGCTGTCGATACCGCCACACCTTTGTTTTCAAAAAAACTTTTTGTATAGCTACTTGTCACAAGCTCTGAGCATGATTTTGAATTAGAATAAGGATCAAATCCATTTAGACTTTCCTCTTCTGTATAACCATCCTCCCGTTCTGCATTTAAATACACTTTATCCGTTGTTACATTTACTACACTCTTCACGCAATCCACGTTTCTTATACATTCCAAGAGATTCACTGTTCCCATTACATTTGTTTCATATGTATACTGTGGATTCCGATAAGACTCTCTTACAATCGGTTGGGCAGCAAGATGAAATACGATTTCCGGCCGTTCTTCCTTAAACACCTTCAGCAGCTTTTCATAATCCCGAATATCTGCATACACACTTCTCATCTGCTTATCATTATTTGAAAGTCCAAATAAAATCTGCTCTTTTTCCGGTTCTAAACTATAACCAACAACATTTGCCCCGGCATAAAGCAGTACTTTACAAAGCCAGGTGCCTTTAAAACCTGTGTGTCCTGTAACTAAAACCTTTTTTCCTCTATAAAAATCTAAATCAAGTTCCATATCAATTCCCTATACTATTACTTTTCTCTTAGCTTGCTATCCTCAATTCCCATTTGATTTTCTAATAGTTCTAGCACTTCTCGCTTATATCCCGTCCTTGGTATAAACTGCTGCATAATAAGCTGTGGAAATGGATTTACTTCTAGTATTATCCATCCCTTCTCCGTGAGCGCAAAGTCAAAACCGATATATCTCGCAATATCTGATAGTACCTCCATAATCTCATCAGCCACCTGAAGCAGTTCCTCATACCTTGGAACAACAAATCCCACAATTTGTTCTCCTGTATCAGGATGAATGGAATAGCTATTTCCATAGGAATCCACTCCGGGAGAGGAAACGATGCCGGTAGCGGGATCCATTAATGCTCGAAGTGCGGATTCGCTATTATCTACAATTAAATCACCCTTTCCCATTCGAAAAAGCGAACGCAAATAGTGATTTTCCCCTAAATCATCCTGTAGTACAATCAATCGAACTGTATTAACCGATTGTTGATGAAACTTAGCCAGCTCTGGCACCTGCGCAACATACGGTTCGAATATTCCACCATCTTGCCTTAATTTCTCATATATTTTGCGTATGCAATCCTCTTCTTTTGCAGCTATCCTTATTTTTCTAACCCCTTCGCCGCACGAGCATCTCGTTGGCTTAAATATGTAATCCTTGCCTTCCTGTATAAATCCCAGAAAAAAATCAAAATCTGCACTTTCTGATGAATTTGCATCAATCAAAATGCAATCTCTTTTAAAATACTTCTTCAGAAATTTATACTGCAGCCACTTATTTCGAACTATTTCATATCTTGAGAAATCATAGAATCTACGGAACAAAATAAGACGTTCTGCATCCGCTATAAATTCTCGTCTTCCAGCATCATTTCTCCCCCAAAATTCAAACTGGAAATACTCCAAAGCTGTCACTCCGTATATCGTAGATGCCGCCAAAAAATCTTCTTCCATTTCCGCTTGCCATGCAATATGAAACCTTTCACATGCAGACTTGAATTCCTTTACCATTTTATCCATGGAGCACACCCATCTTCAATCAACATTTCTAATTGCATCTTTTCCCTTAGATTATCCATACATTGCCAAAAACCATGATGTTTGTATGACATTAGTTGTCCATTATCAACTAATTTCTCAAGGGTCGCCTTTTCAAATATCGTGGTATCATCTTCGATATAATCAAATATCTCAGGATTGAGCACCATATATCCGGCATTAATTGGAGCACTATCCTTCTGGCTTTTTTCCCGAAAAGCTTTCACTGCATTGTGTCCATCTATGCTAAGAACACCCTTATCCTGCTCTAACTGTACTGCAGTTAATGTTGCGATTTTTCCATGTCCTCTGTGAAATTCTACCACTTGATTAATATCTACATCACACACCCCATCCGCATAGGTAAGAAGAAATGGCTCATTTCCAATATACTTTTGAATTCTTTTTATCCTTCCACCCGTCATAGTATCAAGTCCTGTATCTACAATGGTAACCTTCCAATTCTCGCAATAATTATCATGTATTTTCACATTCTTCTTTCCATTGCGATAGTCAAAGGTTACATCACTATTGCAAAGAAAATAATCGCTAAACCACTCTTTAATCAAATGCTGTCTATATCCTGCGCAGATTATGAAATCATCATATCCATAATACGAGTACTCTTTCATAATATGCCAGATAATCGGCTGTCCCCCTATTTCCACCAACGGTTTCGGTCGCTCATCCACCTCGGAGGCAATTCTCGTCCCTCGTCCTCCTGCTAACAATACTACCTTCACTTTGTAATCCTCTTTCCCATATCTAGTCTAATCGTAACATCTGTCTCGCTTTTTTATCATAGAATTCCACATCCATATCACTCCAATCACTTTGTTCCTCTAAATCATCCAATATTAATTTATTGGATAATTGATAAACAATCGTCGCATTATCTGGAATTCCAGCATGAAATAGATTTTCTCGAAACAACTGCTTTATTTCCTTACTCAAGGCTATCCTTTTTTCCTTATTGTTCGTTACCATTTTTAGTTGCTGCATATTATTCCAGTGAATTCTTAAGCATATCGTTCTCCAGTTAATATTCTTTCTGCTCATAATCTCTTTATATTTAGTAGCATACGCTAGGCTCAGTAAAAAATATGTCTTCCAGCAACGCTCACCAAATAATTCTATAAGTTCGTCCTCGCCTATATATCCCTTAAACAAACTAATAGCTCCATTTTGTTGCGCTATGCGATGATTCACAGTCATATAGTCTTTTATTGTATCGTCTTGCTCGCAGGATTCTCCAGCTCGAGCAATCCTTATATCTGAGCTAACATACCCCGCATGCACGCCCATCAATCCACCAATGCTACAATGTATATAATACTTTACGAATATATTATCCTTCGCCCTTCGTAACTGTTCCTCTATTTTGTATTGTCTATATCTTTCTACATCAAAGGCAATTCCGGAAATGTAATTGCAATTTATTCCGTACTCTATCGAGACACTCCCTCTTTCAACTTTACTGCATCCGCGAGGCCCCAAATTTCCACCTTCACCCGAAAATGCAAATGTGCCTACCGTTTCTTCATTTGTCAGTAAGCATAAGCATTCGTATAAATTTTCCTGTATCAAAGCATCTTCATCGCTTATCAACATAAGGTACTTCCCCTTTGACATCCGAAATAGATTCATCACATTTTCAGCAATTCCCCGGTTCGTTTCAAAATGGTGGTAATGCACTCTTGAATCATTCAACTGACTAATTGAAGTGTAATCGGGATCATCTTTCGATCCATTGTCCGAAACGAGCACCTCTATTTCGCTATCATATTCGCAAGATAAAATCTTACGTACGCATTCTAAAGCTTTCTTTCCTCGATTATAGGATGGAATTCCAATTGACAGAAAAACGGATTCTGCCTCTTTCTCCTTTGCAACTCTCTCCTTATGAATTTGCGAAAATATATTTTTGTATTTTTCTTCATTGCTCGAAACCACATTCTTTGGAAGATACCTAGCTTCATTTTTTCGAAAATAGTTTAGTAGCTCATCACTAGAATGGAAAAAAATAGCATCTTCAAGCAAAGTTCTTATTCCTTCTATTTTCAAAAATGAAGCCAAGTAAGTATCTGCCCTGTCAAACAACCAGTATATCTCCTCAAATTTTCCTTTGGACAGCTCTTGTGTTATGTCACCCCATAGTTTTGGTTTTGCAATCAACACTCCGCCAAATCTTTTTCTTAATCCTTCTCCTTTCAAAAATGAACCCAACACATTAATGTCTAGCAGCCCCTCAAACATTCTATGCTTCGAATTAAACACATAATATCTCGTATCCGACAAAGGAAAAAAATCTAATTCCAATTCCTCATATGTGCAAAAGCCTTCTTCCCTTGCGTTCTTTGCATAATTTTCCCGAAATTCTGACTCGTTGGGATATACAAAGCACTCATACAAATCCTTAATGCACAACTCACGTTCTTCACTGGGATCACTTCCATTTATTATAGAAGTAAAAACCTGCATTGCTTCTTCATATTTCCCTGCTTCAAATAAAGCAACCCCACTTGCCCATGTAATATTGTTCTCTATCATCTTTATCCTCTTCCTTTTCATATTTCCCAAATACAAACTTTATGTATTATAGCATTGTGTAATTTTAAAAAAAAGAAAGTATCTGCCATTTGGCAGATACTTAAGAAAATCTTTAAAAAATATTTAATTGGTTTTAAAAAAATGGAGAATTCACCTTACTAGTTCCGCCACTACCCGTCTAATTTCCTCCTCCGTTATCTGCGTACTACAAGGAATGTTAATCACATGCTTGCTATAATAAATCGCTTTCTCTATGTCATATGCCATGCAGTCCTTATATGGCTCTTGTTCATGTATCAATCCCCATATCGCTCTTGTTTGAATGCCCGCTTCCAGCAATGCCTCAATCTTATTACGTACCGTGCCTTCTTCTGCTTCGTGAAGAACTAACGCATATAACCACTTATTCGAAGAAGTTCCATCACGATATGGCTGTAAATATCCCGCCTTATAATCCTTTAGAAGGTCCGCATACAATTCATAGTTTCTTTGTTTTCTCCGAATGAACTCTGGAAGCTCTTCCATCTGGGCCACTCCCAATGCTCCCTGAAGGTTGGTCATTCGGTAGTTAAAACCAATTTCATCATGAATATAGTAATGCGGGTCTTTCTTTGCCTGTGTGGAGATATATTTCATATGTTCCACCCGCTTGGCATCTCTTGCGGTTACCGCTCCACCGCCACCTGTTGTAATAATTTTATTTCCATTGAAAGAAAAGGCGCCGTAGTCCCCAATTGTACCTGCATATTTTCCAGCATATTTACCTTCTGTATATTTGGTGCCTAACGCTTCTGTCGCATCTTCTACTACTGGCAAATGATATGCTTCGGCGATTCCCATAATACTTTCCATATCAGCAAGATTTCCAAACACATGAACCACCACAAGGGCGCGAACTGTTTTACCAGTTGCCTTATGTTTAAGAACATTCCCTTCTAATTCGCATTCATTCTCACAGAACTTTTTCAATTTGATAGGATCCATACACAAACTATCATCACAATCCATAAAAACAGGATCAGCAAATTGATACCTTACAGGATTTACCGCTGCAATAAACGTAAGTGTAGGAACAATAACCAAATCACCAGGAACCACTCCACATTCACGAAGTGCAAGATGAAGTGCCGCAGTTCCACTTTGCACCGCCGCTACCATATCCGTGTGAACAAATTCTGCCAACATTTCTTCCAGTTTTGAGATATAGGCACCTCCTGTAGATACCCATCCCTGTTCTACCGCATCCATCACATATTTCTGTTCGTTTCCCTCAAAGTTAGGGATTGATAACGGGATAAATTTGCTCATTTTCCGCATTCTCCTTTCAATGCCCCTAATTTCATTCTTGCATGTTTTGCAAGCGCTTCTGCCTGAATAAAATCAAATTCATCATCTATATCAATAGAATTTAATTTTTCCATGATATAAGCATATGACTTATTTCCATATAAATTTTCCTTTTGAAGCAACTTTTCTACCTTCTGAATATATATGGCGCCATTTATTCTATAGTACTTTTCCATCTCTTGTCTTCTACCCGACCCATTAGAGTCAAAAAAGCCATTCAAGCAATTATCATCCTCTAACGTATTACATATCGAAATCGAATGTTCTAACTCGCATAATGACACAACTGCATCTGCTTTCTTTTCTTCAAATATGCTCATAGCATTTTTTATATCTTCAGATGTACGAAGCGGAGATGTTGGTTGTAGCAAACAAAACGCATCAAACTCTTTTCCTCTACATGAATATTCTAATATAACTTCACGTACAGTATCCCATGTTCCCGCTACATCACTCGCATTTTTTGGGCTCCGTAAGAAAGGAACTTCCGCCCCACATTGTATAGCTATTTCAGCATATTTATCAGAATCAGTTGAAACCATTACTTCATCAAATAATTGTGAATCTAAAGCTGCTTGTATCGTCCAATATATTAAAGGTTTTCCCATGAATTCCTTAATGTTTTTGTCTGGCAATCCTTTCGAGCCTGCCCTTGCTGGAATAATTGCAATTTTTCGCATTATTCAATCTCCTTAATAACTTTAAATGCTTCTGCATAGTAGCACCCTGCCATTCCTCCACGTAACAACGCCAATGCTCTAATAGCATCCAAACTTCTTGGAAATGGTGGGTCAGATATTTCAGTATCATAAATTTTCATCGCAGTTTCTTTTGCTTGAATCTCCGCTGAAATATCAACGAAATAGTTTGGCGAAAAAGCTTCCCCTGTTTTTGAAAAATCAGTCTCTGACAAAATTTCCATCACAAGGATTTTTTTAACAGATGGATACCGAAATGTCTTCGAGCAGGCCATTCCCACGTCATAAGTTATTTTATGATCAGAATGAGCATCTCCCGGATTAGGCAAAATCACGCAATTTGGCTTAATTTGAGTAATAATATCTCCCACTTTTGATATAATTTCTCCTTTATCTATATTTTCCAAAGAACATGGTTCATATCCCAAGTCAAAAAAACCATCAAATTCATAAAACTCACATACTTTTTTTATCTGGCTTTTCCTTAATTGTACAAACTCTTTTCCCCACTTTGAGTCTTCTGTAACATTCGTCATATTAAGCCAGAAGATTTCATTTCCCATTTTCTTCTGTTTTTTTATATATCCTCCCGCGCCCAAAGTCTCATCATCAGGATGTGGCGCAATCACTAGTATTCTCATCCTTTTTCCTCACTGCAAATATTGCCCTTCAGTCACTTCAACCAAATCAGATTCCAATACTTCTACTAAATCTTCTCCCGCTTTTACCACAAATGATTTTGGTGTAACATAAAGAACTTTTCCTGGTTCAATATTCTTAAATTTATTTTGTTCATCTTTTATTTCCGAAACTTTCCATACCTTATATTCCTTATTCTTGTAAACTAAATGAGCTCCAACATAAGGTTTATATAATGCTCGGACAAGATTATAAATAGAATTACTTGACATTCTCCAATCAATTTGTCCATCTATTTTTCCGCGCTTTCTCCAAGTATTTCCTTCATTTGGATTTTGCTCAACAAGCTTAGCATTTCCCTGTTCAAGATCATGTACAATATCAACGACTTGTTTTTCTCCCTTATGCAAAAGCTTGTTCATTAACGTTTCCGCATTATCTTCATACAAAATTTCCACTTTTTCTTGCGATAAAATAGCTCCTGAATCAGCCGACTTCTCAATCATAAAAAAAGTAGATGCTGTTTCCTCTAATCCCAATGCCAATGCCCAAATTATCGGATGTCTCCCCCTATTATATGGCAATTCCGCCGGATGATATCCAACCATTCCTCTCGGAAATAAATTAATTATATCTTCACTTACAAGCTGTGACCACCCCATGCAAAAACCTATATCTGCCTTACGTTTTCTAATATATGAAATGCTCTTTTCCTCATTAATATTTTTCACATACAACATAGGAATTTTGTATTCTTCACATAACGGCGTCAAATCCATATAATCCGCATTATATTTTGATTCTTTCATAGTAATTACGGCAACAACATCACATTTTTCGCGTAACAAGCTTTTAAGAAAAAGAAGCGAAGATTCAACGCATCCTATAAATATAATTTTCATTCTGCCACCTCAAAGTCAATATCATAAAAGCTTTTCTGCACAGTAAATTTATTGTTTTTCAGATACTCTGCAGTGATTTGGACTATTTTATCCGATGTTTTTCCATCTCCATAAGGATTCTTAGTCTTTTTTACAAATTCTTTAAATTGCGTATCCATAGCCTTACTTATTGCAGATATAATCTCACTTGATACGGGCTCACAATTCAACACACTCTCTGCTTGAATTCTCCCCTTTTGACGATTCCCAATATTTATGGTTGGAATTCCAAAACACGGCACTTCAATCAAGCCACTAGACGAATTTCCAATAGCAAACTCAGCATATTTTAAAGCACTCAGATATCGCTTCATCCCCAGAGAATCAAATAGTCTAAGATTGTCGTGATTCGTTTCATACTCACTTAGTCTCTGATTTATAATTCTACCATCCGTATCAGCATTTGCCTTTGTGCACAAAAAAAGAATATCCTGCCGGCATTCAACAGCCTTAAGCAATTCCCCAACCTGTTTCTCAGCTGTATTTTTTTCCAACGTAACTGGATGAAATGTTAAAACTGCATACTTCCTATTCAATTTACACCCTATCGAATTCTCCAGATCCGTTTTAGACATCAGTTCCAAATTTAGCGCATTTTCTACCCCCATTGCGCCCACGTTAAATACATTCTCTGGCTTTTCTCCCATTTGAATAACTCGTTTCCTGTACATTTCTGTACTTGTAAAATGAAGAGCGCTTAACTTTGTAATTGAATTTCGCACCGCTTCATCAATTAAGCCTTCTGTTGCCTCTCCACCATGCAAATGTATAATTGGAATTCTTTCGTTTAATGCAGCTATGCCAACAGCCAACGTCTCATATCTATCTCCCAAAACCATAAGTGCATCTGGTTTCAATTCGGCAAAATAATCCGAAAAACCCAAAAGTGCTAATCCCATCGATTTTGAAATAGCACTTGGAGAATCTGAACTAAGTAGAATTTCAATTTCTTTATCAATCGTCACACCATCATTTCTGATTTCATTTACAGTCCTTCCAAACTCAGGAGACAAATGAGTTCCAGTTACAGCAACTCTTACATCAATTTCTTCTTCCTTACTCATTTTTTTTATTAATGAAGCAAGTAACCCATATTCAGACCTTGTTGCCGTTAAAATCACTATTTTTTTCATTTCAGCACTACCTTTATTTCAAAATCAAACATTATAAATATCTGTCTTATACGCATCCATATTGCCCCGAATCCACTCAATTGTCTCAGCAATTCCCTGTTCAAAGGTATACTGTTGCTTCCAATCTGTTAACTCCTTAATCTTTGCATTAGAACCTAACAAACGATTCACTTCACTCTTTTCAGGACGAAGACGCTGCTCATCGCATACAATCTTTGCATTCGGATTAATCTGCGAAATAATCTCATTTGCAAGCTGTCCGATAGAAATTTCTTGCTGTGTTGCAATATTAATCTCCTGACCAATCGTCTTATCCGACTCTGCGATAGCAATAAATCCTGCTGCCGTATCCTTTACATAGTTAAAGTCTCTCGTTGGAGTAAGTGAACCGAGCTTAATTTCCTCTTTTCCAGCAAGAAGCTGTGAAATAATCGTTGGAATAACCGCTCTCGCCGACTGTCTTGGTCCAAATGTATTAAACGGTCTTACAATAGACACTGGCAAATCAAAGCTACGATAAAAGCTTTCTGCAAGTCTATCCGCGCCAATCTTCGTTGCTGAATATGGTGACTGTCCCTGATAAGGATGTTTCTCATCGATTGGAACATATTGTGCAGTTCCATATACCTCTGAAGTTGATGTCACAAGTACTCTCTCTAAATCCAGGTCTCTTGCTGCTTGAAGCACATTTAATGTACCTTTAATATTCGTATCAACATAGGAATCTGGAGAATGATAGCTGAAAGGAATCGCAATAAGTGCTGCTAGATGGAATACCCCATCACATCCCTTCAATGCTTCACGAACCCCATTCGGATCTCTTACGTCTCCAGTGAATACTTCAATTTGATCTAACTTTTCTTTTGGTAAAGTATCTAACCATCCCCATGTATTAAATGAATTGTAATAAGAAAATGCCTTTACATCATATCCTTTCTCTAAAAGACTTTCTGTCAAATGACTTCCAATAAATCCGTCAGCACCTGTTACTAATACTTTTTTCATCCTGTCACCTCAACTATATATTCTACTCTGATTTCAAATTCAATTTCATTTCCATACGATGCATTTCCTCGAACTCTCCCATATCAAGGAAAGAATCTTCGCTAATTGGATACATTCCCACTTTTCTTCCCTCTTTTAAAAGTTTATCCGCTAAATCTGTCATGTGAAAAAATGTATCGCTTGGAATCTCTTCCCTCAGTTTCTCATTTAGGATATACATCCCTGTATTAACAAAATAAGAAAGCTTCGGTTTCTCTTCCATCGCTTCTATAATGCCATTTTCCGAAGAATGAATAACACCATATGGAACTACTATGTTCTTCAATGCGCTAACAATGGTAAGTTCATTTCCAGACTG
Organism: Agathobacter sp.; assembly: GCA_045641745.1. Classification (GTDB taxonomy): domain Bacteria; phylum Bacillota; class Clostridia; order Lachnospirales; family Lachnospiraceae; genus Roseburia. The sequence goes on along the minus strand of JAZUHO010000009.1, from coordinate 37,811 downwards.
CTTGTGATATTCATAAATATCTGCGTAATCAGCGTTAATTAAAATATCACAGTTCGTTACAATGAATGGTTTATCAAATGTTTCTTCAATAAGTCTTAGACTTCCAGCAGTTCCCAGTGGCTTATCCTCTTCCACATAATGCATGGTATATTCTGTATCAATCTCCGAGAAATAGGACATAATCATATTTTTTCTATAATTAACTGTGGCATAGAAATCATTTACTCCAAAGTCCTTAAACTTGTCAATAATTCGCTCCATTATTGGAATATCGCCAATAGGAATTAACGGTTTCGGAAGTACCTTGGTATATGGATATAATCTTGTCCCTTTTCCGCCCGCCATAATTACTACAGGAACAGCATCCAGCTTCTTTTCCTCTGCAAAATTTTCTGCAATGTTCGACTCCAAAAATATAACATCTGACAAAACTCCCTTCGTTGTCACTACCGGAATTGCTGTAATCTGATAACCGCGCATTATTTCCTGTGCTCTAGTCATATCTTTTTTACAAATCACTCGTGGGTCCGCATTCATAAAGCTTGATACAATGCCTTGCAACTCGCCTGTTTTAATTAACCATCGTCTAATATCACCATCTGTGATTACTCCGAGCAATTTTCTGTCTTTATCTACAACAAAAAGAATACCTTTTGCGTTGGCATCGATTTTCTGTAGTGCCTCGACAACGGTATTCTCTGGATTTATGATAAATATGTTGAGTTTCTCTGTTTTCATGTCCCATACCTCCCTGTAATCTAAAGACTTCTCTTTATATACATCGGCAATAAGTCATAAATCATTACTCTTTTTTACACTATTTTTCATTCCTTTTTCTTTGAATTACTTCTGCGATGGCAAAATCCATCTCAGTATCAATATCAATTGATTTCCTTTGTTCCATTACAAGCGCGTATGTTCCTTCTCCGTATAGTGTTTCAATTTGATCTAGAAGCTGGCGTGACACAATGTAAAGTGCTCCATTTATACGATAATAGGAATCCAACTCCTGACGCGGGCGATTCTTCACCTCTTCCCTAACAAAGCCCTTCATACTTCTATTCTCAGGAAGCGTATTGCTCCAAAGTGGAGAATGATCCATTTCCGTTACTGCTACAACTGCTTTTGCATTCTTCTCCCTAAACAAAGCATATCCATTTTGAATATCAATCGCCTCTCGAAGCGGGGATGTCGGCTGAAGAAGTGTAATTGTATCAAATCTTTCTCCCATATTTTCATATTGTTTCACCACTTCCTTTACAACATCCCAGGAAGATGCTTTATCTGTAGAATTCTCTTCTGTTCTTAGAAATGGAACACAGGCTCCATAGTCTCTTGCGATTTTGGCATACTCCTCCGAGTCTGTGGATACCATTATTTCCTCAAATAATCCGCTTTCTTTTGCGGCAATTATAGAATATGCCAAAAGCGGCACTCCATTCAAATCCTTTATATTCTTGTCCTTTAAGCCCTTCGAGCCACTTCTGGCTGGTATAATCGCCAAGTTTTTCATTCTACTTCACCTTTATATCATTGAATTTTTTCGAAAAAGCGAGCCTATTCTCTTCTGCAAATTTTTCTATAATATCCACTATTTTTGCAGATGTATTTCCGTCCCCATACAAATTAGACTCCTTGCGCATCATGCGCTCCGCCTTTTTCATCTTTTCTAATATATCATCCACTCTGCTTTCACAAGACAAAACACTTTCTGCCATAAGTCGCCCTTTTTGACGATTCCCAATATTAACCGTTGGTGTTGCGAGGGCAGGTGCCTCAATAATGCCACTGGAAGAATTACCTAGAACCATGCTTGCATACTTTACAGCACTTAGATAACGCTTCATCCCCAAAGCTCCCACATTAAATCCCCTGTCCGGTTGTTCTCCCATTTGAATCACACGACATGCATATTCCTCATTCGCTACAAATTGCAAAAAACTCATTTTGGTCACTGCATGCCGGACCATCTCGTCCACAGCTCCTTCTGTCACTTCACCGCCATGCAAATGGATAATTGGAATTTTACTGCACACCGCAGCTGAACAAATGCCGAGCAACTCCGTTCGGTCTCCAAGTACTACCACCCACTCAGGATGTTCCTCCCAGAAATACGTTGCAAACTGTTCCAACGCCCTTGCGGCAGTATAGGATACTCCAAGCATCCCTTCTGCTTCCACATGAATAGGGATTTTTCTAGCAATCGAATAACCGTCCGCTTCAATTTCCTTTACCGTATTCCCCGCAGTCTCCAACAGATGGCTTCCTGTCACAATAAGCTGTAGTTCAAACTTGTTATTCTCCTGAAGCTTTCGAATCAAAGGCTTTAGGATTCCATATTCTGCTCGAGTCGCTGTTACCACAGCAATTTTATGCTTCATTTACTTCTCCTTTATCACCTTTGCAGGTACTCCAACTGCTACCACATTGTCTGATAGATTACGAACAACTGCTGCTGCCGCCCCAATCTTTGCATTTGCTCCTATTGTTATTCCCTGAATCACACTTGCAGTCATACCAATTTCTGAGAGTTCCCCCACAGATACATTCCCCGCCAAGGTTGCTCTCGGACTCAGTGTCACAAAGTCACCAATTCTCCCATCATGGCAGACCATAGCTTCTGTATTTAAAAACACAAAGGAACCTAACTTCACATTCGTAGAAAGTTTTACTCCCATACTTACTATATTTCCCTCTCCCATCTGTATATCATCACATACCATAGTATTTGAGAGAATCAAATTAGGAAACAAAAGTTTGGGATTATTTTTCAGCTTATCTGCAATTTTTTTACGTAAGTGCGGTTCCCCTACACAAATTGCAAGATTATGTTCTTGTTCCAAAGAAAGAAGATAATCATCGTCTCCAAGATATGGTATCTGTTTTCCTGCCACTTCTACCAAGTCAAGCTCTTCCCCGCGATCTACATAACCGACAATTTTCCATGTAGGATGTATTTTATTCAGTTCCTCGATTTCCCAAGCAAGTTCTCGCATACAGCCACTTGCGCCAACAAGAATTAGTTCTTTCATTGTCTCACTCTTTCCGCCTTACATATTATAAATAATTAAAACTCCTTTGTTTGTATATTCAAATTTGTTTTTTAATCTTGCAACTATAACATTTCTTCAACAAACAATTTTCCTTTCATTATGAAATTAACCATTTTAAAACTTTCTAACTGGTGCAATATGTTTTAACGATATTTGTGTGCATAATTCCTTTAATTCTGTATCATCCACCTCCACCCCATTCTCATCATGTAATTTCACCGAATATTCATCCAAAGGAACCCTACACTTCTCGGTTACACTTTGTTTTCCGTTTAAATAAAATGAAAAATTCTTCCCTTTTAGAGAAATTCTATACGGATCCCCAACATGAATAGATTCTGTTATCACATATTCCCGTTCCCTTTCGCCACCAAAATATTGTGGTAAATTCGAGTCTGTAAATTCTGTTCCATATGGAATATTTGCCATTTTGCACATAATTTCACTATAATCGCATAATGAAATCATTTCTTCACAATCTCCCATCACTCCATTTCCTCTAATGAACAAAGCTGTTTTTGTTCTTTTTTCGCACAAAAACTCATCTTCTGGTTTCAGCAAATATCCTTGTCCATGATCCGAGAATAACGATACAATAATATCATCATCTGAATAATTTTCTTCTATATAATGATACAACGCCTCTAGTTTTCTATCTACATAACGAATTTTCTCTTCATAATATTTTATCTTCAATGGATCAAATACTTGCTTTACAGAATTTACATTTTGACCTTCATAACTCTTTGTATTTTCCATAGCTGGAATTTGACTTACACACCCTAAAATGTTTAACTCATCCGCTACTTGATGTAAATCGAGCACTTCCATCCATATAAATTGATCTGTTTCTCGCATCTCATACATCTGATTCTGCACATCAGAAATAACATCTTCAATCGGGTATCCATTATATTGATGTTGATATATCACTCTATTCATACCTCGTGCATAACCATATGTAGGAGTAATTCTCCAATTTCCTCCATACTTCGAAGTGTTATACCCCTTTTCTTCAAAATACTCAAACAAAATCGGAGTACTGAAATCTATTCTGCGCAAATTTTTTGAATGAATCACTTGGTGATTCGCAAACATTTTTCCCGTTGTAGCACTTACAATAGATGGAAGTGTCCAATCTCCAGTTGTATGAACATTTTTGCATTTTACCCCCTTTTTGAAAAAGCGAGTGGTATTCGGCATCAAATCTTCCCCTTGATTTTCCAAAAAATACTGCGATAAACCATCTACAAAAATGCTTAAAACAAGTTTTTTTCGCTCTGACTTATGACCAATAGGGCAAACCTTTCCAACAACAAAATAAACATCTGAAGCTAAATCATATTCCCCTTTGGGGAAATATAGATTTGCATATTGTAGTACGTTTTTCAGCTGGATTTCAGAAACTCTCACACCATCATTTACGCGCAAAATCATTGGTTCAAATATAAGAATCGGAACATACACACTCTCCTCACATTTAATGTGTATTTCCTTATTAGTCATAGTTATTCTCTGCATTTCTGCCCTTACTTCATAAGTACTTCTTCTTGTTTCCTGGAACGAATTTATATCTGACCGTGCCAATCCAATAAACATAGGTGGCAGTTCTTTATAATCAAAATATCGTTGCCCAATCAAAGGAAAAGAAGAATGAAATGTTGGGAAATCAATCTCCCACCCCACATTTTCTTTAAAGCCTATAAACTCCGAAAATATACCACTAATTTTCCCTACCTGTTTTTCTTTTAGATTTTGAATTATACTCTCTACCCCGCAGATGTCAAAGGAAACTTCCTGTCCAAATTTAGCCATGCCAAGTGCAATATAATAGTGCTCAAGAGCTTGCTCTGTTTCCCCCATTGTTTCACAAGCTACGGCAAAATTAAAATGGCAGTCTGCATCATATGGCATCATTCTGACCGCTTCTCCAGCAAATGCCCATGCTGCCTGATAATCCTTAAGCAGTGCTGCAACTACATACTTGTAATTATTGATTTCAACATCATCTGGAAATTGCTTCTCGTATTCAAGCAATTGTTTCCACGCCTCTTGTATTCTATTCTCTTGTAACAAAAACTCTATTTCTCTTTTCATAAAATATTACACTTCTCCTTTTCTCTATGCTACATTTAAATATTTATACTGCACACGGAATTTTGCTAATTAAACATCCAGATATACTTTCTCCTATTTTGTATCATCTAACTTACTTACAAACTATACGCATCTGCATGTTGTTCAGATAATATGTCGGCAACCATCATTTTCAATTCTCTCATAACCTCTTTTTTCCGTCTATCACACTTCAAAATTTGCAATCTTTTCATCTACATAATAATCTTGCTTTGCCACTTTTCCAATCAAGTCATTCCAACGCATTGGTGATATTCCATCTCCTGGTCTTTTTGTTGTAAGATTTTCTTTTGAAAAGGGTGTGCCCTTCTTTATTTCGCAGGCTGCAACAATACTCTTTCTAACAATTGATTTATTCTTACTCTCCGAAGCCGTTGGCTTTTTAATACCATCGCCCATCGCCTTCTCAATATTGCGAATAGCGGTGACCATACTCTTCAACTCCTCTGGCTCAAGACTTGCCATATGATCAGGACCTTCCATAGTCTTGTCCAATGTAAAGTGCTTTTCGATCACAGTTGCACCACAAGCAACCGCTGCAATTGAAACCTCAATTCCTTTTGTATGATCCGAATATCCTACAGGGACCTCGAATTGTTCCCGCAAATGATTCATTGCTCGAAGATTCACATCCTCCCATGGTGTCGGATACTCTGTATTACAATGAAGAAGCGTAATTCTTCCCGCACCATTCATGCGTAAAGTCTCCAGCGCTTCTTCTATTTCATTTATACCACACATTCCGGTAGAAAGAATTATCTCTTTTCCTGTCTTTGCAAGAGCAACAAGATAAGGATAATTTGTCACTTCTCCAGATGGTATTTTCCAAAAATCCATATCCAATTTTGATAAAAACTCAATGCTCTCATCATCAAAAGGTGTGGAAATAAAGCCGATTTTCTTTTCCCTTGCATAACCTTCAAGTTCAAGAAATTCCGCTTCACTTAACGTCAACTTTTTTAACATCTCCAGCTGCGACTCGCCTTTCCCCGTGGTCTGCTCTTGATACTCAGCCTTTACCGCAGTCTTAGTCACAAGCTTCTCTGGCTTAAAGGTCTGAAACTTTACATAATCTGCCCCGGCCTCCTTCGCCGCATCAATCATTTTCTTTGCAAGAAGAAGTGAACCATTATGATTCACTCCTGCTTCGGCTATAATTCTTGTACTCATACAGTATCCCTTTTTATACTTCTAGGTCTTTATATATTTCTTCTGTTGTCTCAGCAAAAAGGTCTGCACACTCCTTAAGAAGCTTTGAATACATAATTCCTTTTCTTGAAATGTCCATTCCTTCTTCGTTTATTGAACTAAGTTCCATTCCAGCCTCACTATTAATGATAAAATCTGCTATTTTTAGAGTCTCTGATATATGACACATACACTCATAATGTCGATCAATTTCTTTAGTACTCTTTTCGATTTTCTTTAAAACTTTAACATATGCCTTAACATCCATATTTCTTACTTCTGCAAGTTTTTCTATCTTCTTGTAAAGCTTCTGTAATTCTTCCGCTTTCTTACTAATATCCTTAAACTGATTTGGAACACTCCTTAAAAATTCAATATTTTTGCCTTTCTGATAATCATCAAATGCAAAAGGAACCTTTTCTATTGCCGCTTGAATATCTACTTCCTGTGTACATAACTCATCAATAGTTTCTTTCAGTGTCTTAATCTCTGTAAATTTTATTTTTGCACCTCCCTCAGTTGCATTGATTACACGGAAATCGGGTTCGTATTCCTTACATCCTTCAATATAGTATTCAAACCAACGTAGATATGCGTAGAAATCATCTCTGGTTCTAACTTTCTCCTCGTAGTTCCCATCCACCATGAAAGTTCCATTTTCTTTAACCTCATCTTCTTTACTATCGAATGTTCCAACTGCATGAACATGCTTTCCAGAAAGTGCCAAATCTTGCCCCACCAAAACTATGTTCTTCACTCCTATCAAATATGCAAATGCAAATGCACTAGTCGCAACAGATCCTCCACACGGCATAGTTGGAAAATCCTTGCCATTCTGCCAAAACAAACGGTTAACCAATGGATCATTTTCATTGTAGAAAATCTTTGTGGACTTATTCTGATCCAAGAATGTATATGTTGCTGTAACAGAAGTCAACATAGGAATCTCATCTGTTCCTTCTGCCTGAACCAGATGAAGGGGTTTAAGTCCATCAACAATTGCATAGATATCCGGTACTATTCCACGAGCAAGTAGTGGTTTCACCGCAGTATCACAAGCAATAATCAATCCATGTCCTTTCGCACGCTTCAGTTCCTCAATATTCTTATCCAAAGATGGGCCAGCTCCAACAATAAACGCCGGAATGTCTCGAGAGATAAATTCTGTAAACTGCTCTGTTTTATGTCCATTATTCACGTGCAGAATATTATGAAATACATTCTCCGAGCGAACTGGAAGATATCGAATATTTGTATTTAATCCAACTCTCTCTCTTTCACACAAACGTCCAACGGTTTTAACAAATTTAGTAACTTTCTCCAGAAACAACACATTGTAGTTTGGACAGATATAGAGGTCAAAATATGGTAACATATTAACATCAATGATGGTCGCTACACTTCTCTCAATCATTTCATCATTAATTCCATCCACTAAAAATACCACTGACCTTTTGCCCGAAAGGATTATAGATATATCCATATTTTCCATTACAGAAAAGAAAATTTCCATAGACGGCTCATAAATTAGAATTCTTGCCCCACTTGCCATCACTTGATCTAACTCTAATAAGAAATTTGGATTCCCCATTCCTACAAGAAAAATAAATGCCCCTGGCTGTGCCTTCTCGAAGTTCTTCCCCCACTCTTCCACAATTCGTAAAGAGTTTCTCTTACCTCCAAGATAAACCCTTTTTCCCTCCCGATTAACCACTAGGATATTATTACAATTATAGTCCTGCTCAACAGTAATCTCTTTTTTTTCTTCCTCTTGATACTCTTTATATTTTTTTTGAATAAATTCCTTTGTATCAGGGTACAGAGATTCCCAAGCTTTCATATTCTTTTCAAATATATTCTGCATAATCTACGCCCTCTCTTCATCCAAATCTTCTGAAAACAAACGCATAAAGTCGAGCATTCCTACATAAAGCGCATCCATTACAAGAACCTCATCCTGGTTTTCAATTCCATCCATCAAATCTCCTACAATTTCAACATATTGCGAACGAATAAGTTGATATGTTTCCGTATCCATATCAAAGTTACTCTCATCCAATATAATATTAGTAAATTCCATAATATCTGGCAAGATGTCTTTAATCTCCTTTATCAGTTGATGATTTCGCCGCTTAATCTCATTTGTACAACAATTCTCTATCTTATCAAATAATTGCTTCATGTTTCACCTCATATAATGTATTATAATGCAAAAAGGCCAGCTGTTAAGCTGGCCTTAAAATGATTTTACTGTAACAATGAGAGAACTCCCTGTGTGCTCTGATTCGCCTGAGCAAGCATTGACTGTCCAGCCTGTGCAAGAATATTGTTTTTGCTGTACTCAACCATTTCAGAAGCCATGTCTGTATCGCGAATACGAGACTCTGCTGCTGATGTATTCTCAGACACGTTGTCCAAATTGGCTATTGTGTGCTCTAATCTATTCTGTAAAGCTCCTAATGCAGATCTCTGCGTAGAAACCTTGTTAATAGCCAACTGTACAGCTGAAAGAGTAGCATTCGCAGTCTTATAATCTGCAACGCTTGGACGACCAACTTGAACTGTTAGGTCCTCTTCAGCCTGAGTTGTGCTAACTTTTACATAGTTCTTGAAGTTGTCACCCATAATTTCTCTTGAAGCAACTTTCTGATTCCACGATGTTGTATTCTTAGCCGCATAAGAAGCATATGCATATCTTGTCTCAACTCCCGTATCTTTATCTTTTCCATTATAGTAAACAGATCCTGTTTTAGCATCATATTGTTTAGCATAAGCTGTACATTTCTTAGAAGCTGACGAAATAGCTCCCCAAGCTGCGCTCTTAAGCATTGTTTGATTGCATGCCTGCGCTTTATTCTGGCAATAAGTTACGCTTGCTCCTTGGAATGTCATCTTTGTTGGAGCTGTACCTGTCTCTTTTCCGGTAAATGAAATATTAGTAAGTCCAAGAGAAGCAGCATTCATATTATCGATTGAAATTTGAATCTTCTGATTTGTGTTTGCGCCGACCTGAAGATTCTTATTTGTGAATGTACCATCTAATAAGTACTGTTTGTTAAACTGTGTTGATTCCGATATTCTATCTAACTCTGTGGTTAATGCTTCTAACTCTTCGTTAATAGCATCACGGTCAATGCTCTGATTTGTATCGTTAGCTCCCTGTACCGCTAACTCATTCATACGCTGTAAGATTGAATGTGCCTCATTCAAAGCACCTTCAGCTGTTTGGATAAGAGATACACCATCCTGTGCATTATCAGATGCACGATCAAGTCCTCTAATCTGACTTCTCATTTTCTCTGAAATCTTTAGTCCTGCAGCGTCATCACTTGCTCTGTTAATTCTATATCCAGAAGAAAGCTTCTCAGATGATTTTGCTTGTTTACCAGTTGTGATACCTAACTGTCTGTTTGCGTTCATAGATGTAAGATTGTGTTGTACTACCATGCTCATAATGTTCACTCCTTTGAATAATCCACAATTTTAATATTTTTCTTTTTTCTCATTACCTTGTAATTTATTGATCAATTACTTACTTGTTTTATATATCGGACAAGTTATCGTGTACTTAACCCCTAAATAAACTTTTTTTCAAAAAAGTGAAACTACTTTTTCATTTGATTATAGTTTGTCTCTATATATGCCCTCCAATTTTCAATCTGATATTCGAATTTGTTGTTTATAATACTACTTTTTGAGGATCATATACCTGTTTTACGGAATTTACAGCATTAGTCATCTCATTTTCAACAGAGAATCCTGTTATAATACATTCAATATAAAACGCGTTTCACACCTCTCGTATATCACAATTCAATGAAATATTTCATTAACTAGATTTCATTTTTAAGGAATTCCATAAATTCTTTTTTATTATGTCCTGCACTTGTCGTGGGACGCCCCAAATTTTCTCGTGCGCCTATTCCACACATAATCTCAAGAAATGCAACACCTTTCATCTGTTTCACTTTTTGAAGTTCTTTATCGAGCATTTCAAGGTTCTCAACTCTACTAGCATATTGATATCCACATGCTTTTGCAATTTCTGTCAGTTTAATCCCCCTTGCCACCGTCGGCATACCACCAACAGTCTCATGCGCACCATTGTTTATCACAATATGTACCATGTTGTCTGGCGCAGTCGCACCAATTACAGCTAAGGCTCCCATATGCATAAGTGCAGCACCATCGCCATCAATACACCAAACTTTTTTATCTTTTACTTTTAATGCGACCCCAAGTGCAATAGAAGAACTATGTCCCATGGAGCCTACTGTCAGAAAATCATATTTATGTTCCTGCCCATTTTGCTCACGTATTTCAAATAGTTCTCTACTTGCCTTTCCGGTTGTAGACACAACCGGATCTTTATCACTCACTGACACAATATGCCGAATTATCTCTTCTCTTCGCATGCTATTTGCATTTGTGTATTCAACGCTCCCCTCATAGGATAACGCTCCTTTTCTTACTACGAATGCAACATTTTTCCCTTGTTTCAATGTAGCAGAAAAATTTTCCATAACCTTTTGTAATTCTTCCACCGTAGTTTCCTTCGATAGAACATACGAATCTATCCCCATATCATCCAAAAGTTTTTGCGTAACCTCGCCCTGAAATATATGCTGTGGTTCATCATGTATCCCTGGCTCCCCTCTCCAACCAATTACAAATATCATTGGTATAGCATACACCTTTTCATTTAGAAGAGAAGCTACAGGATTAATAATATTTCCTTCACCACTATTTTGCATATATACAACTGGAATTTCTCCTGTTGCCAAATGATAACCTGCAGCCAAGCCAACACAGTTCCCCTCATTTGCCGCTATCAAATGATGTTGTGAATCAATTCCATATTTTTTCATCAGGAAATTGCATAATGCTTTTAGCTGTGAATCTGGAACTCCTACATAAAAATCAGAGCCCAGGGCCTCTACAAATTCTTCAACCTTCATCTCAATATTCTCCTATACATCCTCTCTAACTCTTGCGTCTGAACAGAAATGGGATAATTTCCTAGCCTAGAAATATTAACTGATTTTGCAAGTTCCAAATAGTCTGCTTCTCCTATATCTACATTCAGTTCTTTCATATCAAAAGCTTCCATAAGATTCTTAAATTCCGCTTTGGAAAATGTCATTTCAATGTCGGTCATAACTGACTGTAAATACAATCCTCCGCGATTATCGTTACACTGCGCAATATTATTAGTTATATTTTCCCACACCTCTGCCATACACATTGCAACCGCATGTCCATGCGGAATACCGTATAGCGAAGTTATTTTATAGCTCATCGCATGTGCGGCTGTAGTAGCTGTAATGTTAATTGCTTTCCCTGCCAAATGGGCAGCTTTCATAATATGCCTGTAGCTGTTAGCGCTGTTTTCCTCAATATACTGTTTCCAATATTTTTTTATTTCTTTTATCGCTTCTTTGGAATAACTAATGCTCTCTGGTGTTGAATTCACAGACCACCACGATTCAATTGCCTGACAAAGTGCATCTAGCAATGTGCATTTTTTTTGATATATCGGCAATCCCTCCAAAACTTCCGGCACTAAGATTGCATAATCAGGTATCATACTCTCGTGAGAAATTGACTGTTTCTCTCCGTTCCTATATACGACAGCATGCTTTGTTGCTTCGCTTCCTGATCCCGCAGTTGTTGGAATTGCTATCAGCAAAATTTCTGAATCCACACGTTGTTGTATTAAATAATCCTCTGCAGTATTTATCGTCGAAAAAAGCTTAATACATTTTGCAACATCAATCGCACTTCCACCACCTACTGCAACAATTGCTTGGCACTTCTCTTTTCGAAAAATTTCTACACCCTTACATACCTGCTCATATTTCGGATTCGGTGTAAAGTCTGTAAATTCAACATACGTAAGTTGTGCAAACGCACTTTTAATTGCAAGCTTCTCAAATGATTTCCCTCTGACTAGTAAAAATTTTGTATTCAGCAATAAATTTTGTAGTTCTTCCGTTCCATTCATAATATGCGGTCTCATCTGTCGTTTCTATTCCTCCGGAATCATTCGAATAATCTCTTTAAATGGCATGCAGATATCATCACATTCTTTAGCCCTATGATTCCTAAGGATAACTTCTGCCGCATGTTTCATCGCAGGAAAACCAGTTCTAGTCAATTGATTGGCATAGATTACAACATTAACACCACGATTTTTAAATTCTTCTTCTGTCACCGAATTAAATGCTGTTGGAACAACCACGATTGGTGTATTGATATCCTGTTTTCGGAACCTATCCACAAATTCAAATATCTCTGTCGGATCTGCCTTTCGGCTATGAATCATAATTGCATCTGCTCCAGCATCCCGATATGCATAAGCTCTATCAAGAGCATCTTGCATTCCCTTTTCGAGTATCAGGCTCTCTATTCTTGCGCAAATCATAAAATCTTGTGTCCGTTGTGCTTTCTTCCCGGCGGCTATTTTTTCGCAAAAATGCTGAACATCGTCCTGAGTCTGTGCTACCTCTGTTCCAAAAAGACTATTCTTTTTTAATCCTATTTTATCTTCTATTATTATCATGGAGACGCCCATTCGTTCCAAGCTTCTAACCGTATATACAAAGTGCTCTGTTAATCCGCCAGTATCTCCATCAAAAATAATTGGTTTTGTTGTAACCTCACAAATGTCATCTATTGTTCGGAATCTACTCGTCATATCAACCAATTCGATATCTGGCTTTCCTTTTGCAGTCGAATCACACAAAGAAGATATCCACATCGCATCAAATTGTTTTGCCCCTCCATGCTCTTCAACAACCGTATTTTCCACTATCAACCCTGTAAGTCCACTATGTGCTTCCATCGCAGTGATTAACCCTTTTATTTCCAACGCTCGTCGCAGTCTTCCACGTCGCATGTCTGGTGTTGCCATTTCTAACCGCGTCCTACGCTCTATCTCCGCATATTTTTCGTCTATCGAAAATGGAAATTCTATCAAGCAGCCACCGTAAGAAGCTAATATAGAGGTCACTTCATCACGTATTGATTTCTGGATTCCTTCCTTCCAATCATCACCATGCACGACATATGTTGGCTTATATTTTTCCAAATTTTCCTTATAGCTAAGTGTTTTCTGTTCAACCACCTTATGTACACCTGCAATATTCTCGAACAGAGAGCAACGCTCTTCAAATGGTAGCAGTGGAAACTTTTTGTAGGATGCAACCGCCTCATCCGATAATACCCCAATTATAAGCTTTCCATACTTCTCTGCTTTTCGAATAATTGCAATATGTCCACTATGTATTACATCTGTAGAAAAGCACATATAAACGGTCTTCGATTCTAATTCTCGCAATTTTGCTTTTACAACCGCTAAATCTTCTGGAGTATCAATTTCTGCGCACAAGCTATCTCTCGCATCGTATCCATATATTTCACACACATTCGTAACATTATTTAATGCCTCTTCTGCGTAACAATCAGTCTTTCCTTCTTCACAAAACCTAACAATTTCTTCTAACCATATTTTCCAATCTTTTTTATTTAATTTATATAATGCCTGTGCTTCTACTGCATCATCGAAATAATTAACGCCAACTTTTTGCACTCTACCATCTTTTATAACTGCCTTAAAGTCTTTTTCTGGAAGTTGTAAGGTTGAACTTACTTTCATACAACTTTCTTTCCTTTTTGCAATCTCTTCCAAAACGTTATATTCAAATACCAAATCACCATGCATCAGTATGATATCATCATCTAAAAGTTCTTTTGCACAATAAATTGAATAGATATAATTTGTTTCATCATATCTTGGACTTTTAATATATTTAATGAAAATTGGCAAATTCAATGATTTACAATAGCTTTCAATCACTTCATGGTAATATCCCGTTGTTATAATAACTTCGTCTACCCCCAAATTATTTAGCGCCATCAACTGTCTGCTTAGAATCGTTTCTGTATCTGACAATTGTGTCATGCACTTAGGCTGATTCGCTGTAATATTCCCCATTCTTTTTCCCATTCCCGAATTCAAAATTAGTGCTTTCATACTCTCCCCCTATATTTGAAATGTCTCAATTATTTTCTGCAAAACTTCCTCAGGCGTATCACTTCCCCCATTGTCGATTTTCAAATCTGGATTTTGTGGTTCCTCAAAATCTAAATTAATTCCCAACACGTCCTGAATTTCATTATTTAATGCTCTAGAATATAATTGTTTTTGATCTCTCTTAATCAGTTCTTCTATATCCACTTTCAAATAGATTTCGTGATAATTATCAATATGCTCCCGATTCCATTCTCGACATTCGTTATACATTGCAATGACGCATATAACCACGTCTAGTCCCTGGTTTGTTAGCATTCTACATAACCTCGCATGTTGAAATGCCAATTTCTTTCTTCCTTCTTGCGTATAATCAACACTTTGATATACTTCTCGCAAAATATCCCCATCTAAGAAAACAACATTATCTTTTTTTTCGCGTAAGTAATTATATAGTTTGGTTCCAATTGTTGTTTTCCCTGCTCCAGACAGCCCGGTCACCCAATATACACTTCCTTTGTCCATTGGTATCTCCTCCTCGCAACTAGTCATTGTATTTCGACGCCTTTATTTTATCTATTACTTTTCTACTAATTTTATTATATCTTATATCGGTAAAAATGTACAAAAAAATTAACAAATAAATCTATTTTTTCACTACATTTGCATTAAATAAAAAAGGACCCGCGTACTGGTCCTTTTTTATAAGTTTCATTATTAACTTAGATGAATTATCCAAGTAATGATAATACACCCTGAGTACTCTGGTTAGCCTGAGCAAGCATTGACTGACCTGCCTGAGCAAGAATATTGTTCTTGCTGTAGTTAACCATCTCAGAAGCCATATCTGTATCACGGATACGTGACTCAGCAGACTGAGTATTCTCTGATACGTTGTCTAAGTTAGCAACTGTATGCTCTAATCTGTTCTGTAATGCACCAAGTGCAGATCTCTGTGTAGATACGCTGTTAATAGCATTCTGTACTGCTGAAAGAGTTGCGTTAGCTGTCTTGTAGTCAGAAACGCTTGGACGTCCAACCTGAATTGTTGTGTCATCTGTAGCCTGAGTTGTGCTAACTTTTACATAGTTCTTGAAGTTGTCACCCATAATTTCTTGTGAAGCAACTTTCTGATTCCATGATGTTGTAGCCTTAGCTGCAAGAGAAGCATATGCATATCTTGTTTCAACTCCTGTATCCGCATTTTTTCCATTATAGTAAACAGATCCTGTTTTAGCATCGTACTGTTTAGCATAAGCTGTACTTTTCTTAGAAGCTGACGAAATAGCTCCCCAAGCTGCGCTCTTAAGCATTGTTTGATTGCATGCCTGTGCTTTATTCTGACAATAAGTTACGCTTGCTCCCTGGAATGTCATCTTTGTTGGTGCAGTACCTGTCTCTTTTCCTGTAAATGAAATATTAGTAAGTCCAAGAGAAGCAGCATTCATATTTCCAATAGAAATCTGAATGTTCTGGTTTGTGTTAGCACCAACCTGAAGGTTTTTGTTAGAGAATGTTCCGTCTAATAAGTTCTGTTTGTTGAACTGTGTTGTCTCAGAAATTCTATCTAACTCTGTTGTTAATGCATCTAACTCTTCGTTGATAGCATCACGGTCAATGCTCTGGTTTGTATCGTTAGCACCCTGTACTGCTAACTCATTCATACGCTGAAGGATTGAGTGAGCTTCATTTAAAGCACCCTCAGCTGTCTGAATAAGAGAGATACCATCTTCTGCGTTATCAGAAGCTTTGTTAAGACCACGAATCTGGCTTCTCATTTTCTCAGAAATTTTAAGACCAGCAGCGTCGTCTCCAGCACGGTTAATCTTATAACCTGAAGATAACTTCTCTGAAGATTTTGCCTGTAAACCAGTTGTTACACCTAACTGTCTGTTAGCGTTCATTGCTGTTAAATTGTGTTGTACTACCATTGCCATAATGTTTTCCTCCTTGAAAATAAAACTTATGCGGCATCCTTGCCACACGTTGGTAATATATTGACAATCAACATACCCCGTACGCTGAATATGAAGTTGTCTATAAGTAGGGTCTCCTACTTATTTGCTATATGTATCGGACCGCTTACCATAATACTTTATACCTAATCAGAAATTTTTCAAAAAAAATTTTTAAAATATTTGAAGTAGTATTTTATGAATTTCCTATTCTTGTATAGGCAAGAATTTTCTATCCCATTTTGTATTATGACTAATGCTTATTGTCCATAAACTGTGGATCAACAAGATTCAGCTTCAACATATTCTGACGATAAGACCGCATGGCATTTTGCGTAGAATTGATCGTCTTCTTCTGTTGCCGCACACTCTGGAACTTTTGCATCGCCAGCTCCTTATTGCGTGCTTCGGTTGCCTGTATCTTGACACTTCGATCCGTAATTAATTTGATGCACACCTGCATTTGCTTGATTTGCTCCGCATATTGATCCTTGTTGTGCTTCAATTCATCCGCTACCTTTTCGTAGACGGCATCAAACCCATCCTCAAGAAGCGTTAACTCCTCGATAAGCTTTGCCTTACGTTCTACGCAGGCATCAAATGCCTCCACGGTAAGCTTCGGATCCTTCAGCGATTCCATCTGCTGATTGCTTTCTGCAAGAATCTCATCTAACACTTTTAACTTTTTCTGTAGTCCCTGCTGCATGACAGCGATATATGATTCTAGCATAAGCACAATCCTATCCAATCTTTGATGTAGCGCTTAATTTCATCACTTCTTTCCAAGTATCACGCATGGTACGAAGATGTCCAAGCACCTCCTCAAGGATTTCTTTATCCTTTTGGATATTCGCCTGTGTGAGTCTTTGGCGCAAGTATTTATAGACATTATCAAAATCCTCTGCTACCGGATAGCGATGATCTAGAGTTGCCTGAAATTCTGTAATAATTCGCTCCACCTTAACAATGCTATTATGTGCTTTCTCAATATCATTTGCCTCTACTGCTGTGATAGCAATATTACAGAACTTAATTGCTCCGTCATATAACATCAGTGTAAGCTCTGCTGGAGATGCTGTCATAATTTTACTGTTTTTGTAAGCAGCGTATCCATTATTTAATGCCATGTAATTACCTCCAAATTAAATTACTATTGTCCCAAAAGCCCAGCTAAGGAAGATGTCTGTGAATTCAACTTGCCAAGTGCGGTCTCCATCGCACTGAACTGTTTGTAATATTTATCTTCCATGTCTTCAAGCTTCTGCTCCCACTTCTTAATGAGCTTTGTATAATCGTCATATTCTCTCTGAAGTTCCTTATCGTTGTATACGTTATACGCACTCTTTAAAGATGAACTCTTCATCATCTTGTCAATATTGGAATACACATCCGTTGCCAACTGTTTCATGAAATCCACAACCGCATCTGGATCTTCCTTGATAGCAGCCATAAGCTTGTCCTGATTACCAGAGGTTGCTGTATCGTCTTCATCACCATCAATATGGTAACTGTTACGCGTAATCTTTGATGTACTATTATAACCACCAGTATTGATGCCTAGCATACTTAAGTTCATCGCTTTTCCATTGATGGTGTAAGTCTTTGACATACCGGTTGTCATAGCTGTCATAACACTAGAAACAGTGCTATCTCTTCGAAGCAATGCGGTCTTAATCTTTGACTCCCACTGCTCAATCTCTGTATCTGACATCTCTTCCTTCTGATCATCGGTCAGTGGATCCATGTCCTTCGTTGCTTCTGCATAATAATTTGTACTTAATTCTTCCATCAAAGAATTGTACTCTGAGATGAATTCCTTCATCTTATCATACAAGCCTTCTGTATTGTTGGAAACATTTACAGTAATGTACTCGCCCGGTTTGGTAACTGCAGATGCCGTAATATTCAATCCATTGATTGAGAATTCGCTATTAGAAGAGGTATACTCTACGCCATTTAACTCAATCTTTGCATCACTACCCTGGATACGCACTGCTCCCGCATTTTTCTCTACCGATGGGTCGGTAAGCTGTGAAGCATTTACGCCAAGCTTTGATAACAAATCATCCGAACTATTGATTTCCACATTGCTTCCTTCGATGAAAAAGCGTTGTGCAACCGTATCAAATTTGGCAGTTACGCCAGCTTGATCCAACTTGGTAAGGAAATTTCCAATGGTCATATCATCTGTCATCTCGAATGAGAATTCTGTGCCATCATTTGCCTTACCTGTAATCGTACTAGAAGTACCCGTATAACCCAATTCACTCATCTTTGTAGTGAACGTTGCTGGAGCTGCATCTGTTGTAGTAACCTTAACTCCATACTTGGTATCCTTATTATATACCGTGTCATCCATCGCAAGTCCAAGCGCCTGCAATGCAATATCAGCTGACGATCCTGTAGATTTGATTGAGAAATCATTATCTGCACCAGCCTGTGCTGCGCTGATAAATAATCTCTGGTTGTTAGCATCAAAATTCGCTTTCACGCCAGCACCATTCAACTGTTTTACTACATCACTGACGGTTGTATTACGATCAATTTCTATCTTAGTTGTCTTTCCATCTACAGCTTTATCTTTTACTTCGATGTAACTGGTTCCTGCACTCGTATAGCCAAGATCCGCCATCGTGGTAGTAGATGATACTTTGCCTCCGTCTGTGGTCTTAAGCTTTCCTCCAGTTACATATCCAGAAGATGCCACCTCTTTTATAGCAAGCTTCTGCGTTCCAACTGCTGCCATAGAAGAAGCCGTTACTTTTGCCTTCGTATTATCGGATACAGAAGCGCTTCTTGTCACATAACCGCTGGATAATTTCATCTTACCCACATTATTATAGAAGCTGTATACCTTTGTGTTTAATGCTTTCCAAGCATCTTGTTTCCAGGATACCTTCGTCTGTTTTGATTTGTATTTATCAACTTTTGTTTTCTGTGCACTTACAAGCTCTCTGATAATGGACTCGGTATCCAGTCCTGAATTCATACCTGTGATTCTAATTGGCATATGAACCCCTCCTATCTTTTCTCATCAACCATAAGTCCTGCCAGTTCCCAAGCCTTCTCTATCATGTCAAGTGTTTTCTCTGGTGGAAATTCCTTTAGTACCTTCCTGGTCTCTTTGTCCACGATCTTGATAGTCACACGATTGGTTCCTTCATGGATTCCAAAGATTGCTTCTGATTGTTTAGCAGCCTTGTTAATCTCTTCAATTGCCTTCTTAATCTGAGATTGTCCATTCATCTGTTCACTTACAGAATTCTTTTCGCTTAAGCTTCCTACGCTTTTTGCCTCATCCTTATGTTCAACCTCATTCTTCGTCTCCACATCGGAAACTACTTTTCTGTCCTGCCGTGCCACTTCTACTGCACGCGCTTCTACAACGGGTGCACTTCCTTGATACGCCATCGTTGTATTTGATAAACCCTCTATTGCCATCACATATTACCTCCTTGTAATCACTGTATATAAGCAAACATTCTTTTCCTGATACTATTATCGGACATTTCGAGGCAAATGTTAATATATAAATTGGTGAAAAGTCGAAAAAAGTTGCATTTTTGTGCAACTTTTTTCCTATTTATTCTCCAAAGAGCTCTTTTAACGCTGCTACGCTTTCCAAATCACTACTTGCCTGGTTCTCCTTCTGAATCTGCAAATATACCTCTTTACGGTATACTGGCACATTCTTTGGCGCGTTAATTCCAATCTTAATCTGGTCTCCTCTGATTTCGAGTACGGTTATTTCAATATTATTGTTGATGACGAGTGATTCGCCTTTTTTTCTTGTCAATGCTAACATATCTATTCACCTGCTTTCTTCTGATTCAGCAGATCATAGATTTCATATTTGACTGGATAGTCTTCTTCAACGATCAACTGTACACCCTTGTTGTTGTCTGTGTTAATTACGATAGGAGCCTTCAAGTTGATGGACATCTTCTTAATCTCCTTTGGTACGGTAAGGGTACATAATACGAATGTGTTATTCTCTGTCAATTCTCCAAGTGGAGCTACGATTTCATTGTTTACCGTTGGATGATAGTCTTCCTTAATTACCATTGGATCTACAACTGGAAATGCAACATCTGGGTCATCCATGGACTGGAACCATTTAACTGATACCTTGCTTCCCTTCTCTTCGTCGTAAATCAATGCAAATTTCAGCATATCTGGGAATCCAATCATTCCTGTTTCTAATGTGATAATCTTTTCGTCAGCGATTTCAATCTCGCCGAACATTCTTGTGTTTGCCTTCATGGCAGTCCCTCCTTTGAATCATTCTTAGGTTTGCTTTATTCTATAAGTAATCCAGCAATGTTTGCTTTCCTACCTTAGCAGCTGCGGTAAGACTACTCTGATATGCATTGTAGCTTGCATAGTAGTCAATAATGATATCAGATAATTCACGATCTTCATTCGAAGTCTTTAGTTCTTCAATCGTACTTTGCTGGTTCGATACTCTTGTCTGTGTCAGTTTCAAACGATCTGTCATACTTCCCACGTTAGTAATCTGCTTGGTTACAGCATTCATATAATTATCAAAATTCGTAATATACTGTCCATAGGTTTTCTGCAGATTGTCATCTGCGTAATCTGCCTCTTTTTTCGCTGCATCTAAATATCCCTGCAAGTACTCCTGTGAAGCAGCGTCTGCATAGCGGGAATCCTTCATCATGGATTTAATCTTTTCCACTTTATCGTTTGCTTCAATTGCAGCCTTCACAATATTTGTCATATCCTGCATGTCACGTGCAATGGAAGAATTAAACACATCTCTCGCCTGTGTGTTCACCGTCAAGTTGGTGTTATTTGCGATGGTATACTGAATCTCCTGTGTAATGACATCCTTCTGTCCAGAACCATCCTCGAATTGGTTATATTTAGTCTCTACAACGTTTGGTGCCGTTCCTTCGTGTTTGGTACATTTGAAATAGTATTCTGGTCTCAGTTCGCCTGCAGCAAAACCATTCTTTGTGTAATTCACTGTCATAGTGGATTTGTCTGCTTTCAGTTCATTGGAAACGGTCTTACCGAAAATCATTTCTCCGGAATCCTTGATGAATATAATCTCATCTTCGCCTACCTTCTTTGTTTTGTCAGAACCAGCCTTCTCCCACGCATCGTAATTCTCATATACAGTTACTGCATGCGTAGAAGTTGCTCCATTTCCTTTCGTAACCGAAATGGAAGTTGGAAATTCTGCAATTTTATCATAGGCAACACGGATACGGTCGTAATTTGACTGTACAATCTCCGTCTCGCAAGCATCGCTTGTAACCTTACCATCCGTGTCTTTTTCAACCGTTTTTGGAACTTCTACACTGCCTGAATAGAATCTTGTCTCCATCAAATCTTCATAAGAGAAGTTCTGTTCTACATCATAGGATGTAGTTGTCTCAGCAGTCTCAAAAGTCAGTTTTGAACCAGTACGGTATCCGGTAAATACTGTTCTTCCGGCATAATCCGCATTTCCTTCGCTGTATACCTGTCCTGATAAGGCATTCAACTGTTTTAAGATGGTCTCGCGGTCCTCTGCTGTATGCGTGTCGGTAGAACCCTTTACACATAGAGTTCGCACATCGCGAAGGATGTCCTTCATATTGGTCAATGCCGTCTCCGTCACATCCAACCAAGCCTGCGCATCTGGAATATTGTTATCTACATACTGATTTACGTGACTTAAGCTTGTAGATAAACGAAGGGAACGAATCGCAATAACTGGATTCTCACTCGCCTTCGCAATCTTCTTTTGTGTTGTCATCTGGGTATTATATTTATCTACATTAATCTTATTTCCGTTAATGTTAATCTTCGTGTTGTTGGTGATCATGTTGTTGGTAATTCGCATACTTCCTCCTCTTTACGTCCCTGTAATCACCTATCCTCGAGCCTCCTTGCTCCGATATATGAATTTCTGTATCATATATATCGGACAAAAATCTTTTTTCTTAATGTCGAATATCCAAATTTCTGAACTAATTTCTGTATTATTTGCATCTCGGTTTGTAGCTCCTTCGTGCACCGTCTCAACCGCTTTGGGGGAACTCATCTCGAATATCGCACATTTCTTAGTTTCTACAGATGCCCGTTTTCACAAATTGTCTGTCCGACTCCGCTCTGGAATTGTGTCGCTTGCTGTACGTCAAAGTTGGACGTTTCCTTTACGTCCAACAATTTGGCGAACAGCGGGCGGCGCAAGTCCAGACGTAGTCGAACTGGCAATGCTTTTTGTGAAAACGGGCATCTGTATAGAAACTTGAAATTGTGCGTTCCTGAGAGATGAGTTCCCCCCAAGCGGTTGAGACGGTGCGCGAAGATGCACAAATAGTCAAAAAATCCGTACCCCACATGGAGTACGGATCCTCTTATCGTCCTGTTTCGTTAATTAATTTGTCATAGAGCTGAGCCATAACTGAGATGACTTTTGATGCAAGATTATACGAATTCTGGAATTTCACCAGATTCATTGCTTCCTCATCCTCATCCACGCCAGAGATAGACTGTCTTCTCTTATTAATGGCATTGGTAAGGTTGGAATAGTTTGTCTGCATAATCTTGGTTCGGTTGGTATCTACCGAAATATCCGATTGGAGCGTTTCCAGGAATGCGCTCGCATTGTTTCCACGGAACATCGTAACATCCTTTTGTAATTTCTGGAGTTGAACAATTAAATCATTCTTATCCACTCCATCTGTAATATCAAGGGCTGCCGCAAAATAACGCGGATCACGAAGTGAATTGTAGTTTACCCCTGCATTCGCTGCTGTAAGCTGATAATAGGAATCGTCAGAAGAAGAAATCTTATAGCGGTTGTCATAAATCGCCTTTTCCGCTTCTGTTAACGTGTCATACGTTGCTCCGGCTTTCATCTTTTCCTCTACAGCCTTTCTCTGCTCATAGAGTGTAAAAGTATTCTTATTCTCGTTCAAGTCTCTCACTACGAAAAAGCTTCCCATCTTATCCCCGTCTAAGGTCTGTCCCTGAGATTCTAACTCGTTGAAAAGGCGACTGAAACTACGAACAAATTCCGTTACTTGCTGCTGATAATATGGGATTCCCATTGCATCAATGTTCTTTCCCACAACTACATCGTAGTCTACAACTGCACTCATTTTAGTCACAGGATTCTTTTCTTTCAAGTCAAATGTCACGTCTACGATGTTACCTTTTTCATCGGTAGATGCTGTCCAACCACTATATTCAAAGGAATAACCATTGATACGAAGTTCTCCTTCATCTGGAATAGCCAGCGCATTCACATCGGTTGTGCTTGGATACTCCATCACAATATGGTTCGCATCCGATCCTGCTGAAACCTTTCCTGTTAAGGCATCGTTATTGTTACCATCTCGCACCATAAAGAGACCTTTTAGGGTTCCCCCAGAGGTTCCGTTTACTTCCGCAAATTCGGTCTTTGTATCCGCCCAACGAATGTTATACATTCCTTTTATATCGTTTTGATGTCGTTTCACTTCTCGCACAACGCACTCCAATTGGCGTGCCTCGTCTCCGTCAACTAGCACCTGCCCATTGATAGAAACAGCGAAGTGTGTGCCTCCAAGGGGTTCCCCATTGGTATTTTTGATTTCATACTCTGTTGTTTCAACCGAAACGATATTAGAAAGTTCATCGAGAAGTCGTGCTCTCTCATCTCGAAGTTCATTGGCATATCCACCATTCAATTCAATCTGGTTCACCTCTTTATTCAATAAGGCAATCTTTACCGAAATCGAATTAATATTATCAACGGTGCTTCGAATCTCTTCATTACAATCATCCTGAATCTCACTTAAACTTGTAGATAAACTGTTAAAGTAAGTCATCAGCTGCTGTGCCTGGTTAATGAACTGGTTACGTACCGTTTCATCGCCGGCATTTGTCTTTAAGGTATCCAAACCGTTGAACATCTTGTTAAATATGGTGACAAAGCCTTGTTGCGTTACGTCATCCTTTAAGATTTCTTCAATCTGATCCAAGTAATACAATTTTTGCGTAAAGAGACCGTTGCTTGCATTGTTCTCCCAATAGCGAGCATCGTAATAGAGATCTCTTTCCTGCTTTACTTCCGTAGCGGCAACACCAGTACCGGTGCTACCATAACGTGTATTACAGCGGATGGCGGCGGTTGCCTCCAATTTTGTATTCTGACGAGAGTAGCCTTCTGTACGAACATTTGCCACGTTATTTGCAGTTGTATTAATGGATGCCTGATATGCAGCCAAACCGGAAGCACCAATATTCAATCCAAAAAATGTTGAAGGCATAAGCTACTCCTTTCACTAATTTCTGTTCAACTGAGTTACAATGAGCTCTGTCATCTCAGAGATTACAGAAATATATCTGCTCGCTGCATTGTAAGCAGCCTGGTATTTAATCATACTTGTAAGCTCTTCATCCGAAGATACACCGGAAATTTGCTTACGCTTGTTATCAATGGAAGTCACCGTATCGGAAAGTGTTTCCGATTCTGACTTATAAGTATTTCCCACAGTTCCCAGACGGCTGATAATCTTATCATAATAGGTTTCAAAGGTACATGGGGAAGTATCATATGGATTCAACTTCATTCCCTTATCTGCCCAAATCTGTGCCAAATCTCTTGCCATTGCCACATCTACTGCGCCATTTGCAGTGTAGGCCGGCATCTTGGAAATCTGTTTCTTTAAGGTATCGTTAATCTGAATATTGTCTAAGGAATATTCATTCTGGAAGGTTTCTTCGTTGTATACGTAGCACTCTTTTCTCTGTGTTTCCGTCTCAGAAATCTTAATTTCCAGTGTCATCTTGGTATATCTTGGACCACTTAATCGAGTGAAGATTTCCTCTGGTGGAATATCTCCTGCCAAGTCTCTTGCACAGTTCTCCACGTCAAGTATCTTGTATTTTGTTTCTGAGGAAAGTGTGCCATCCGCTGCTACTGCCTTTGCAGAAACGGTAAGATTCGGGCAGTACAAATCATTAATAGAAGTCACAATCGTGTGGAACAATGCATCCACCTCTGCCTGACTCTCCATAATAATGCTTCCACGGAGCTTGTTATAGGACTCTACGCTTTGTAAATCCTCATAACGTCCGTATCCCTCACCACGTGCAATCAAGTGAGCCTTCACTTGTCCACTGTCATTGCCATTATCTTCCGAGATACTCACATTGGTGTCAAACACATTGGTGTAACGCTCCTTTGGTACATCCGATAGCTGAGGCCAATATGGTGTGTAGAAATTGGTTCCCTTTTCCTGTCGTAACCCAATGTTATAGCAACGGGATTCATCGATAAATTCCGTTCCTTCAAAGGAGATAAATACGGTACCGAACTGATCCTCTGACACTTCGATTCGTCCATATCCGGACAATTCATCAATCAGATTATCTCTCTCATCGCGAAGCGTCATAGCAGTCTCAACACCGCCAGCTTCTATTTTATTAACCTGCTCATTAATCTCATGAATCTTATTACCAATGGCGTTGATTCGATCCACGTCTTCTTTTACTTTTATATTTAATTTCGACTGATAATTCTTTAAGTCGTCATAGATAGCTTTCGTTCTCGTAGTTAAAAGTTCTGCCTTCTGAAGAATCAAATTGTGGTTGGTAGAATCATCGGGTGCCTTCGCCAGCTCCTGGAATGCCTGCCATAAATCCTGCACACTCTGTTTGAATTCTTCGCCGTCTAACTCTTGGAATAAATCCTCAACCTCTGTGGTTGTGGTATACAAGGTCTGATAATAGCTCTGTCGAGCTTCCTCTGTACGATAGGCTTTATCTAAAAAAACATCCCTCGCATGAACAACATCTCCAATGGATACGCCCAGTCCTGACTGCTGCATATTCACTCTTCTGTCGCCCTGTCTGAGGGTTGTATATGTCATATCTGCAAAGCGAACCTGCTCACGCACATACCCTTTGGTTTCTACGTTTGCAAGGTTATTCGCTGTCGTATTTAGGGCATTCTGTGCACTGGTAAGTCCAGATGCGCCCACATATAAGCTTCCAAAACCGTTTGCCATATAGTGTCCCTCCAAATATTACTGTTTTGCATCAAAGCCACTACCACCTAACAATGCACCCGTATTATATGCATTCCGGTTGTAGTTCGCTGTCTCTGGGGCCTGTCGCAAACTTTTAAATAAGGTGATATCAAATTCAGTCAGTTCCAATGCCTGCTGAATTAATGCTTCATTCAATTCATTCTTTCTTTGCACTTCCTTGGCTACGGAAAGAAGTTCATCTCTTGCGATGGTAAGTTGTTCCTGTACATCCTTCTGTGACTCCAGATATCCAATGATTTTGGTAACTGTGATATCCTCCGTGGATTTCCCAAGAACGGTTGCAATATCCTGTAACAGCTGCATCTGTCTGTTACTTAAGTTGAGCAAATCCGAACTGGCGTCCTGTTCGAGGCTTGTAAGCGCCTCAAGTGCAGGAATGTCTGCATCAATCAGAATACGACGCTTCTTGTCACCATACTCCGATAACCTCTTATATACATTACATTCTTCTCTTAATACACTTACAAGTTCCTCTACTAGACTCGCCACGCCAAATCCTCATTTCTTCCACATCAAAGATTGTTGCCATCCTTTTAAATGACATTAAAAACTGTTGTATTTCTGCAATAATTTACTTGCAAAATCTCCCGGATCTACTTGGTAGGTTCCAGAGTCAATCATGCTTTTTAACTTGGCAACCTTATCCTCCCTGATGTCAGAAGCCTGTGATACTGCACTTTTTGCGACCTGATAATCAATACCAGTCTGCGAAATAGATAACTGGTCTCGCTTCGAAACCATACCTTTTGCGCTCTGTGTTTTCATTGTCTGTTGTACACCATAAATCTGTGCAACCTGATTATAAGCATCTATACGCATATGTCAGCATCTCCTTTCTATCATTTGACTTCCAGCCTCATCCTTGAAGTTCTTACTATATTTATCGGTTCAAATTTCAAAATCTTTACTTCAAATTCAAAATTCGATCAAATAATTTATAGAAAACATTTTAAGAACCACTTTGTGCTGTTACCTTATTTTTCGGACGATTTCACAAATACTTTATAGGAATTTTTGACTAAAGAAAAAAGAATGCTCCGCGGAGCCGTCACATCCCCACGGAGCATTGTTTGCATCGCCAAACACGATTCTTACCTTCTATCTTCGCTGAATTCCAAACCTTGCATACAACTCACTCTTAAAGCAGTACATCGCCTGATCCGCCTTCTTTACCACCTGTTCAATCGGCTCCTCAGAAATTGGATTATACCTGGCAACTCCATAGGAGATTCCAATTGGGAAAGCATACTCCTCATGGAATGCCCCCATCTCCTTATTGATTACTTGGCACTCGGCCCGCAAAGCATCCATATCTTCATTCTCAATAAGAACACAGAACTCATCGCCTCCAAGTCGGAAGCTTCTTGCTTCCGGAAAATGCTCTGTCAGCTTAGCTGCAACCAGCTTCAGACCTTCATCGCCACGCGCATGTCCGAGACTATCGTTGATATGCTTCAATCCGTTCATATCAATATACATAATAGAAATCGGTGTTCGATCCAATTCTGTCTGTTTTAGTTCTCTTTCAAAGCTTCTCTTGTTTAACAGATTGGTCAAGAAATCCGTATATGCCATCCTTTCGTATGCCATCTTCTCTATGTATTGCTTATACATCGCAAAGGTTCGCTTCATCGCTGCTACCCCTGTGCAAATTAATAGGGCAAACAGTTCTATTCTGCTAAAGAATCCATTTCCGAAATGGTTCCAAACATAGAAATCCATCAAATCTAATGCTGCGCAGACAATCAGGATGAAATAGAACACATATCCCAATCCCTGAATCGTATAACGTTTCTCCTTATCAGCCTGCTTAAAATATGCAGCTACAAATATGAATGCGTTCAATGCCATCGTCGCATGCACAACCGGCAAGGTCTCGAAATAGTCCTTAACCTCCAACACCTGGAGAAGAAGAAGCATTAATGCTACTAATAAATCAATACAAATCCATCGATAGAATCGTTTGTCTCTCTTTACATATCCCAGATTCTGAAGCGCCATAAGTGTTGCCGGCAGATACAGTGAAAAAGTCACAAAGCTTATCATCTGCATGGTATAGGCATCACTAAAATATAGCTGCCAGGTTCCTGCCTCTGTAAAGCTCCACACAGACAGAATTAACATGGCAAAGCCCACATTAAAGAATTTCGCATATGGTAATTGCCGGAAAAAGATAGCTGGTAGAATCAGCAATGCTCCACCCGTAAGAACCATAAATAGTACCGCTACTGTTGGGACAATTCCCTTCCACATAATGTATGAAATTATTTCTGACTTCGTACCAATCTTTGGATTCTTAAAGGATCCTGCATACTTCGCATAAGGACACATGGTCTCAATTTGCAAAATATCTCCAGGCTTTGCCTCCGATAGTGGAATTACCTGCCACGCACTTCCCGGCGTCTTACCGAATAGAATATCCTTTTCATCACCGAATTGATAAATCTGTTTTCCATTCAGATATGCTTTCACAAAGCTATGCTCTGTGTAAAAAAGCATATGTGCATGATCTGGTAAGCGTGCACTTATCGTTCGCGAGATTCGAAAGGGCTCTCCTGCTTTCACCTGATTTCGAACGGGCAGCTCAAGCTCCTGTCCCTCCGCATCTCTCCATCCAGAATCACAAATGTAAACCCCTTTTTCCGTAAGGAGGTTGTTTGCCTGTATATTTACACTTCGAGATGCTATGATTGCAAGAAAGACAACGCATACAACTAGCAAAGCATAATAAAACCAAATATGACTGGTCTCTTTATTAATTTTTGGTGCCATTTTCTCCCCTATATGAGTGCTACATCACTCACTTTTTTCTTTATCCTACTCCAATAATCCTAGGTTTTTCTTTCTAATTTATTTCCGCCACAAAATATAGATTACTAGTTTTTATTTTATAGACAAAGTTCCTCCTCGTCAACGTAATTTACTAAATATGCAAAAAACCCCCTGCCTACCATGAACTTGGTCCCATAAAGTAGGAAGGGGGATTTTTGTGATATTTGCGCACTATTCAGCTGGTACCAAATAAGAAGATACGCAATATAGATTTTGTCCGTTGTATTCCACACGTGAAAAGCCCATGCTGTCATCCACACCTGTACGATGTAATTTTTCGCCATGTGCCAGCACGACCACCACCTCTGAGTCCGTCACACTTGGCTTTGTGCGAAGTGCGGTCTCATCCTTTGGCGTCACATAATCATCAATTGCTGTAAAATGCACATTTTTGAACTCGCTCTCAACCTTCTGTGGTGTCTTATATCCCAAGTCGGTTGTCAAAAGCTTTTCTGAAGCATAGACGCGTTGCCCGTTATACTCCAGGCGTACCCAGCCTGAATTGCTTCTTGCTGTGGCATGTGCAGTCTCTCCGTTGGTTAATTTCCCAACAACGGTTCCTTCTGAGGTTCCTGGCTTATCGCGCAGATTTACCTCATCTTTCGCTGTCACCACTTCGTCCACATCCCAGAAGCCCATTCCCATTTCCGGGTCAGCTGCCACCTGATTTGGAGCGGTCTGATTCTGCGCTGACGCAGCTTGGCTATACCCAAAGTATGCCACGTTCATGTCGACCTTTTTGTTAATTCCTGGAACCGTTCCCTGATTTGTGAACTGCCACATAGAGATGACTCCCCCGTAGCTTGAGCGAGCTGTCTGTGGATAAGGGGTATCTGGGTACTGTGCCACCCATGTTTTGAAGGATTTCTCAATACGCGAAATCTCCCACTCTGCCGAATTATTTAATTCGTTCGCAGAAGCATAGAACATTGGTGTGTATCCCTTTTGATAAATCTCCTGTAAAAAAGCGATGGCCACATTGGTTCGCTCTGTTTTGGACATTCCACTTTGACGACTTGCTTCGTCGTGATAATTCTCGCAGTCAAAAGCCACCGGGAAAGTAATGGCATACTGGGAAATGTAATCTGCTACCCAATCTGCCTCCTCCTTTGCCTCTGCTTCATTTACCGCAGCAGAGAAAAAATAAATTCCCACATGAATTCCTGCTGCCTGTGCCTCCTGCATGTTGTATTTTGCAGCCGGATCCACGCACAATTCACCAGTTTTTGTTGCACGATACCCTACTCGAATCATGGCAAATCGTACTCCCGAATTTGCCACCTGATTCCAATCGATATTTCCCTGAAATTTGGATACATCGATTCCCACGCTTACTTCGCTATTTTCAGCTGCTCCTGATGTAAGAATATTGACAACATCCGCCTCTGCACCCTTTTCGCTGCTCATGGATTCTCCATCCGTAAGAATGCGAATTGGATCCTCCTCCTGCTGTGCTTCTGTGGTTGTAGCTCCATCAGCTGCTTTCTTTCCTTTTATTAGGCTATGAACCAACATTCCAATCGAAATAAGCAGTATTAATGCTACCACTGTTATTACAGGAATCCAACGCTTCCAATCTATCGAATTCTTTTCTAAGTGTTCAAAATCATATTCCTTTTTCATTTCATAACCTCGTGTTCTCTTTATTATGTCGATGATTTGTCACTTATTGTATCATCTCACCCAGGAAATTGACAAATACTTTCACATAATCCTTTAAAAGCGGGTCCACACCAACTCTAGCTTATTTTCCGCCTGGGTACGCAAATCTTCCTCTGCGCCCTTCACTTCTCTTGTCTTGACATATCTATTCTGTTGATTCAATTCATAAATATCAAATAGGCCTTCTTCCTGCCCCTTCTCTTTCTTATTGTCTCGCGCCTGTTTTATGATTCCATTTCTATAAAACTCTGCGCCGGGACGTCCTGTAAATGCAATCCTCATTTCTCCACTTTCCTTATCATACTCTATAACCTGTAGACATTGATCTTCTACTGCGGCATCTCCCATACATAATAGTAGCTCGACCTGTTCATCGCCCTCTATATCCGTGATTACATAGCGGTTTCCTCCCTTGCCCAATATATGGTAAACTGAGCCATCTGCGCGCATTCCTCTAGCAGCTTGGGTAATTACTCTTTGATAACTGCTCATGATGTCCTGTGCCTCTGCCGCACCCGCTAGTGCCCCTTTTTCTGCGTTATCCTTTGCAGCTCTTCCGGATACCGTATCTTGTACTGCACTTTCCTCTGCATCCATAAGGCGTACTCTTATTTCTTCTGTATGCTCCGATCCCACCTCAGAAGCTTTATCTAATTCGAACATTTTACTCTCCGCTTTTGCCTCTGAAACTTTATCTGATTCTGGCATTTTACTCTCCGCAAGCACCTCTTCCTGTATCTCTCGTTTTTGAGGCTCCATTTGCTTCGGATTCACAAATACCACAAGAACCACACACAGAGTCAGCATCGCTATAATAATTGCCAATCCACCTCTCATCAGGGAATTCTTTTTGTTATTTTGTCTACGATTACACATGTTATCTCCTATTTTTCCATTACGCGTAGGGCAATTATAGAACTTTTCCTTTGCTTTTTCTACCCCAAATGTGGCGATTGGATACGAATTAAGAAAAGCTTAAAATTTGAGTTCGCCTTTTCTTAAATATTGCCTCCATCACATCCCGTACCTGCAAAAAAGAGAGGTTAAAAGCTTCTCCTTCTGACATAAAAATATCCCCTTAAGTAGCTTTGGTTATCTACCTAAGGGGAATCTCATCACCTAATTCGCTGAAACATAAATTACTCAAGCTTGTATCTGCTTACTACCTCATCCAAGGTGTGTGCTACCTGCTGCTGATCAGAAGAAATCTGTCCAACATTTTCTACATTTGCAGATACGGAATCTACGTTGTCCATGATAAGTGTACTATCATTTGCTGCTTCCTGCGATGCTTCTGCAATTGCCTGAATTGCAATGTTTACATCATCAATGCTTGCTCGTAACCTTTCTGAGGTCTCAGCAACATACTCGGCCAAGGCTTTAATATCTTCTGCATCTGCCTGATATTGTACGGATACATCTACAAAGGATTTATAATCTGGAGCAACATTTTCATTTAAGAATCCGATTAACGAATTCGAATTGTCTACCAATGCGCCAACAGCCTCTCGAACCTTCTCGATAGTGCTCTGAATGTTGGATACGGTGCTGCTTGTCTGGGATGCCAGATTTCCGATTTCTCCTGCAACAACCGCGAATCCTCTACCAGCTTCACCAGCTCTGGCAGCCTCAATACTTGCATTCAAAGAAAGGAGGTTAATCTGGTCGGCAATCTCATTAATGGCATCTGCCATGATTTCGATATCTCCAACGACCTTAGAGTTGTCAATACTCTCTGCCAGCTTCTTCTCATATTCATTGGTAAGCTGCATTGCTACATCGTAGCTCTTAGAACTATCCTTGTTAATCTTAATCGCTCTTTGAATGATATCTTTTGCCATCTGCTCACTTTCGCCAGCTTTATCGGCAAGACTACCTACGGATTCTTTTACTTCCAATACCGAAGCAGTAAGCTCCTCTGTTGTTGCACTGTTGTCCATCATTGCCTGGCTAATTCCATGAATCGCTTCATTGATTTCCGCAAAGCTTTCTTCCAACTTGTTAACAGCACCACGAAGTACTTCACAGTTATCACCAACGATGCTGGAATTCTTATGAATCTCTAACATCTCATTTCGGTTAGACTCCAGCATCTCGTTCAAAGATCCTGTCATACGTGCAATCTCATCACGTCCCTTTATTTCAAGAGCGCTACGTGAGAAGTCTCCCTGTGCCATAGCCGAAGACATATCCTGTACTTCCTGTAATGGTTTTGCAATTCCTCTTGCAATAAGCCATAACATAGCCGCACAAATAAGAATCGCGATAATATCCATCACCATTGCAGACTTTAAAATGTTAACACTTCCTGCGTTAATTTCATCCTTTTCCATCTGCATCATGAGAATCCAACCATAATCGCTAAGTGCGGAGGTATAGAGACTATACTTACCAGATTCCCCTTGCATCTGAATTCTCTGTTCTGGATCTGCTAAGATTTCTTCTGCATGCGCGCCGATACCATAAGCCACCTCATCTGCAATGTTTGCCTCTAGAATCTGGTCATCCTCTACCCCTGAGATATAGAGACCTTCTTTTGTAATAAGCTCTGCCTTACCCGTTTTTCCAATCTGAATCTCATTTACGATGTCTTTAATCTTGGTCATATCCACATCTGTGTTTACAACACCGATAAATTTTCCAGTTCTATCATAGATTGGAGCACAGTACGAAATCATCAACGCGCCATAGGTAGTATCGACATAAGTATCTGTTACATATGATCTGCCCTCATTTTTGCATACTTTAAACCACTCCGACTCATTCATCGGGTCATCACCAATCTCAACATAGCTAATCTGATCGCCCTCCTGGCCCCAGTAATAGTTATATTTTCCATGCCAGCCATCTGGGTCCATAAAGAAGCCAATGGCTTTGATATACTCACTCTTTTTGATGTGCTCGGTTGCAAGCCCACTTACAATCATAAGATCCGCTCCATCACGAACCACCTGTCCCACATCAACAGCCAAAGTGTCTGTCGTACCCTGTACGCCTTCCATGATATCTGCAATTTCATATTTTGTTGCTTTCATGGTCACATTCATTTTGTCAATGACAAGTGCTGAGCATTCGCGAATAGCTCCTGCCACACAATAAGCAGTAACCACTACGAGTGCAAGGACAAAAAGTGGTACCACAGAAGAAAGCAATTTTGTTGATATTTTCTTTAGCTTCATAACGCATCCTCCTAACGGCAATAGGTTCTTTGGTACTATTTTATTACCTATTGGAGCTTTTTGCAATACTAAAGGACTATTTTATTTCATATTTTTTTGCAATTTCCGAAAACACTTCCCCCAAAGCGCCTTGATACGTTACCACCTTGGCCTCCATATCCACTGCAAGTTCTTCCTTGTTAATGACCGCAAGATTTTTTCCCTGGAAACCGTAAATGAATCCTGCCGCTGGATATACCTTCAAAGAAGTTCCACCAATTATCAGCATATCCGCCTCACGAATGGCTTGCATCGCCTTCGCCACCGCAAAGTCTGGCAAGGATTCCTCATACAGTGTCACATCCGGTCTCACCTTCCCTCCACACCTTGGGCAGCGAGGAATTGCTTCCTCGCTCTCATATATGAAGTCCTCGTCATATTCCGCTCCACAGCCCGCGCAATAATTTCGTAGCGTGGTTCCATGTATCTCGTACACCTTTTTACTTCCTGCCTTCTGATGCAGCCCGTCTATATTCTGCGTTACAACAGCGGAAACCTTCCCCATTTCTTCCAATTTTGCCAATACCTGATGGGTGATATTCGGCTTCACATGTCTCGCATCCATTTTTTGTCGATAGAATTCGTAGAACACCTTTGGATTCTGATACAGGCAGCTATGGCTGAGCAAATATTCTGGAGAAAAGGCGTCGAACTGCACATCATGCTGGTTGTAAAGTCCCTCCTTGCTTCGAAAATCCGGCACGCCTGACTCCGTAGATACCCCTGCTCCACCAAAGAATACAATTCGATTGCTCTCCTCCACCATTTGAAGAATTTGATCCAATGCTTTCTTTTTTTGCTCTTCCATAGTCATACCTCTACTTTCTTCCAAATATTAATTTCTTACTTTGCAAATACGTAATAATAAAATATGCTGTATAAAGGATTACCACAAATGTAATCGTCGTAAACAAGGTTCCTCGAATATCCATGTGTCCGTAATATTCCAATTCCGTTACTAATAGTTTTACACCAACAATAGAATGCACCGTCGCCAATGCAACTGGAAAGACAAAATAGCATAATATCTGCGTAAATAGCGCACGCTTTTGCATCGCTTCCTCTACTCCAATCTGGGATAGCATCTGATAACGCACCTTACTGTCCTCTGTGTCCGTCAACTGCTGAATTGCCAAAACCGTTGCGGAGCATATCATAAATACCAGGCCCAAATATAGGGCTAGAAAAATCATCAACGCCTTCTGTGCGCTTGCCTTCTCTATCATCTCCTGCTTATCACGCATCATATAACCATCGTCAAAGCGCAAGCGTTCCTCCGCACGCTCTAAGGAATCACGCAGCCCCGCATAATCGACCTCTTCTCCTTTTATATTCCAAATGGATCTTATCGGCTTTAAGTCGGCTGCTACCTCATCCTTTACAATTACCGTCAGCACGGAATTTCCATTTTCAATATTTGCTTCTAGTACCTCCTGTGGTTGCAGCTCATATTTTCCTATTGGAATCGAACGATTCTGTTCCTTTGCTTCCCTTGCGAATCGAAGCATCGCTTCTAGATTCGACACCAAAAGATATTTTCCATCCTGTATGGTTTCCACTTCCTTCTGACACATTTGCATCAGCTCTCGAAAATTCGATTCCTTTATAATTTGGATTTCATACTCTGTAAAGCCCTTCATATCCGCAATTTCCGTGTCACTCATGGCGCTGTACTTTGTCTCTGCCTCGTACTGGATATATGCACAGTCCCCCACAAGCTTCATATTTTTTAGTAAGTCCTCGCGGATTGGCTGAAAGGCGTTTTCTTCTACATTGCTGCGATAAACCGTTGCACTGTACTCTGCTACGCTATCTACCGTCTTTCCCAGAGCATCCTTCATGCCATACCCACCAGTAAGAATACCAATCGTTAACAGAAGGATAAGACAGACAACCGAAATCGATACAAAATTGGAGTTCATCTTCGCACTCAGCTGTCGCACTACAAACATATTTAAGTCCTTTAAATAGATTCCTTTGTTGCCCTGAAAAAAGGTGAGCAACAGACCGGATACGGAATAAAAGAAGAGTAATGTTCCCACACAGCCTAACACAATGGAGGCAAAGAACTGTCTTCCGATTTCCATAAGACCATTATCTAATATTAAATAATATGCTACTGCCAATATCACAACAGCAACGACAAAAATTCCTGACAAAATCTTCGGATTTCTTACCTTACGCTGCTCGTTTTTACGGCCTGCATATAGTAAATCAATCAGCTTACAACGCGACACCTGGATTTCATTGCACACAACTACAACCAAAAATATCACCATAAAGTACAGTGTGCTTTTGATACACGCCTGTGGTGAAAACACAAAATGATATTGCGTCATATCCGCCTCAAAAATGCGGGCAGTAAATACTGACATAAACTGAGAAAGCACAACCCCTGCTCCGATTCCAACCACCAAAGCGCTAAGCGCCACTCCCGAGGTCTCTAGGATTAAAATCTGCGAAATCTCTCTCTTATGCATACCTAGCGTCATATAGATTCCCATCTCTTTTTTACGCCTTTTCACAAAGAAACCATTGGCATATACAATCAAGAAGCCAAGCACCACCGCAACAAAAACCGAAACATATTTGAGCATATTAACTACTGCCATTACCGATTGGGTCTTCTCTGCGGTCATTCCAATCATCACCTGCTGGTCATAGATGGAATTAAACATGTAAAATATGCAAATCCCCAATACCAGAGTAAGGAAGTAGACGGCATAGTCGCGCATGCTTCTTGCCGCGTTACGGAAAGCAAGTTTTCTACGCATCCATCTCACCTCCCAAAACGCCCATTACTTGTATAATCTCTTCAAAGAAGTCTTTTCTGGTTGCAGCCCCCTTGTGTATCTCATTCCATATTTTTCCATCCTTTAGAAAAAGCACCCGTTTGCAAAAGCTTGCACTAAATGCATCATGAGTTACCATAAGGAGCGTCGCATTCTTACTGGCATTTAGCGATACAAATTGCTCGAGCAGATTTCTTGCTGACTTGGAGTCGAGTGCTCCCGTTGGCTCATCTGCAAGCACGAGGGAAGGCTGTGTAATCATCGCTCGAGCTGCTGCCACACGCTGCCTTTGTCCACCAGACATTTCATATGGGAATTTGTCCAACACATCTTCAATTCCAAGAAGCTTTGCATATTCACGCACTCTTTGATCAATTTCTTTGGCTCCCACCTTATGAATAGTGAGGGCGAGTGCAATATTCTCATACGCAGTCAGGGTATCCAGCAAGTTGTATTCCTGAAAAATAAAACCTAGCTTATCTCTTCGAAATGCAGTAAGTCGATGCTTCGACAATTTTGTAATTTCCTGGTCTTCTACATATATTTTTCCTGCCGTCGCCTGATCTACGGTGGAAATGCAATTCAAAAGCGTCGTTTTTCCAGAACCAGACGCTCCCATAATGGCCAGAAACTCTCCCTCTTCCACCTCGAACGTAATGTTGTCAATTGCCTTGGTAAGGTTTCCACGTCCACCGTAATATTTTTGCAGGTTTTCCACATACAAAACTCTTTCTTTCACATTTTCCTTCATTTTTCTGTCCTTTCCAAACATTCGATTTCGTTTACAAGGCTAGTATAATTCCCTCTTGCCAATCCAACCATCGATGTTCCTTACTAGAAACGAACAAAAATGTCACTTTACTTCTCAACCATTTCCATTCTTTGACA
>JAZUHO010000008.1:0-9887 GCA_045641745.1 Agathobacter sp. | reverse complement strand
AATCGTTTTATACATTTGTCTGTGGTCCATTCCCAACTGATCCGCAATATGATTTGCATCTATAAAATCATCGCATTCATAATATCTTGCCTCATACGCAATTTTCTTTGTTTCTAGAATGCGAACCGCATTTGTCTTTGTTTCCTTTTTAGCCATTTTCGCTGCCCTCGACTGGAAGTGCAATTTCATTCAACATACGTGCTCTTTTCGTCACAATAAGGCTTAATATTTGTTGCGCTTCTCTTTTATCCTTTCTTTGTATTGCATACTTTAAACCTGCAAATTGACGATCAAATGTATCGCATTCACAAGCTTTTGCCTTCTCCATAAGTCTTCGTAAGGTCATAAATGCAGACTGCCACTGTTCGTGGTTGATTGCCTGCCCAACTCTCATAAAATCTATGCTTCGAAGAAATTCTTTCATTTCCCCTGACATGTTATCTTTCATCGTCTTTTCCTCTACTCATTTTTAACCGACTTTATTATACGACTTGCATATGCAAAATACTACTCCTATTTCCCAAGGTCTTTCCAAATTCCTTTAATAAAATTAAAGCTTGAGGAATTGCTTTTCGTAAGAGAAAAGAATTATTTCTTCTCGAAGCCATAATACTGGCAATGACATTAGCGCCATGCACTACATGGCGCACACGCAGAGAAGCTGCTGCACCGAAGTGCAACAGCTTCCCTTGGCAAGTAAAGTACGATATTATTACTTATTGTCTGATTCAGCAATCTTAAATTTATTGACAAGCACCTCCATTTCGCGCGCGATTGTCTGAAGATTTTTGCTATGCTCTGTGATGTCCTGCATGGTTTCATTCACCTGCTCTGTAGATTGGTTTACCTGATTGGTTGCTTCTGCTGACTCCTCTGAAACAGCTGCAATTATATCCATCTTGTTAAGAACAAGGTCTTTATTCTCTACCATGTTGCTATTAAGCTCGTTGATATGCTCCATTCCGCTGCTGAGCTCTTCAATCTGCTTAATGATGTTATTAAAGATTTGCTCTGTCTGTGAAATTGCTTCCTGCTGCTCACTCTGAAGCGTCTCTGATTCTTTCATGGTCTTCTCTACTAATTTTGATTTATCGGTAATTTCTGCAATAATTTCCTTAATTTCATCGGTAGATTCCTTCGATTGGTCTGCTAATTGACGAATCTCGTCTGCTACAACAGAGAAGCCTCTTCCCATCTCTCCAGCTCTTGCTGCTTCAATGGAAGCATTCAAGGATAGCAAATTCGTTTGTGCAGTAATTCCTGCAATGGCATCGGAAATGTAGAAAATCTTGTTAATACTTTCAATCATTTCCTCCATAACATTTAAGGAAACCTTTGCATTCTCGGATGTGCTGTTCGCTTTCTCAATCAAATCGCTTACACACCTCAAACCATCCGCACTGACTGATGTCGCAAGCTTCGCTTTTTCTCCAATCTCGTCTACATAAGAATTGGTTTCATCCAGACTCTCACTTAGTGCCATGGTTTGATTGCTGGCATCATTTGTACTCTCTGCTTGTTTCTCTGCACCAGAAGCCACATTGCCAATTGCCTGCGTTACTTCTGTCATAGTGCTTTGCGTCGTTACCGCAATCTCGTTGATTTCATCGGAGGATGCAATAATCTGCTCCGACTTCTCTCCAACCTCGTGAATTGCAGAAGAGACCTGTAATAGCATTTCATTAAAATTGCGCTCCAATTCGCCCAATTCGTCTTGTCTTTTTACTATAATTGGTTGTGTAAAATCATTTTGGGCAACGGTTTCGACAGCTTTCATAATCTTGCGTATTTCTTTCATGACATCCCGTGAAAAGAATGCTCCCAAGAAGATACTTACTGCAATTCCAACCAATATTGCGACATTGATTGCCGTACGTATTCCACGAACATTATCTTTATTCTCTGTTTCACTAACAAATCCAACAATGCGCCATCCCGTTACTGCATCGACAGCTGCATTTACGCTAATTAAGGTATTATCTGCTTCAAAAACCGTATTTGCACGGACAACCATTTCTTCGCCCTTTGCTTTGTCCTCTTCGTTTTCACTCATGCTAAGGGTATCTTTTTTCTGTTGTTCTTTTTGAATCTGTTGGCTAAGCTCTTCCCAGAACGGCTCATTGCCCATCGAGCCATTCGAAAAAGCATCTGCATCGTTTTCAATCAGCACAGTTCCTGATTCATCGACCAATTCTACAAATCCCGTTTCCAAAATTTTTGTGTTGTTTAAATAGTCTTGAATGGTCTGTACCTCAACATCCATCGCAACAACACCTTGTACCACATTCTTTGTCTTTACCTCCTGGCACACGGTAATAATGTCTTTGCCAGTTTCCGCATCCTTATATGGCTTCGTAAAGTAACTGAATATCTGATTCGGTCTTGCACTTCTTCCCTGACAATTTTGGTACCATTCTTCTCCGGACAATGGATTGTTTTCAACAATTTTATTCTTGGAAATCTTCTTTCCACTCTCATCATACTCAATCCAGCCATAAATAACTGTTCCTGACTCGGTTGCATAGTATGCACGCACTGCACCTGGAATAACCTTTGTTGCAGCTACTAATTCGTCCTGTACATTCGCGATATACTTATCAAAATTATCCTCTTGCTGTAAAAGGCGAACTGCGTCTTTTCTCGTTAGCAAGTCAACCGGAAGACTCAACGTCTTCGTAAAGGTTTGAAAATTGAAGGTCGCATTGTCAATCGTTTGGTTGGAGGATACTATCATATTACTTTCTAGTACATCCTCTGATTTACGAATAGCGATAAGACCTGTAATAATAATTCCCACTAGTGCTACCAGCAAAAAGGCCCCAATTAATTTGGTATTATAACTGATTCTTTTTTTCATGAAACTACGTACCTCTCTTTGCATACTTATACTCCATTACATATAATCTAGCACCTTTTTCCTATTTTGTAAACCTTTGTCAGCCCATTTGTGTTACTTTACTCCTATCGCAGTGTCACTTACTTCTTTTTTCTGGGTTTCTTACATCGAAATTCGATTCCGGCTCCTATTTCGATGCTCGCTGGCTCCTTTTTCTGGGGTTCTTTCATCGGAATCCGCTTCCGGCTTCTATTTCGATGCTCGCTAGCTCCTTTTTTTGAATTTTTTTCATCGGAATACGCTTCCGGCTCCTATTTCGATGCTCGCTGGCTTCTTTTTTTGGATTTTTTTCATCGGAATCCGCTTCCAGCTCCTATTTCGATGCTCGCTGGCTTCTTTTTCTGATTTTTTTTCATCGAAATCCGCTTCCAGCTTCTATTTCGATGCTCGCTAGCTCCTTTTTTTGGATTTTTTTCATCGGAATTCGATTCCGGACTATCTTTCGATGCTCGCTGGCTTCTTTTTCTGATTTTTTTCATCGGAATCCGCTTCTAGCTTCTCTTTCGATGTCCGCCAGAAACATAGTTCTAATTTTTCGGACTTTCACCCGTTAAAACGCGCCCATGGCGCGCAAACAAAAAGAGTTGCCACGCATTGTGACAACTCTTTGAAATTCATTTCATTTTACTTTCCTGTATTCCCTTTTACTTGTTTCTACGTTTTGCCATTACAACGGACTGAATCACTAAGAACAAGCAAAGCATTGCTGCAATTGTAATTCCTGTCCACCATGCCTCATCAAGACCTGCAGAAGCAACAATGTCCTGAATCGTACTAAGTGAGAGAACACCAAATAAGGTACCAATAATATTTCCTACACCACCGGTAAGCATAGTTCCACCGATAATAGAAGATGCGATTGCGTTCATTTCCATACCTGCTGCGTGGCTTGGTGCACCAGATCCTACATGTAAGAAATATGCGAATCCTGCAACACCTGCAAGAAGTCCACAAAGAAGGTGGGAAAGGAATTTCGTTCTCTTCACATTAATTCCAAGCATTAATGCACTCTGGTTATTTCCACCTACTGCATAGAAGCTACGGCCAAGCTTTGTCCAACGAAGCAAGCAGAAGAACAAAATAACTACCAACAATGCGATTACAGCTCCAATTTCCACATAAGCATCTACATAGATACCTCTACGATTATAGGTTCCTAATCCTGGAACAATAATTCGTGTATCCTTAAGTGCTACTAGTGCTGGATTCTCAACGTTGAATGGATCGGTATGTACGATGGTCGTCATTCCTCTTGCGAAGAACATTCCTGCCAAAGTAACGATAAATGGCTGGATGTCTAAGTATGCAACTAAGAATCCCTGAACAAGACCAAATAGTAGTCCAACACCAAGTGCGATTAAAATCGCTACAAAAATATTTCCACCGCCGAAATCTAGATATACAGCGCAGCACATGCTTACCAAGCAGACAACTCCACCAACAGAGATATCAATTCCGCCAGTAATCATAACAATACTCATTCCAACAGATGTGATAATCAAACCAGAATTCGCATTCAAAATATTGAAGAATGCCTGTGGGTTGCGCCATCCACCACCTTGAATCACAATTGCGCCGATGTACATTACGAAGAATACAACTATCGTAATGGAAAGAAGCATATTTGTATCAGAAAGCCCTGCTATTTTCTTAGAAAAGGCGTTGCCAGAAGTGGCTTTTTCTTTGGTTTTTACATTTGCTGCCATACTAAGCTACCTCCTTTGCCTGTGCTTTTCTTCTGTTCGTAATTGCAGAAAGCTTTGCTCTAACAACTGGAGAAGAAAGTACAACTAAGATAATTACAACAACTGCTTTATACGCTGGTAATGCAGCAGCTTTAACCTCAAATTTGTATAAGGTTGTTGTTAAGAACTGGATAACATAAGCACCTAAAATAGACGCTGCCATGTTAAACTTACCACCACTTAATGCATTTCCACCAAGTGCAACCGCAAGGATGGCGTCCATTTCAATGTCCTTGGCTACTACTGAGTAGTTAATGGTTCCAAGACGACTTGTTTTGATCAAACCACATA
Organism: Agathobacter sp.; assembly: GCA_045641745.1. Lineage (GTDB taxonomy): Bacteria > Bacillota > Clostridia > Lachnospirales > Lachnospiraceae > Roseburia. The sequence goes on along the minus strand of JAZUHO010000008.1, from coordinate 4,955 downwards.
CAGCAACACATACGCCAAGCAGTACAAAGGTTAAGAATTTGATAGCCTTTGGATTTAATCCATTTAATCTAGAAGAGCTCTCGTTGATACCAACACACTGGGCATATAATCCAAGGTTTGTAAATTTCAACAATAACGCGGTAATAACCATTGCTGCAATTGCGATAAATACAGGTGTTGGAATTGGGCATCCCGGAATACTTCCACCAAACACTGCATAAGCTGGATCATTTACGATTGGAAGCTGGTTATGGTTAATCCAAGCTGCAACCGAACGACCTGCTGTAAAGAGAATCAAAGTGGCAACCATTGGTGGAATATTGAAATATGCAACCAAAGTTCCGTTGAAAGCTCCAAAGAGAGCAGATACTACAACCGCTAGTAAAAATGCTAAAATAATAGGAGCCTCTACTATATCACAGGTCGCATCTGAGCCGCAAAGAACACGAAGAATTACGGATCCTGCGATAGCAATACCAGCGCCGACGGAAATATCCTGTCCACCAGAAGCTGCCGTAACAAGTGTCATACCGATTGCTAAGATAGCAAGCTCTGAACCATAATCTAAAATTGTAATCAAATAACCTGTAAGAATTGGATCCCCTGTACTCGTTTTTCCCATTGTAATCGAATAGAAGGAAGGATCTGCAATCAGGTTAAAAATCGCTAATATCAGAAGTGCTGCAACTGGAATAACCAGCTGATTTCTCATAATTTTGTTAAGCATTCTCTTCACCTCCGGCAATTGTACTCATGATCTTATTCTGTGTTAATTCATCGCCTGAGATTTCGCCTACCACCTTACGGTCACGCATTACTACAAGTCTTGAACAGGTACGAATCATTTCGTCTGTCTCAGAAGAAATAAAGGTTACACTCATTCCTTCTGACGCTAATTTCAGTACCAATTTCTGAATTTCCACCTTTGTACCAACATCGATACCACGTGTTGGCTCATCCAAAATTAAATATTCTGGATTGGTAAGGAGCCATCTAGCAAGAATACATTTCTGCTGATTTCCTCCTGACAATGACTTAATCGGTGTATCCGCCGATGCAGTCTTAATTTCCAAAAGCTTAATATATTCATCTGCCATCTTATACTGTTCCGCTTTAGAGAATGGTTTAAAGAAGCCTTTCTTTACCTGAAGTGCGAGAATAATGTTCTCACGAACGGATAAATCTCCAATAATACCATCTACTTTTCGGTCTTCTGGTAAGTATGCAATACCCTGCTTCATGGCATCGATTGGTTTACTAATCTTAACCTCTTTGCCATTCACTTTTACTTTACCACCAGTCACATGATCAGCTCCGAAGATTGCACGCACACATTCGCTTCGTCCTGATCCAAGAAGACCTGTGAAACCATTTACTTCACCCTTGTTAATGTGGAAATCAAATGGCTTAATTCCAGCATTGCTTACAAGGCCTTCTGCTTCAAATACCGGAACATTTCCTTCTTTTGGCACGTAAGCCTTCTGCTCACCTTTAATGTCTGACATATCGTCCATTTCTTTTCCCAACATTTTTGCAACTAACTGTACACGAGGTAAATTTGCGATCTCATATTCGCCAACCAGTTTACCATCACGTAGAACTGTAATCTTGTCACACACTTCATATACCTGATCCAAAAAGTGCGTTACGAAGATGATACCAACGCCTTTTGCCTTCAAATCTCTCATCAATTTGAATAGCTTTTGTACTTCGTTTTCATCCAAAGACGAGGTTGGTTCATCCAAAATTAGAACCTTACATTCCATGTCAACCGCACGTGCAATTGCTACCATCTGCTGAATTGCAATTGAGCAGGTAGATAACTGCTGCGTTGCCTTCGCAGGAATATCAAGTGCCTTCAAGATTTTGTCTGCACCCTCGTTCATTTTCTTCCAGTTTGTTACTTTCTCTTTCGTACGACCAATATATATATTCTCTGCAACTGTCAAATTTGGGCAGAGTGTAATCTCCTGGTACACGGTACTAATTCCTAAATTTTGGGCATCCTGAGGGGAGCGTATTGCAACTGCACTCTCGTTGCCCTTAAGGAAGATATCTCCTTCATCCTTCTCATAAACGCCTGTAAGAACTTTGATTAAAGTGGATTTTCCTGCTCCATTTTCTCCCATAAGTGCATGAATCTCGCCTTCACATAACGTGAAATCTACAGCCTGCAATGCACGTACTCCGGGAAAGCTTTTATGGATATTTCTCATTTCCAATACAGATTTGTCTTTCACCAGTGTATCTCTCCTTCACATCTTTATAAAAGGCGCGGAGCAAGCGTTCAAACCTCTTTTACGCCGCACCGCGCCACACTTTCAACTAGTTTCTAAATTCGTGATACGTTTCCCAATTAGATTCCGTATTTTGCAACATCATCATCAGAAATTGTTGTAGCATCGAATCCCTTCTCTTCCATAACGATTACTTTATCAGAAAGTTTCTCACCTTTTTCAAGTTTCTGGATAATATCGTTGATGTAAGAAGCCTGGAATGGGTTACACTGTCCATCATAGTTCCAGTTTCCAGCTTTTAACTCTTTAAGAGCCCATGAGTTACAGTCAAATCCCATAACGATTACGTCTTTGCCAACACCATGAGGGATGTTTGCTTTATCAAGAGCTGCTACAGCACCTTTTGCCATATCATCATTCTCAGCGTAGATAACGTTGAATTTGTCACCTTTTTCGATAACTGACTGTACAATCTGCTGTGCTTTCTCTGCGTTCCACTCAGCTGTCTGCTCTGCCACAATGTTCCAACCTTTGTCTTTTGCTGCTGCAGTAAGAGCTCCAGAACGTCCTTTCTGAGCTGCAGATCCCATCTCACCCTGAAGGTGAATTACGTTGTACTCGCTTAATTTCTGGTCCTCTAACCATTTAACAGCTGTCTCGCCTTCTTTATCCATATCAGATACTACAGAAGCCTCATACAACTCATCGCTTGCATCGATAGTACGGTCAAATAAGATAACCTTTGTTCCGTTCTTCTCAGCATCTTTTAAAACTGAATCCCAGCCTGCTGTTCCAGCAGCTGAAAGAAGTAAGTAATCTACGCCATCCTGGATGAACTTCTGAGCTGATTTCATCTGCTCTTCGTTCTTTAAGCTATATGCAAAAGAAGCTTCATATCCATTCTCTTTTGTAAACATAGCTTTCATATCCTTGTCATTTGCTGTACGGTATCCAGACTCATTTGGATCGTTGTTGATGATACCAACTTTGATTAATCCATCTCCCTTTTCTTCCTTTGCAGCTGGCTGGCTACCACAGCCTACAAGACCGAATACCATTGCTGATGCGCATAATAATGCAACTACTTTTCTCCTCATTTTTTGTTTCCTCCCAATACATTGTTTATCTGGGGACTCTCTTTTTGTTCCCCGTGAGTAAATAGTAGCACTGTGCATTTTCTTCGTCAACGCGAAACCCTTATATTTTCTATGTTTATGAAGTGTTTACAATACAAGTTGCTTGTGATAAAATTCATTTCAAATACAAGTCATTATAATAAGTTTGTTTTTTTAAGATAGAGGTTTGTTTTTTTCACCTATTTTGTTTTCTTTTGCATAAAATGCCTTAAAGCATAGCCCATTAGTCCACATTTGGGTTTTGTGCAAAATGGAAAAAAGTGTAAAAAGTTTATTTTTTTTTCATTTTTTTCATAAACATCAGCCAAAAAAAACAAACTTTCTTATCTGACAGAGGTAAATATTCCCCTGTCTATTTCCACAAATTTTTAACATTTACCATTTTTTATCCCTAATGCTTTCGGATAAAGTAACCAAGTTAGGAGAGTGATTTCTATATGGCAATCAAATACAAGTGGCTCGCTGAGCGACTCAAGGAAGTCGTACAGCGTGGCCTCCAGGCAGGAAACGATAAGCTACCTTCTGAAAATGAGCTTTGCAAACGCTATCACGTTAGCCGCCAAACCGTTCGTCAGGCACTTAAGCTTTTGGAACAGGAGGGCATCATTGAGAAGCGGCAGGGAAGCGGTTCCTTCGCCACTGGATTAAGCTCCAATCACACCGAAAATAGGATTGGACTTCTTGTCTCAACCGATCAGGATTACATTTATCCAGAACTAATCCATGACATCACCACTACGCTTCAACAACACAGCTACCAAACCGATGTCCTTCTCACCCGCAACCGAATTGACACTGAACGCGCGCTCCTTGAAGAAATTCTTTTGCGAAAAGGCGACGGCTATCGCGGCCTCATTGTGGAGCCTGTGAAGTCCGCGCTGCCGAATCCCAATTTGGATTTATACCGGCGTCTCGAAGCAGAGGGGTGCGCTACGCTTTTTCTCTTTGGCTCTTATCCGGCACTTTCTAACAGTACGTATCTCAAAGATGCGAATTACCAGGGTGCTGCTATGCTGGCTAGCCGTCTTATACGAGAAGGCCATACCCATATTGCAGGGATATTTTTGAGTGACAGCAACCAAGGACCGGAGCGCTATCACGGATTTATGGAAACCATGATTAACCACAAGCTCACCGTCAATGATGATCAGATTGGATGGTTCTCCACCCGCGAACAGCTCGTGCTACGCCGCAACGAGAATCCTTCCCATTTGGAACAAATTGTAAAAAGAATTCTATCCTCGAAGGAGCCGTGTACCGCTATCGTGTGTTTCAATGACGAAATTGCATTCTACGTGCGCCGTCTTCTGTCCAGTGGGAAAATTTCCTATTCCGGTATTGCCCATGCGAATCTTCTAATTGAGCAATACGGCTTACAGCTCGCTTCCTTTGACGATACCTATTTGCGTCATTATCCGCAGGAACGAGGCAACAATCTTGTTTCTTCCCAGGTAATTTCTTTGGGACACCTCCCCCATGAAATGGGCAAGCGCATTGCCGAAATGATGATTGAAAAACAAAAAGGGCTCCCTGTAAGTTCACAGGAAGTCCCTTGGATTTTTCGCTAACCGCCTCCGGAGTT
>JAZUHO010000007.1:0-11104 GCA_045641745.1 Agathobacter sp. | reverse complement strand
CATTCAGATAAATCTGAATTTACTGTTTAAAGGTTCTTTGAATATTCAAAGATGTTCGTTTCAATCTTTCGATTGAAGAATTGTTCTCATTGAATCTTTCAAGGTTTTTCACTGTTTAATTATCAATGTTCTTTGCTTCGCCTTTTGCTTTAACAGCTCTTTGCGACAGCTCATTTAGATTATCATAAGTAGTGATTCTTGTCAACTACTTTTTTGATTTTCTTTTCCATTTTCTAGAAAATTGAGCGGAGAAGGAGGGATTTGAACCCTCGCGCCGGTTACCCGACCTATACCCTTAGCAGGGGCACCTCTTCGGCCACTTGAGTACTTCTCCGAATTCACTTTCTTTATGAAAATGTCTGCGTCCGTGACGCAAAAATTATTCTACTAGGAATGGGCCATTTTGTCAATTATAAATTTTATATTTTTTCAAATTTTTTCTATATTTTTTTTATATCATTACTATATAGTAGATACTGCAGTTTTTTATTCCTATTCTTCCTCTGAAAATTCCTTTATTGCCGTCTCATATAAGTCATTTCCTTCACAATCAATTACTACTATTGCAGGAAAATTTTCTACTTTCAGTTTTCGGATTGCTTCTGCTCCTAAATCTTCATAGCATACAATTTCTGATTCTTTAATGCATTTGGACAACAATGCACCAGCTCCGCCAACAGCTGCAAAGTATACCGCTTTGTTTTTCATAATTGCATCCTTAACTGCTTGTGTTCTCTTCCCTTTTCCAATCATTGCCTTCTCACCAAGGTTTAATAATGTTGGTGCATATTTGTCCATTCTTGAGGCTGTTGTTGGTCCAGCTGATCCTATGACTCTTCCTTCTCTTGCTGGAGATGGTCCCATATAATATATGGTTGCATCCTTGATATCAATTGGCAAATCTTCCCCTTTTTCCAATGCTTCTATCATTCTCTTGTGTGCAGCATCTCTTGCTACATAAATTGTTCCAGTTATGTAAACGTAATCTCCTGCTTTTAAGTTCTGTGTTACATTTTCCGTTATTGGAGTTTGAATGTACTTATTTTCATTACTCATTTTAATTTCCTCTTTAAATTTCTCTTACCACATGTCTATTTACATGACAACAAATATTGATTGCGACTGGTAAGCCAGCTATATGTGTTGGATAGGTATTGATATTTACAGCAAGAGCAGTTGTTGTTCCACCTAATCCACCTGGTCCAATTCCCAATTTATTTATCTTTTCTAACATTTCAATTTCTAATTCTTTTACATATTCAATTTCTGAATGCTGATTTACTTCTCTCGTTAACGCTTTTTTTGCCATTAACGCACATTTTTCAAAGGTTCCACCAACGCCAACTCCTACTACCATAGGAGGACACGCGTTCGGACCAGCATCCTTTACCGCTGTAAGAATTGCTTCCTTCACCCCTTCAATTCCATCTGCTGGTTTCAGCATAAAGACGCGAGACATATTTTCACTTCCAAAGCCTTTTGGTGCAAAGGTTATTTTTACCTGATCACCTACTACAAGAGAATAATGAATAACCGCTGGAGTATTGTCCTTTGTATTTATACGTTCAATTGGATTCTTTACTACGCTTTTTCTAAGGTATCCTTCTACATAACCTTGGCGAACACCTTCATTGATGGCATCTTCCAAATTTCCACCCTCGAAATGTACATCCTGGCCAATTTCCATAAAGATAACTGCCATTCCGGTATCCTGACAAATTGGAATCATATCCTCCGCTGCAATTTTTAAATTATCCTGCAACTGATTTAGTATCTTTTTTCCCAATTCAGATTTTTCTGTTTCACATGCATTCTCCATCGCCTTCTTCATATCCGAAGAAAGATAGTGATTTGCTTCTATGCACATTTCTTTTATCGTATTTGTTACAAGTGAGACGTCTACATTTCGAATCATATTACCCTCCGTCTTTTCTTTTGTTATTCTCTATCTTAAAGTATATTTTCTTTTGCTTATAAATAGCAAGATATTTTTAATTTGTTATTATAATTATATTTACTAAATGTTATTAATATATATAATCCCTGTTACCATAATATTATCAATTAGTAGCTTTCAGGTAAAACCACGAAACTATATTAGAAAAGGCGTTGCATATTGATGCTTCTCTTTCTTAAGAGATTTATCAATATACAAACGCCTTTTTTCTAGGAACTATTCTTCTTTGGTTCCTTCTTCTGTTTCATCGTCAGTGTTCTGCATGAGGGATTTATCTTCAATTACTTTTGCGATACTTGCAACTTTTACGTCGTTACTTAAATTAATAAGCTTCACACCTGAGGTTACTCTACCTAGAAGTGCAGTATCTGCTACTCGAATTCGAATAATAATACCTTCTGTATTGATTAACATTAATTCATCTTCTAATCCTACGGATTTCACTCCAACAAGATTTCCAGATTTTTCTGTTATTTTATAGCACTTAACGCCTTTTCCACCTCTATTTTGAGCAGTGAATTCTTCAATCTTCGTACACTTTCCAAGTCCATTCTCAGAAACAATCATAACGGATTCGCCCTGCTTATCAATTTGCATTGCGATTACCTTGTCTCCATCTGTAAGATTCATTCCGATTACACCCATTGTGGTTCTTCCGGTTTCTCTTACATCGGTTTCATGGAAACGAATACACTGGCCAAACTTCGTGAATAAGAAAATATCAGAGCTATTATCTGTAATTTTAACCTCGATTAACTCATCATCCTCTCTTAAATTGATGGCTGCTAATCCGGTTTTACGAATATTTTCATAATCTTTCACAGAAGTTTTCTTTACAATACCATTTTTGGTTGCCATAAAGAGGTATTTGTTATCTTCGTATTCTTTGATTGGAATCATGGCTGTGATTTTCTCACCAGGCTGCAATGGAATGATATTAATAATTGCAGTTCCTCTTGATGTTCTACTTGCTTCTGGAATTTCATAAGCCTTAATTCTATATACTCTTCCTGTACTTGTAAAGAACATTAAGTAGTGATGAGAGGTGGTCATCAGCATTTCCACTATGTAGTCATCTTCAATGGTTTCCATACCTTTGATTCCTTTTCCACCACGATTCTGACTCTTGAAATTCTCTGTATTCATTCGTTTTATGTAACCAACCTTTGTCATGGTAATGACTGTGTTTGTTACTGGAATTAAATCTTCCATGGAGATGTCATATTCATCAAATCCAATAGAAGTACGGCGATCCTCACCATATTTTTCTGCAATTACAAGAATTTCTTCACGAATTACGCCTAATAATACTTTTTCGTCAGCAAGAATTGCCTTTAATTCACGGATTTTTTCCATTAATTCCGCATATTCTGCCTCTAATTTCTCTCTTTCCAATCCGGTGAGAGCACGAAGACGCATATCAACAATTGCCTGCGATTGTGCATCTGACAATGCAAAGCGTTCGATTAATCGCTCTTTTGCTTCGGCAGTGGTTCTACTGCTTCGAATAATTGATATTACTTCATCAATGTTATCTAAAGCGATAATTAATCCCTGTAAGATATGAGCTCTTTCTTCCGCCTTATTTAAATCAAATTGTGTTCTTCTTGTAATTACTTCTTTCTGATGTGTTAAGTAAAGGCGAAGCATCTCATAAAGATTTAACACCTTTGGCTGATTATTCACTAACGCAAGGTTAATCACTCCAAATGTATCCTGCATCTGGGTATGCTTATATAACAAATTCAAAACAACACTTGGATTTACATCTCTTCGAAGTTCAATTACAACACGAATTCCTTCACGATCGGATTCATCTCTTAAATCTGTGATACCATCGATTTTCTTGTCTTTTACTAAGTCTGCGATTTTTTCAATTAATCGAGCTTTATTTACAAGGTATGGAAGCTCTGTTACGACAATTCGATTCTTTCCATTTTGCATTGGTTCGATATCGGTTACTGCACGGCAACGAATTTTTCCTCTACCTGTTCTGTATGCCTCATTAATTCCAGAAGTTCCAAGAATAATACCTCCTGTTGGAAAATCTGGTCCTTTGATGATTCCAATTAACTCATCAATTGTAGTTTCCTGTTCTGCAATATCATTATCAATGATGCGAACAACTGCAGATATGGTATCTCTTAAGTTATGTGGTGGTATGTTCGTTGCCATACCTACGGCAATACCAGTTGTTCCGTTTACTAAAAGGTTTGGATATCTAGATGGTAATACAACTGGTTCTCTTTCTGTTCCATCAAAGTTGTCTACGAAATCTACGGTATTTTTATTGATATCCTCTATCATCTGCATAGAGATTTTACTGAGTCTTGCCTCAGTATATCGCATAGCAGCCGCTCCGTCTCCATCCTCAGAACCAAAGTTTCCATGTCCATCAACAAGAGGACATCTTGTTGACCATGGCTGTGCCATATTAACTAATGCTCCATAGATTGAGCTGTCTCCATGTGGATGATACTTACCCATTGTATCACCGACAATACGAGCACATTTTCTATGTGGTTTGTCTGGAGTATTGTTCAACTCAATCATTGAATACAATACTCTTCTTTGTACTGGTTTTAATCCATCTCTAACATCTGGTAATGCACGGCTTGCAATAACGCTCATTGCATAATCGATATAGGAGGTTTCCATGGTCTTTTTCAGGTCGACCGGTTGAATCTGGTCAAAAATTTTGTCATCCACTGACTGATTCCTCCTTACTAAATATCAAGGTTCTGAACATATTTTGCGTTCTCTTCGATAAATTCTCTTCTTGGTTCTACATCATCACCCATTAAAGTGGTGAATGTAACATCTATTTCGGAAGCATATTCCTCATCAAATACTACCTGCTTTAAGATACGCTTCTCTGGATCCATGGTTGTCTCCCATAACTGTTCCGCATCCATTTCTCCCAATCCTTTGTATCGCTGGATTTTGTTATTGGTATCTCTTCCAACCTCTGCAAGAATTTTATTTAACTCTTCATCGGAATATGCATACCAAACCTGCTTATTTTTCTCCAGTTTATATAGTGGAGGATTTGCAAGATAAACATGTCCCTGTTTGATTAATTCTGGCATGAAGCGATATAAGAATGTCAACATTAAGGTTGCAATATGGGCACCATCCACGTCGGCATCTGTCATAATAATAATTTTGTGATAGCGCAATTTACTAATATCAAAATCATCATGAATACCGGTACCAAAAGCTGTAATCATGGCTTTAATCTCGGCATTTCCATAGATTCTGTCTAATCTTGCCTTCTCAACATTTAAGATTTTTCCACGAAGTGGCAATATAGCCTGTGTTGCACGACTTCTTGCTTTCTTTGCAGAACCACCAGCGGAATCTCCCTCTACGATGAAAATCTCACAGTTTTTAGGATCCTTGTCCGAACAGTCTGCAAGCTTTCCTGGAAGAGATGTTCCCTCCAAAGCTGTCTTTCTTCTGGTTAATTCTCTCGCTTTTCTTGCGGCTTCACGCGCTCTTTGTGCAAGCATAGACTTCTCACAAATGCTTTTAGCAATGTCTGGATTCTGCTCCAGGAAGTAAGTTAATTTCTCACTTACTACGGAATCCACAGCACCTCTTGCTTCGCTATTTCCAAGCTTTTGCTTTGTCTGTCCTTCAAACTGTGGCTCCTCAATCTTGATACTTATGATTGCAGTAAGTCCTTCTCGTATATCATCACCAGTTAATGCTGGATCGGAATCTTTTAAAATTTTGTTTGCACGCGCATACGCGTTAAAGGTTTTTGTTAATGCATTTCTACATCCAGCAAGGTGTGTTCCTCCCTCTGGAGTAATGATGTTATTAACAAAACTATATGTAGAATCATTATAGGAATCGTTATGCTGCATTGCAACTTCTACATACACACCGTCTCTTGTACCCTCACAATATATAACTTCGTCATACATTGGCTGCTTTCCACGATTTAAGTAAGTAACAAATTCCTTAATTCCACCTGCATAATGGAACTCATGATTGTGAATGGAATTCTCACGAACATCCTTTAACACAATGCGAAGTCCTTTTGTTAAAAACGCTGTTTCACGCAATCTCTGCTTTAAAATCTCATAGTCATATACAGTTTCTTCAAAAATTTCTGGATCTGGAAGAAAGTGAACTTTTGTTCCATGAAGCTCTGGATCACAGGTTCCAATTACTTTTACTTCATCGTCTGCTTTTCCACGTTTATAGCTCTGAGAATATACTTTCCCTTCTTTGTACACTTCTACACTTAACCAAGTAGAAAGAGCGTTTACTACGGAAGCACCTACTCCGTGCAATCCTCCGGATACCTTGTATCCTCCACCGCCAAATTTTCCACCTGCGTGTAACACAGTATATACAACTTCGAGAGCAGATTTTCCTGCTTTCTTATTCATTCCGACAGGAATTCCTCTACCATCATCCAGTACGGTAATGGAATTATCTTCCTCAATTGTTACCTCAATATTTTTACAATATCCAGCCAATGCTTCATCCACCGCATTGTCAACGATTTCGTAAACCAGATGATGAAGTCCTCTTGAAGAGGTACTACCAATATACATTCCAGGTCTCTTACGAACAGCTTCCAATCCTTCTAAAATTTGAATTTGGTCTGCTCCATATTCCTGAGTATTTTGCACTTGTTCACTCATGAATAATCCTCCAAATAAAACTAAATATCCTCAATGGATTCCTTTTCAAATACGTTACCAGCTATTACCTGATAAACCTTGTTGATATGAAATCTATTTTTCACAAATTCATCCAATCCCGTACATGTAATCAATGTTTGCGTGTCGGAAATGCTATTTAACAAATAGTTTTGTCTATTACTATCCAGCTCAGACAATACATCGTCCAACAATAATATTGGCGATTCCTTTATGGATTTCTTTACCAGTTCGATTTCCGATAATTTCAAAGATAGCGCAGATGTACGCTGTTGTCCCTGAGATCCATACTTTCGAATATCCACACCATCAATTTCAAACAATAAATCGTCCCTGTGTGGCCCCACAGTAGTTTGTCCAAGTTTTTTATCTTTTGCTTTGGCCCGCATCAATTCATCCTCGAAGAAAATATCATCGATGTTGGCTTCATACTTCAAAATTAAATTTTCTTTTCCACCAGAAATACGAAAATGGATATCATGAATGATTTCATTCAGTTCCTCCACAAATTTCTTTCTGGTTTTTATCACTTTCTTCCCGTATTCAAGCAGCTGCATATCCCATACAGGTAATGTATCTGCAAGCTCTGGGCGAAAGTTTATATCTTTTAAAAGCTGATTTCTTTGGTTTAGCGTTTTGTTATACTTTGCCAAATCCGATAAATATATTTTATCCAACTGACATAATTCTAAATCAAGAAATCTTCTTCTTTCCGCAGGACCATTTTTGATAATATTCAAATCCTCCGGAGAGAAAAACACAATATTAATAATTCCAAACAATTCGCTTGCTTTCTTGATTGGAATTCGATTAATGGCAATTCCCTTTGTTCGATTTTTTCTCAAATGCATATCAATTTGATATTCCTTATCATTTTTTGAAATAACCGTTTTGATATGAGATTCATCTGCACCAAACCGAATTAACTCTTTATCCTTACTCCCTTTATGAGATTTCGTTGTACCAGAAACATAGATTGACTCAAGAATATTGGTCTTTCCTTGCGCATTATCCCCATAGATAATATTTGTTCCATGATCTAACGTAAGTGATAAATTCTCATAATTGCGGAAATTGCTTAATTCAAGGGATTTTATTATCATTTTACAATCTGAATTGTCTCTCCATTGTAAGAGACAACGTCTCCATCATGTAATTTCTTACCACGTTGAACTTCAACTTCACCGTTTACTTCAACAAGTCCATCTTGAATTACCATTTTAGCTTCTACACCAGATCCCACTAAACTAGCTTTCTTTAGTGCCTGTCCAAGTTTAATAAATTCTTCTTCTTCTCGAATATTTACTGTAATCATATATTCTCCTAGTTTGCATTAGCATTAAAGTTTACAGGAAGAATCATGTAAATATATTTACCTTCATCATCCTTGATAAAGCAAGGAGCTTTTGGATTCACCATGTAAAGTGAAACATTCTCCTCATCAATTACACGAAGGGCATCGATAAAGAATTTTGGATTAAATCCAATCAAAATATCTTTTCCCTCTTTTGTGATATCAATATCTTCATTCATGGAACCAATAAAGGAGTTAATCTTTAATTCCATGTTATCTTCAGCTACATTCATGATAATAGGCTTTTTATCTCCCTCTTTTACAAGAAGTGTAGCTCGATCAATACATTCTAATAACTCTTTTTTGTTAATTACAACTTTTGTCTCATAATCAGAGGACAACATCTGATCAATTTTAAAGTATTCACCTTCAATTAATCTGGATACTACCGTTGTATTTGCAAAATCAAACACAATATGATTGTCCGTTAAGTAAATAAATACATCTTCGTCCACGGAACCAGGAACAATTTTACTAATTTCCTGAAGGGTTTTACCTGGAACAACCACTTTCTTGTTTGGATAATTATTTTTTAACTCAATTCTACGGATAGAGATACGATGTCCGTCTAAAGAAACTACGCGTAACTGGTTCTCAGCTATCTCAAATAGTTCTCCTGTCATTAATTTGTTATTGTCGTTATCAGCAATAGAGAAAATAGTCTGTCTGATTACTTCCTTTAACGTAAATTGAGAGATGGTAATTGCATCATTTTTCTCAATATATGGAATATAAGAGAAATCATCTCCGGATTTTCCAGTAATATTGAACTTCGCTTTTTCACAAGAAATGACTGTTTTAAAAGATGCATCTGTTTCAATCGTCACATCGCTATCAGGTAATTTACGAACAATTTCAGAGAAAATCTTTGCATCAAGAGCAATCACTCCACGTTCTACTATTTCTCCTTCAATCTTAGTTTCAATTCCTAAATCCATATCATTAGCTGTTAATTTAATTTCATTTGCAGATGCATCAATAAGAATACATTCAAGAATTGCCATTGTTGTTCTAGTTGGAACTGCTTTTGAAACAATATTAACCCCATGTAGTAAATTAGCTTTTGAACAAATCAGTTTCATCGTAAACTCCTTCCGCGTTTTAGTATATAAATATATAGTAATTCATAATAATATTCTTAGGGGGTGTTTATATGTTAATAACCACTTTAACCCCTTATATTTTCTAGCTTGAGCAATTGGATAACTATCTTTAAAACCTGTTAGAAATACGGTGAAATCTTTTGTGCTTTTGTGAATAAAAAAATCTAGACTTCAAAAGTATTCCAAACCTTATCCCTTTTTTTTTGGAAAAAAGCGAAGTTATCAAGATATTTCACATCGTTTCCACTGTTGATAGATGTGGATAACGTTTATAGGTATTAATTCGGATTAATCTTCTTTTTAATAGTTTCTATGAGATTCTTGGTGTTTTCGCTACTTTCGTATTCTTCATTTATCTTTTTAATACCGTGGATAATTGTAGAATGATCACGTCCACCCAATAATGCTCCAATTGTGTCAAGAGGAATATCCGTCATTGTTTTGCATAAATACATAGCAATCTGTCTTGGTTTTGCAATATCACTGCTTCGATTCTTAGAAATCATCTGATCTAAAGAAATCTTAAAGTGCTCCGATACCACTTCAATGATAAGCTGAGGTGTAATTTCCTTAGGCTTATCCGGTGTAATAATATTCTGAAGCTCCTTCTCAGCAATCTCCATTGTAATATCCGTATGAACCAAATTGTAGTAAGCAAGGAGTTTATTCAAAGCTCCTTCTAATTCACGGACATTGGATTTGATATTGTTGGCAATGTAATTAAGAATCTCATCATCAATTTTGAAATTATCAGACTCTGCCTTCTTACGAAGAATTGCCATACGAGTTTCATACTCAGGAGCACCGATATCCGCCATAAGTCCCCATTCGAAACGAGAACGAATACGTTCTTCTAAGGTTTCCATTTCTTTTGGCGGTTTATCAGATGTAAGAATGATTTGTTTTCCAGCAGTCTGTAATGCATTAAACGTATGGAAAAATTCTTCCTGTGTACTTTCTTTTCCTATAATAAACTGGATGTCATCAATCATGAGAACATCAACTTTACGATATTTGTCTCTGAATTTGGTCATAGAAGAGGCATTACCATTACGGATAGATTCAATAACTTCGTTTGTAAATTCTTCGGAAGTTACATATAAAACCTTCGTTTCTGGTTTTTGCTCTAAAATGAAATGACCGATGGAATGCATAAGATGTGTCTTACCCAAACCAGGTCCACCATAAATATATAGTGGATTGTATGCTTCTCCCGGAGATTCAGCCACCGCGAGACTTGCAGATTGCGCAAATCTATTATTGTTTCCTACGACAAAGGTTTCGAATGTATAGTTTGGATTCAAATTAGAAGTAGTTGCCTGAGAAGCAGCTGCTTTCGATGGGGTAGGTTTTGTACTTTTTAATTTATTTGCCTGTTCTGGTAAGATGAATTCAATATCATATTTTATACCTGTTATTTCTGCAATGGTCACTTTGAGTGGAAGAAGGTATTTCTTTGTAATATAAGAAAGAGCCATTTGTTCAGAAGGGCTCAAAATATATAATTTATCTCCGTCAATACCATAGACTTCTAGAGGACGCATCCAGGTATCAAAAGAAACATCACTGATATCGTGTTCTTCCTTTACGGTATTTAGAATTTCGTCCCATTTTTCAAGTAATAAGTCCATTTGTTTATAATCTCCCTATCATTTAATAAAAATGTAGATAGTTTTCCATAATCATACAGATATAATAGTACACTATTTTATGGTTTTAGGCAACGTTTAAAGGGGTTATAAACATAATTTTCCGAGATAAGGCTTATTTTCCTCAATATGCACCGTAATTTAACATTCTATCCCCATCTTATACAGTGCTTATCCACAAGTTATCCACATTTTGAGGATAACTCTTGTATACATCCATTTTACTGGGTTTCCCGCTGTTCAAAACTTATATTTTTTGGAAAAAAGCGTGTAATTTCACCCCAATATGTGAATAGTAAGTAGCAGGAAAATGTGAATAGAATTTATGATAAAAATATCAATTCTATTCTATGGAAATTTGT
>JAZUHO010000006.1:0-4257 GCA_045641745.1 Agathobacter sp. | reverse complement strand
AGGAGCAAAGGATGTGATTGCCCCTACAGTATCATTAAGCCCACCACGGCGCAGGTAAAGACCTTCTGCAAGCGCGTCAACCAACTTCTTGTCCTTTGAAGCATATTCGCCAAGGTAAACCTTTGTGTTAGGATGCTTAGCTGCATATCCGTCATAGTTGTGCTGGTTGTTGAAGAAGTAGTCACGAGGCTCATAGTAGTGTTCGTCAAGAATAGGCATCTTGATTTCGTCAGAGATTCTCCAAGCATTGTCGTAATCTGGATTGCCAGGATGAGAACCAGGACCGCAAGTACCTACGATTACGATTCCTGGGTGAGCCTTAGTGATGCGCTCATACATATACTTGAAGCGAGTTTCGAATTCAGGAGTAATCTTCTCTTCATTACCGATACCAAGATACTTAAGACCGAATGGAGCTGGATGACCTGCTTCTGCACGAACCTTACCCCACTTAGTGTTAACATCGCCATTTGCCCATTCAATGAGATCGAGAGCCGACTGAGTCCACATTTCCATATCGTCCATTGGAACTACCCACTGATTCTGCTCTGGAATGTTCCAACCGCCATTAGCGCCTTGACAACCTACACCGCAAGGAAGGATTGGCACAGGAGCCATGTTGAGGTCTTCGCAGAGCTGGAAATATTCATAGTAACCGAGATCCATTGACTGATGATAACCCCAAGTATTCTTCAAGTGAACACGCTCTTCTTTAGGGCCTACAGTGTTTTCCCAACGATAAGTGTTCCAGAAACCGTCACCACCACCGTGAACCACACATCCACCAGGGAAACGCATGAACTTTGGTTCGAGACCAGCAAGAGCTTCAACGAGATCCTTGCGGAGTCCATGTCCATTGTATGTATCTTCTGGGATAAGCGAAACCATATCAACATCCATTACACCTTCCTGAAGAGCAATCACTTCGAGTGTGGCATTGTTGTAATCCTGATTTGCTTCAATTACACCTTCGAACTTTGTGCATTCTGCGCTTTCAACCTTGAAGCTGATTTCACCAAGTGAAAGATTCTCAGGTCTTTTAGGACGTTTGCCTTCCTCCATTGGGAAGAACTTCATGCCGTGAAGTACAACGCGAACATCCTTAGCAGGACCTGCTGTGTTACGAAGATAAGCAGAGAACTTATACTTTGCACCGTTCTTGACTGCAATTCCGTCGTGACCAGTGTTAGTAAGACCAACGCCATACCATCCGTCGAAATCTGAAAGACCCTTAACGATTCTTTCAATGAAAACACGCATGTATGTCGGGTTATTCTTGTTGAGGTTCTGAATACCTCTGACATAATCGATATAACCAGTTGAGTGTCCGTAAGCAGCGCGCTTCCAAGCTGTGCCTGGACCCCATCCGTCGCGCTCATTTGGAGAATATTCAAACGAACCGTTCTGTACTAATTCAGCGTTCAAGCCGCCATCGGCAGAACTGCTGATATCCTCAAAGAAAATTCCGAGGAACTCATCACTGATAGCCTTTCCTCCCTTAGGAGCACTCATCTTTTGTGCTTGAGCTCCCATAGTTGCGAGAGCGAGAGAAAGACAAATTAATGTTTTCTTCATGTTATATTATTATTGTTTGTAATGTTGTTAACGATATCGCAAAGATAATAAATATCTTCAATATTTCCAAACAATAGTTTTTATTTGATTCCTAAAGATCAAAATTTGAGACAAGAGCATTATGATCTGAGAAATTTTGACTCAATACAGAGATGTTTTTGAGTTTAATATTATCAGTATAAAGTATGTGATCGATTCTGAAATGCATCACTTTATGACTATGGAATGTAAGTCCCATTCCGAAACCTTTATTCCACCATGCATTTTTCAGGATTCCATCTCTTTGCAGATTCTTGAGAGTAGAACTTCCTGACACATCATTCATATCTCCCGCAATTATGACCTTCTGCCCTTTCGCATTAAGTTTATGAACTTCTTTCATTATCGCTTGGATTTCTACTTCTCTTTCGATTCGTCCAGCTTTAAGGCATTTCAGGAAATTCTTCGTCTTTTCTCTTTTCCTAAGATCGGTTCCAGACATTTCTTCCCTTGATTTGTCAAAATGATTAGAAGCTAAATGAGCAGCAATTAATCTAACGCTGTCATTCCCTATTTTCAATGTTGTAGAAGAAACTGCACGATGAGGATTCATGCTTCTAAGATGATCGTAAGCTTCTGCTTGATTCATTTTATTCACTACCCATTCGTTGTTTTCCAAATCAAGGTACAAATCTTCGAGTGGTGTCATTTCATACTTGCTGAAAATTGCAATAGAGCAATCAAATTCCTCTTGTTGTCCATAATAAGGATAAACTTTCAACAAAGAATCTTTCAGTGCTCCACAAGAATAGATAAAGTATTCGTGAAGAATAATTACATCTGCATCTTGTGCCAACAAGAATTCTGTCATTTCTTTTGGGTTCTTTTCGACTGATTTGAAGTAATCACTCGAAGAGAACATATTGTATGATAAAACCTTAAGATCTCCTTTCTCATCGTCAAAGTTCAAATTGAACGGAACAGATTCTGTGTACACATTAAATATAATTGATAATATAAACAGAATCACGCCTGTCTTATAAAACTTCTTCAAAAGTAAAAACAAACTTATAAATATCAGCGCAACAAAAAGAAATGGCGCAACTAAAACAATGTAATCCATGTTGCAAAGTTATAAAAGCCTTTCCGTTTTTCCAAATACATTATAAAAATTTAGGAATTTCATTTCTGACTTTTAAAAAGTGTTTTCTCCATTTGGAGATTTCATTTCCGGAATCTCGGAAGTCCAATTTCCGTTT
This sequence comes from Agathobacter sp., assembly GCA_045641745.1. Classification (GTDB taxonomy): domain Bacteria; phylum Bacillota; class Clostridia; order Lachnospirales; family Lachnospiraceae; genus Roseburia. Next base: position 1,444 of record JAZUHO010000006.1, on the reverse strand, counting down.
GGAAATCAGACAAAAGGAAATCCGGAAGCCCAAATTCTTTAGTTTTATTAGGCTTCCGGATTGTATTTAGAAAGATCAGAGATAATATTTGAGCTTTTCTACTTCTACTTCCTTATCGAGAAGTGAGAGGAAGTCATCCAAGACTTCTTTGTTGACATCTCCCTGTTCGTATTCTTTTATTGCATCCTTACGGATTTCATTTATCCAAGCTCGTCGAGCGGAAATGTAATCCTCTTCGATCTTTGTCGCGTATTCTGGAGTAATTTCGCCTTCTATGTTGTAATATTCCTTAATCAGGCGATAAGACCAAGCCCAACGATATTCATTATAATTGTCGTTAGCTTTATAAAGTTCTTCTCGGATTGCAGAAACTGTATTCAAAGTTCCATCCTTGATTGCATTTACAATTCGTGTCTCTTCACTTACAGGAATCAAAAGACCTGAAAGATCGCTCCACTTGCCTGTTCCTACACTACTCTTTGGAACTTCAAGCTTATGACGCTTAAGTACTGCACCCATATAAAGACGAAGTGCAATATCGTAGTACTTAATACCTTTCTTCAAAGATGTTCCTTTGATGATATAGTTCTGATAGTTGTAGTTTTCTACATCACCTGAAAGTTCGCGAAGAGCTTCAAGTGTACGTTTTGCAACCATAATTCCACCAACTGAGAATGGAGAAAGCCAGTCAAAGTTGATGATTGAGTTCTTACCTGCTTCTGGTCGCTTATCACGCTTTGGCCACTTTCTGATATCACGATAGAGACCTACTGTTGTTAGGTTTCGACCTGGAATGATATACATGTCGTCGCTATAGGCGATGAGATAAGAGAATGGAAGCTTACGGGTATCTGGATGGTGCATCAACTTTCCGAAGCAAACAGAGAATGTACCAATCTTTGCAGGAAGAAGAATGTAAGAACCAGAAGCTGTCTTTGTTCCTCTTTCAAGAATTCCCCAGTGCATTGGTCCCATCTTATAGGCATGGTTCGAGAAATTGGTTGCTGAACCAGCATTATAGAATGACAATTCAGTACCAATCAGCAATGAGCATTTATGATGAGATGCAGAGAATGGACCGCAGAATGCTGCACAAGCTTCTCCGTTTGCCATGTGATTGTTGGCAAAGAAGAGAGAATTTTCAGCTGTGAATCCGTCAACAATCTTACAAGCTTCTCCAACGAAACATCCTTCGAGTTTAGCGTTATTATTGATTGTTGAACCGTTATAAACTACTGTATTTTCACAAATTACGCCAGTTCCAATCTTTACTGGTGCTTCAGGAAGACTCTTGAATGTACAGTCGCAAAGATGCTGAGCGCCATCAATCACGCAATACTTACCAATGTGGCAGTTCTTGATTTCGCCGACATTGACAATCTTCACGAATGCATTGATTGTTCCGCAATTAGTGAGTTTGCGTCGATCTGCAATATATTCTGTG
>JAZUHO010000005.1:0-3626 GCA_045641745.1 Agathobacter sp. | reverse complement strand
GAATAATCCCGATATCCGTTTTCCGTTCTTCCTGGTTCTAAAAGCCCCTGTGCTTCATAGAATCTGATATTTTTCTTTGTAATTCCGACTAGTTCCTCTACACTCTTAATCTTCATAATGTGCTCCATATATCGTAATTTTCCATGCATACCTTCCAACAAGTCTTTCCCATACTTTTCGCACGAGGTACGCCCTATTCAAATTTTACGATACTGCATTATAGAATTCAAGAAAGAACCTACTCCTTATCCAATGACTTTTTTAATTTGCAAACCATTCCTGTAACGATAAGCACTACTACGAAGAAGACTGCCTCTGTCGCCCAAAGTCCCAGTTGATGACTTACAAGAACGACTGCTGCATCTGCTGCGAAATGTAATCCATATGCTAACGCCATCAGACGCTTTTTCTGGTAACGAACTGCCATATATACCAGAATGGAAAGTGAAATATGAAGTACAATTGCAGAAATTCTTTCGATACCTCCTGCAAAGCTCTCTGCTCCACCTGTCATAACTGGTGTAATCTGTGCAATCACAGCATCTTTCTGATTCGCTGGAACTGCCTCAAGCACGGTATCAAAAACTCCGTTGTTAATCATTACCGCATATACAATGTAATTGATTTCTGTGATTCCTGTGGTAAGGATTGCTTCAATACCACCATGGCCAACTCCATACATGAAAGCATTGTTAAAAGTTAAATTTTTCTTTAAGAAATACTTCATTGCAATAAATCTCGCAGTTTCTTCGAAAAGTGCTGCACAGATTCCTCCATAGATAGCTAGGAAATATGGATTGGCTTTGATATCAATTCCTGTAATAGAAGAAAAGGCGAAGTGGAACGCACTTTCTAATACCAGCGCTGCCACAAAAAATGTTGCTGCACCAATCAGAGCACATGCGATTTTGCCTTTTCCTTTCACCTTTCCATATATCAGTAAGCCGATTGGTAAAGCAAAAGAAATGATAAGTGACACAACCATTCCTACGATTGTGATGTTTGATACTGATTGAATATCCATAAAAAATATCCTCCTATATGTAACCTGTAATTTTCTGTGACTGCTTGCTCGTCACATCCTCTTTTTACAGGTTACACAAGGAGGAATGTCAATACCTTTTTTATATATTTTTTCCTTCCACAAGGTGGAAGGTTTTGAAAAACCCTGATTTTATGCGGGTTTCGGCCTACATTTTATTTTCTTATATTGTAAGTACTTTAATCAAATTCTCATATGCATACTGCTTTGCGCTCTCATATGACATTGGGAAAAATCCTTTTTCTTTCTCCTCTTTGCCCTCAGAACTAATTACGCATAAGATGGTGGCCACCATATTGGCAAATGCTAATCGCCTTTTTACAATGTCGGTTTCATTGTAGAGACCTTCTTTGCAGCCTTCTTCCATTACAGCATCCCCCTCCTGAAGGAGGTATCCATGCATCTGCTCCTGCAATTCTTCTGGAAAGAAGGCTTCCACTCCTGAACAGATGTCGGTGGTATTCAGTGACATCTGAATGACTCTTGTAAAAGATTTGTGATAATATCGATTCTCATAAATCCAATCCATGATTACCGCAATCTTCTTTTTGAAATTGTCCAATCCATTCACCATAATTGCAAGCTGTTCAATTCGATTTCTGTAATCATAAAATAAGGCAAATGCAATAATTTCTTCCTTTGACTTGAAATATTCATAAGCGGTTCCCTTGCCAATATTCGCCTTCGTGGTAATGTCCACTACTTTAATCGCATTAAGGTCAACATTTTCCAGCATAAGAGCAATTACTGCCTCGCACATCTGCTGCACCTTCTGTGGAGGATTGGAAAGTCCTTCCAATGTAAATATACTTTCTTTCATTATAGTTCCTCCTGTACCATGCTCTTTTCGCGATGGAATGCATCATAGATGCATGGAACAACAATCAAGGTAAGAACGGTTCCATAAATCAAACCACCAATAATCGTAATTGCCATCGGTTTCATCATCTCTGATCCCTGAGTTGTACTAAGTGCCATCGTTGACATTGCAAGAATTGTGGTAAGCGCCGTCATAAGAATAGGGCGTAACCTTGTCTTTCCTGCTTCCACAATGGCATCCTTTTTGCTTGCGCCAGCAATTCGTGCCTGGTTAATATAATCAATTAATACAATTCCGTTATTTACAATCAGTCCAGCCAACATAACGAATCCCAACATTGCGATTACGCTTACCTCATATCTCGCTAAGAATAGTGCAAAGAATCCGCCTGTAAATGCCAATGGAATGGTAAACATGATGATAAAAGGCGACGAAAGTGATTGAAACTGTGCAACCATAATCAAGTAAATAAATATAACTGCAAGTAACAGCATCAGTGTCATCTGCTTCATTGCATCGTTAATGGTTTCGTCTTCTCCCACCATTTCGATAGAGAAGCCTTCTGGCACATCAATTTTTGCAATTTCAGCTCGAATTTTATTTGCTACCAAGGTGATGTTATGGTCGGCATCAATGCTTGCACTCACGGTAAGATAACGTGTCTGCGCGTCACGTGTAATCTTGCTTAATGTTGTTGCCTCTTCCAAATCTGCAATATCCTTAAGTGCAAATTCCTCCTGTGTTCCGTCCTTTTTGTTCTGTGTCAACATCAAATTACGAATGTCATCTAACGATGCCTTTGACTGATCCTGTGTCTGAATATATACTTCATAGTCTTTTACATCCGTTGAAACAGTCGTGGCAACCGTAGTATCCGCCATCTTTTTAAACACTTCCTGGTATACCTGCGCAACCGTAAAGCCCTTCTGAGCGGCCTTGGTTTTATTTACCCGAATTCTGAATTCTGGAGCGGTATTATCCAATCCATCTTTAATTTTTTCAGTTCCTTCCACAGACTGCACCTTTTCTGCCACCTGTTTTGCTAAGTCCTGCATTTTGTCCAGGTTTGTTCCCTTAATATTGATGGAAATACCAGATCCAAACATGGCGCTCATGTCCATGGCAGATCCATTGCAAGCTACCACATATGGCAGATTGGCGCTTTTTTCCTCTATTTGTGCAATTACTTCCTTGGCAGACACCTTTGCGTCCTCCTCGAGAAGTACATACATACTTACACGACTTGCACTTCCACCTCCCATAAGACTCATGGTGGAATTTCCACCTGCAGTTGCACCAATGGTTTCAATGCCATCAATGTCTTTAATAAGCGAGATTACCTCATCCGAAGCCTTTGTAAGCTCTTCGAATTCCATCTTTTCTCCCTCTTTTGGCTGGATGGATACGGAAATCTGATTCGATTCCATATCCATATCCATAAAGGTAAGTCCACGGGATAATGACAGTGCCGCACTGCCAATTAATAATCCAATCGCAACAAGAAATACAACTGGTTTGAATCTAAGGCAAAGTGTAAGTGCCTTTGCATACCAGTTCTTCATAGCATCAAACCAAGGATGACGAATCTCCTTTGTTCTTTTTAGAATTGCAGATCCCATTGCCGGCACAAAGGTAAGTGCTACCAATAAACTAGCCCCTAGCGTAAATAGGATTGTCAATCCCATATCCACGAACAGCTGTCTGGTAATACCATCGGTAAAGATAATTGGGGCAAACACGCTTACTGTTGTGAGAGTAGAAGCT
>JAZUHO010000004.1:0-2775 GCA_045641745.1 Agathobacter sp. | reverse complement strand
TAGGTCGCAGCCATCGAACGACATGTCGATGAGGTTGACAAGCTCATCGGCGAACTCCCTTCGTGCACGCTCCTCGATCTTGCGCTTGCGCATCTGTTTGTTTAGATTGAAATTTGCCATTTTCTGCTTTTGCAATTTTTTAAGGTTTGGGGGAATACGTTTTGTTATAGAAAGAATATTGTAGGTGTGTAAATAATTTTACGGATGCAAAATTAAGTAGAATATTTCAAACCACAAAATAATTTAACAAAAATCTCCAATGCACATTTTTTGCATAACGCTTGAATATTATGTTCTACGATTTGAATATCAAAAAGTTAGGGGGAAATAGGGCGAAATGCGATTTTGATAATAGTCAAAAAAAAAAATGAGCCTGAGGGTTTCTCTGGCTCAATATCACTACTTTCATTATCAAGTAGTTGATGCTGCGGCTTAAATACTTCCACAACTTGTGGAACAAATTGCTTTTCTGTAGGAATGATGTCCTTTCCTTGCCTGTCATGAAATATTTCCCCAACTTGAGGAACTTTCTCAAATGGCTGATTATAAAGCGAATAGATCATCGTGAGTCAGAGAACCGTCCCTGCTGACTCTGGTTAGTCTGCCACCTTATTCCCGTAATCAAAGATTCTAAATCCGCAACCACCAGATTCGTCCATTTTTCTGAACAGCTTTTTGTTCTCTTGGAAATAGTCGCAACCGAGATGTGTTGAATCTGTTAGCTGTTTTTGTGTATCGTAGTATTTGTTCAGACTGCAAGTGTAATAATTCCATTTCCAACACGTTGCTGGATGATTGTAATGTTCACACAAAAGGCAGTAATACGTCCTTACATTATGTTCATAGCAGAACCTGAGCGCTTTCTCTTTTTTGAAAATAGACTCATCACCATTGTCAAAAAACACACTTACCACTTCCGTATGTCTGGCTTTTTTGTCAAAATACACTTCGCAATCAACATTTTCTTCAAAATGATGTTTACCACTAGAGAACACAGACAGTTTCGTGACCTTGTGTTTCGGAATTGCAGTTTTCACCTCAGCTTTGAAACCCCAAAAGCGTGTTTTCTCGTTCTCTTCTATACGGTTGCCAATAATGTTGTCTATATCCTCCTCGTTTTCAATGTCAAATTCTATTATCTTATTGCCAGAAGTCACCTTCTCCTCAGTGCATAAATGCTTTACATGTATCTCAATGAGCATGATGTTTTTCGGATTAGTACTGCTTGTAAGAAGCAAATCAGCCACATAGCCATCAGCCGTTCTCCTCTCCATCTCACAGCAGTCAAAAGATCTCTTCAAATCATAGTCAGCATAATCATAATTCTCAATCGTGCACGCATCATCAAAACTGCAAAGCGAACATTTGTCCGAATGCTCACATATAGCCTTTTGTCTGTACTTTATCATGATTGATTCAGAATTGTCAAACCATTCTTTGATGCGCAACTTTGCAATCTTGTGTAGATAGCTTTCGTATGAGCATTGAACATTCTTGTGGCGAAAATATGGGATAACCTTATCGCCCTTGCTAAACAGCATCTCATCACCGCAATTTGGACATCTGTAATGTTGTCCTTTTATTGCGTTGTTCACATGGACGATATCGTCAGAATCGTTTAGCGCATGGAGGTATTTTCGAGTTTCTTGCATCTTTTGCGAATTGACAGTGAGTCAGAGAACCGTCCCTTGACTCACATCCTTGACTCACCTTTGAATTTGGGGACAGATTTATTTATCCTCATAATGTCCGAAGGCAGACAACAAGACGACAGTCACCACATTCTCGTTTATTTCGTAAACGAGGCGGTGCTGTTTGTTGATCTGGCGAGACCAAGTCTCGGTGTCATAATGCTTCAACTGCTCGGGATGACCAGTGCCAGTGCGAGGATGAGTGCGCAACTCGTCAATGAAGCGGAAAACCTTGTCGTAGAGCTTTGGCTGGTTGTCGCGCAACTTCAGCAGATGCTTCTTGAACAATTCCGTTGTCTGAATGTTGTACGTCATAACGAGTCAAAGTATTTTCTCATATCGTCAGTGGAAGAGAAAGTCTCGACCTTGCCTTCCTTTGCCTGCTGCTTTGCCAAATCAATCTGGTTGTAGAACTCCTGCTTGGAGAGAAGCGTAGGGTCAGCAGCCTTTTTCCTGGTGCGAGAAATCGTCACACCAAGCGAGCGCATAACAGACAGCAACTGCTTTATTGCATTGTTGCTCTCATCGTATTGAATCGTAACTGTAGTCATGAGGATTAGTGTTTCTTGGCTGCAAAATTACGAATAATATTTCAAACGAGCAAAAAAACGGAAATATTTATTTTTGAGAAAACTTGTGAAATTATAATCTGCGTAATCTGCTTAATCTGCGTGCGTATATATTATCTCACGCGGATTTAACGGATTTTGCAGATATATCTTCTGACGGCTGAAGGCCGATATGAAACTTGTGGAACTGAAATCGGTGCTTGGGGGAACTTGCGTGACTTGCGGAACTTGCGATTTTGAAATTACATCCAAATGCGGCTGGCGTTTTGCGCTTCCTAACGACGCTATGGGGCGTCGTTTCCAAAGTGTAAGCAAAACACCACGATTTGCTTACAATCACGATTTTGATTCCCACACGAGAGTGGCGCGAAATCCATCAGCGGATATTTGGTTTCATATGGCATAAGGATGGGAAGATACGTAAAGTATTGGTGGTCAAGGAGTTGGAGTTATGTGTGGTCGGCGGCTCGGAAATCTTCGCCCTACAAGTGGAAAATTGGCGCGGAGGGAGTGAT
>JAZUHO010000003.1:0-9796 GCA_045641745.1 Agathobacter sp. | reverse complement strand
AGAATCCTCCGATTAGCAATGCCAACGTTAAAAGCGCAGATGAAATTAGCAAAATAAACTTGGACTGTATCGACTTCATACTTCACCCCCATGGATACTGTAGAATATAATTATAGTACTTTAATCCCATAAAATCAACTAAGGGAGCAATTCCAACAACCGTTAGAATGCCCCCCACATTACAGCTTATTCTTCTGTCATTTTTTAGGAAATCTGTCCGTGCTTCTCATAGGATGTCACTTGCGTGATTTTATTCTCGCCATCCACAAATACTACAGCTGGATGATGCTCCTTTACTTCTTCTGGCGTCATTTGCGCATAAGCCATCAAAATAATTTTGTCTCCGACACTCACACATCTTGCAGCTGCACCATTTAAGCAAATCATACCTGAGCCACGCTCTCCTGCAATCGTATAGGTTTCAAAACGGCTTCCATTATTTACATCAACAATCTGCACCTTCTCATATTCATAGATTCCTGCTGCATCTAACAAATCCTGATCCACTGTAATAGATCCCACATAATCCAGCTCTGCCTGTACTACCGTTGCTCTATGAATTTTACCTTTTAACATTTCTACTAACAAGTTCCTATTCCTCCACACTAAAATTATCGATTAATCTTGTTTTGCCAATATAAACAGCCATTGCAAACAGAACATTTCCCTCAATTTTTTCAACAGGCTGCATGGTAATTCCATCTACTGCAGATACATAATCGATAACAGCAAGCTGCTCGGTATCAATGTTTTTCACCATGGCATCGACAATCTTCTTGGCGTCACGCTCTCCATTCTTTACCATTTCCTGTCCTAAGAAGATGGATTTTGAAAGAATCAATGCCGCTTTTCGCTCTGACTCACTTAAATATGTATTTCTCGATGATTTTGCAAGTCCATCTGCCTCTCGAACAATTGGACAGCCCACAATTTCAATTCCATACGACATGTCACGTACCATTTTGCGGATGATGGCAAGCTGCTGTGCATCCTTTTGTCCAAAGAATGCCTTATCCGGAGTAACAATATTAAAAAGCTTCGCTACAACTGTGCACACCCCACGGAAATGAATAGGACGTGTCTTTCCACAAAGCTGCTTTGGCATATCCGATAGAATTTCCACATAGGTTGCTGCATTTTCATCATACATTTCCTCCACCTCTGGGTGAAATACCATGCTACAACCATGCTCCTCTAACAATTTACAATCGTGCTCAAAATCTCTTGGATATGTTTCCAAATCCTCATTTGGTCCAAATTGTGTTGGGTTTACAAACACAGATGCAACCACGCGGTCGCAGCTGGAAACTGCCTTATCTACAAGGCTTGCATGTCCTTCATGCAAATATCCCATGGTTGGAACCAAACCAACGCTAAGCCCCTGTTTTCTCCATTCTGCTACCTGTTTACGAACTTCCTGTACTGTTGTTGCTATAATCATTTTCCTATCCTCGTTTTCTATTTCTATTTGCCTTGCTTCTCATTAATACATGGCATCTAATTCCTGTAAAAAGGCGTCGCTGCAATCGCTTTTTGCATAGGTCTGCGCCTCTGTTGGGAAAGTCTGCGCCTTTACCTCTTTGTCATAGGCAACAAAAGCTTCCTTCATTGCTTCGCCAACCTCTGCAAATCGCTTTACGAATTTCGGAACAAATTCGCCACCCATTCCTAACATATCCTGGTATACCAGCACCTGTGCATCACAGCAGCTGCTTGCGCCAATACCGATGGTAATGCTATCCAATTTCTTTGTAATAAGTGTAGCAAGCTTTGGTGGAACACACTCCAAGGTAACTGCGAAGGCGCCTGCTTCCTGTACCGCAAGTGCATCCTCTAATACTCTTCTTGCATTCTCTTCGCCTTTGCCCTGCACCTTAAATCCACCGAAGGCATTTACCGACTGTGGTGTCATACCGATATGTGCAACCACTGGAATTCCAGCCTCTGTAATTGCTTTGATTTGAGGGCAAACACTTTTGCCTCCCTCTAGCTTAATTGCGCTAGCTCCCGTTTCCTTCATAATGCGACCTGCGTTCTCAAGTGCCTGCTCCACAGATACCTGATAGCTCATAAATGGCATATCTACCACTACAAACGTATTTTCACAAGCACGCTGCACACTACGTCCATACACAATCATCTCGTCCACAGTTACAGGAAGTGTATCCTTGTATCCCTGCATTGTCATTCCCAAGCTGTCTCCTACCAAAATCATGTTAATGCCGGCAGCTTCAATCAAGCGTGCAGTTGTGTAGTCGTAGCAGGTAAGCTGTGAAATCTTTTCCCCTCTTGCTTTCATTTCTCTTAATGTCGCTACTGTATTTTTCATCCTTCCAATCCTTTCCTTAGCAGTTCTTCAATCTGCTGATAGTTATTTTCCGGATGTTTTTCCTTTGCCATACCCATAACCAGCTGTGAAACGGCGCAATATAGCTTGCGCTCCTCCTCTGTTTGAAAACAGGCAACATGTTTTGATATGGTTTCTGCATCCCCTCGTTCCATCGGTCCTGTCAGTGCCTCCTTGGCTCCTGCCGAAAGAACATGCTCCATATTGCTGTGGGCAAGCGGTGCTAATGCCGCAAGTGGCTCATCCTCATCAAACCCACATTCTCTAAGAAGTTGCACACTTTCCTGTAAAAGCCCGCAAACAAGATTGCTTGCTATTGCGCAGGCCGCGTGATACTTTACCTTGTCCCTTGCCTGAATCCTACGGGTTTTGTTTCCCAGCTGTTTCAAATATTTTTCCCAGGTTGCAATGTGAGGGCCTTCTCCTTCCAGACAAAAAAATACACCCTTCAATTCCCGATAAGTATCGTATTTACTACTTATTGGAAAAAGCGGATGTATTGAATATCCATAGGCGCCCTGCTCTGTCACATCGTAAAAAGCCTCTGTGGCAGACATTGCTCCACTGCAATGACATATTTGTTTCTCTCTTAAGTCCAACGTACGCATTGTCTCATACACAGGCTTAATCTGCCCATCTGGAACCGTGAGCATTATCGCATCGCTGTCCTTCACTAAATCTGCAATGTTATCATACTGTTTTGTGCCTGTAAAATTTGCCGCATCCTGGGCGGATTCTCGATTCCTACTATAATAACCGGTAACCGGAATACTTCCCTCTACAAACTTTTTTCCTAATGTGAAGCCTACTTTCCCAGCTCCCACAAATCCAATCTTCATCGTATCACCTGTCCTTCCTTTTCGATACCCTGGTTTCCCTTAGGTTCCCTTCTGTCGGACTTACGCGCTCACGCTCATTGGCAATGCGACTTCTTGTTCCGTATGAATATTTGCTATGTAGTTGAACTTCTGCTATGTCGGTACAGCTTCCTTCTTGGAATACCATCCGTTAACAGATTTATCATATCACTTTGTTAAATTATTATCAACTAATATATTTTAAGGTTCCCCCGTTCCTCATTTACGTTTCTTACATTCCTATCATATCAAAGGCTTCAAACGAAAGAATCACCTCGTAGTCTCCTTTCGGATTGGGATATTTCACCTGCACCGATTTCAAGGTCTGGCTATAATACCAGCCCTCTGATGCCTCTTCAAACTTTCTACGATGTAAAAAGTGTGGAATTTCTCTACCGCAAACGCGAACCCAATATGGCGCCTTCTCGCGGTGAATGGCATCGATGTACATCGACTCCACCTGTGTCTCATAATTTCCATCCTGCGTAAACTGGATGCGCGTCTGCACCCCTGCTGACACCTGAATCTTCGTGCGCTTGTAGCCACCGGTCTTATAGTCCATAGAAACGCCATCATCCTCATACAGGATAAAGCTGCTATCACAATCTGGTGCCATCAACAGGCGAATTCCTGTTACCGCTTCCGTCTTCAAATTTTTGATTGGATGAAGCGCCAACGGTATAATTGCACCGCTTTTTACATAGAGCGGAATGCTTGCCATATTCACCTCTTGCGTGACGGTAGAACCACCCTCATAACGCTCTCTGGTATAGAAATCATAGAACACCTCATCCTTTGGCAAGTAAACGCTGCGCTCCTTTGCGCCTTTTTCCACAACATTCGCTACCAAAAGGGAATCTCCCAACATAAAATCCACACTTTCTTCATAGCATTGTGGATCTGACTGGAACGCACTGCACATGGCCTCCATAATTGGCAAGCCGACCTCATGTGCACGGTAGAGAAGGGAATACAAATACGGACTAAGCTGGTAACGGAAGTCCATTGCATTCTTTATATACTCCTTACTTCCACTGTACATCCATGGTTCTGTAACCGTGTTATCTATGTTGGTAGAATGCACCGAAAAACGTGGCTGAAAGATTCCATTTTGAATCCAGCGCACCAAAAGCTCTTCCTCCGGTGCCGGTCCATAGAAGCCCCCAATATCACATCCTTGATTCGCCACTCCAGACAGTCCCATTCCAAGAATCGTTGCAATATTATATTTTAACGCATCCCAACAGGTTAGATTATCTCCCGCCCAGGTTTGCGCATATCTTTGAATTCCGGAATGGCCAGAACGGCAAACAATATATGGTCGAACCTCTGGATGCACCTCTGTGATAGCCTCCTCTGTCACGTGACACATAAGATTGGACATAATTGCTTTCACGTTTCCAATCTTTTCGCCTTTTCCTTCAAAGAACACTCTGGCATCCGTGTCCACCAGACTATCGTACTCACAGTTATCATTCCAAATCGAGCAGGTGCCATAGGATATCACATGCTTTTTCAACAATTCCTTCCACTGCTTACGGTTTTCTTCCTTCGTAAAGTCAAGGAAGGAGCCTGGACCGCCCCACCAGGTTCCAATCGCTGGTTCCTCGGATTCACTATCCTTTACGAACATTCCTTTTTGCTTCATTTCCTCGTACATCGGGTGCACCAGCAAAATGCCCGGCTTCACATTGGCAGTTACAGTTATTCCGCGCTTATCCATCTCTTGGAAAAAGGCGACTGGATCCTTAAATCGCTTCGGATTCCAGGTAAATACACAGCGCTTGATTCCTTCTTTGGTTTCAATTGCACAATATCCCGAAGATAAATGGAATCCATCTACCGGAATCTGTTCTTCCTTGGTCGTATCAATAAATTCCAAAATGGCCTCGTCGCAGTCCTTTTCCAGTTCTGGATAATACATAGAAGACCCTAAATATCCCAGTGCATACTTCGGCAACATTGCTGATTTACCTGTCAAATCCGTGTAACGCTCCACCACCTGCCGAATCTTAGGTCCCTGTATCAAAAACAAATCAATTTCTCCTGCATCCACCCGATAGCGGCTATGCATGTTCCAATAATTGCTTTTTTCACGCCCCATATCAAAATCACACTCCGCGGTGTTGTGATAGAAATATCCCACCGCTTTTTGAGTCGTGGCATTCAGCTTGATATAGAACGGAATATGCTTATACAAAGAATCCGTTTCCTTTGGATTGTAACCCATGGCATCCTTTGGGCTCATATTTAGAAATTTTTGCGCCTTGTTCAAAGCTCCGCTTTTTTCCCCGAATCCATAAAAGTAGTCCTCCGGCGTAATTTCGCTGGTATGAATCGTGCGATTGTTTCCATCTCTCCGATATCCCAAGTCCACAATATCCGCATGCATCAAGGTTCCTTGCGCATCGTATACCAGAATTTGAAAAGGCGACTTCTTCACACAAACCTTCCACTCTTTTCCGGTAATCACCGCCTGCTTTTCCCCATCCACAAGCTCCGCTTGCGCGGTCTCAATTCGGGTTCTTCGCTTCCCGAAAAACGCATCCATCTGATCCTCCCATGCCGTCGTAACAAGCGAATAGGAAGCTTCCTCAAAGCTTCCTGCAAAGCCCGTACGAATACGGAGAATATGGTCTGTTACAAAATAGATGCGAATGTCGGTGCAATTGGTATGCACAACATAATAATTATTTTCTTTTTCCACCGTACCAGCGGTCTTACAAATCTTCATGAGTTCCCCTTTTCCCCTATTATATTTGAAGTTTTTACATTTCACGTTTTATGCTTCGCGTTTTTATCATTCAGATCTTACGGTTTAGCTTTTCAGGTTTCGTATTCTAAAATGCCTTGGATTTCGGTATTTCCACAACAACCTTGGTTCCCTTCGTTTCATTGGAAAGGACCTCAACCGTTCCACCAGACAAATTCTGAATACGGTTCTTTACATTTTCGAAGCCAACATGGCTTTTGTGCTCTCCCATATTTTGTGTATTCCCAAATCCCACACCATCATCACAAACCTCAATGACATAGTTTTGTTCCTTCTCATAGGTTCGCACCAGAACATTCCCTCCCTCTGAGCTTTCTCCCGCGCTGTATCGAATTGCGTTTTCCACCAGTGGCTGTATGGATAGAGACGGAACCTTAAATTGATCAACCTCAATTTCATAGCTAACATGTAAGTAATCATCGTATCGCATCTGTTGCAGGTACACAAAATTTTTAATATGCTCTAATTCTTGTGTAAATGGTACGAGTGGTGTTGACATCGAATCCATATTTGCCCGCAAAAAGCGACTAAAAATGGTAAGTGCCTCCCCTGCCAGCTTTGCATCCTTGTTGCACAAAGCTTTAATGCAGGTAATTACATTGTATAAAAAATGAGGCTGTATCTGCTTTAACATCAACTGCGTCTTTTGTTCCTTCTCCATATGCGCAAGCTCTGCATTCCATCGCTTCATAAATTCAAGCTTATTTTTCGTCTTATGCCAGGAAATCAATAGGCCAATTAATGCCGATACATGGATATTCATAATTCCCACATGCATGTGCATGGAGGTCTCATTGAGGCGGACCAGAACAGTTGAAATCAGGATTTCCCACACAACAATAAAAAGGGTATCAAGCGGCTGTCTGTCAAATAACGCGCAGGTTGCAACAATTGCCACACATATCATCACATCTAATTCTTCCTTTTGCAGCACAATGTCCACATATGCAGTCAAGCCAAACATAAGCATTCCCAGGCACTCCCCCAGAAAACGTGAAAGTCGAAGTGATGCATCGATTTGCTCATGAAATGCATTTCTTGCCCATAATAAAAGAAGGGTCAGAATGACCGTTGATATATAAGGAACGACATTCTGCCCATCAAAATGAAACAGAATTCCCCTATGAATGCCGCGAACTGCCAATACCGCAATAAAGCACATTCCATATGGGAATAAACATTTTAAATTGTCTTGTGCCATCTGAGTAGCGTATTCCTGGAACACATTATAATCGTACCCTAAATACGCCCATCTTTTACATACATTTCCCAGCTTCTCCTTCATTCTCTAGTCCCCCATTCCTAGTAACTAGAGTACCATATTTCTCCAGCAATTTCTATCATTTTTGAATACTTCCCATCGAAGTATTCCTACGCCTTCTTTACAAGCGCTACAATCAGCATAATAACTACAAGTGCTACGACTGCCGGGAATGCCACAGAAAGTAACCCTGCAAACACTAAAATTAACAGGATGATTGGACAAAATACGATAGATAATACCACCTTTGTCAATCCCCATGCAAATTTAACTGCAAATCCAACAAGTCCTCCTACTAACGCTAGTAGAAATAAAATAAATAAACATAGTGTAATCATAAATCAACCTCCAAGTTTTTTCAGATAGTGTCTAAAACTACCTTTTCCCATCTGTTACGAATTATAGCATAATCTTTATTTTTCTCAATGTCTTATATACCATATTTCTCCAAAATTTGCACAAATTCTTCCAGTCCTTCTTGATCCTCCTGTGAGAATCGGTCAAAACTTGGGCTATCAATATCTAGCACCCCATAAATCTTCCCATCCTTATGAATTGGTATTACAATTTCGGAATTGGATGCTCCATCGCAAGCAATATGTCCCTCAAATTCATGCACGTTTGCAATTCGCTGCACCTCGTCCTCGGCAACGGCCGTTCCACAAACGCCTTTTCCAACTGCAATCTGTATGCATGCCACTTTTCCTTGAAAAGGTCCTAATACAAGCCTATTATCCTGCATCAAGTAAAAACCTGCCCAATTCAAATCCTCTAGATTCTCTGAAAGAATTGCAGAAGCATTTGCCAAATTCGCAATCGGATATGGAATATCCTCAATCATGGATTTCAACTGTGCATTCATCAAACTATAGTCCGTCTTCATTTGTATCTCCTGTTCCAGCATTTTCTACCGATATCGCACTTCCCAATTCAAAATCTACATCCCCATCGTCCTGTTGCAAATCCTGCTGATTATCCTTCTCGTCTTTCCATAAAGACTTGTATTCCTTTATCCTTTTTCGATGCATCTGTTGCATCGCCTGCGCATTCTTTGCCGCCATATAAAGCTTAAAATCATATTCCATCAACTTCTTTTCATCTTTGTATGGAACCTTGTCACCTCGCGTAATCCGCATCGCAACCGTCATAATTTTCGCATATTCATCCGCCATCTCCTTGGCAGCATCCTCCTGCTCCTTCGCGTTCTTTTGCTCCAAGAAAAGCTGCCTTTGCGTATTTAGCTCTTCAAGGAACTTTTGATTTTCCTTGAAGCGTTTGTCATTCGCATCCATAGAAAGCTGAAGTGTGACTGCCTGATCTGAGAATTCCTTGTTTCCTGTTTTCTCATAATTCTTCTTCGCCTGTTCATAGGATTCTGACAACTGCTTATGTTGTTTCATTAATTCCTGCTGCTTTACATGATATATTGCTTGTGCTTCTTTAATCTTCATATGCATCACTTCCTTGTTCTCACATCTACATCCTTGTATTCCTGTTCGACTGGTTCTTATAACATATATCGGTAAGCTATCCTTATTATTCAATACCTACTAAGTTTTTGCAAGTTCCCGCCTTTTTTTTAATAAATATTTTACTTTTTACTTGTTTTTTTTGCCCACAAAATATAAGATATTAGTACTAGGACTAAAGTAATAACCACAGTTCACATATCCATATTAACCAAATCAATATAGGACAATGGGGTGATTAACATGTGCGCGCCACAGTATAAGCGTGATTTGATTGCAGAACGTGATGCCAAGCAGAAGATGGCTCGCAGTGTAGTCAAATTTTGGAATGTCAATTACATAATGCCAGGGTTTGAGCCCACACCAGAGGTAAGCGATATCGCTTCAGCTCCAGAAGAAGAAAATCTCACCCCTGAAGAAGCGGAGAAGATAAAACAGGCACAGGAAATCTTTGAACGTTTAGAAGCCGAGCGAAAGCATGACGAGGATATGAAAGCAAACGAGATTGCCCAGCTTCTTGCAGCTCAAGATCAATCCAATTACAATGCCACAACAGGGTCCTACTCGGGAGCATACGGGCAGGGTGACATCTCAGAGGAAAAGCTCGGTCAGGTTAATAGTATTCTCTCTGAAAAAAAGGATGCCGTATCCGAACTTATCAAACAGTTACAAGGCAATTAGCTTTTATGCAGTACCTGTGGAGAAAAATTCTCTTTGCTATGATTATAAAAAAGGAACTCCTCTTACGCGACTTATATCGCACGTAAGGAGTTCCTTCTTTTTTATTTCTATTCGTTGGTACCACTGTTCTCCAGCTCTTCCACCATTTCTTGCTCACGTTCCAATTTTTCTTGTTTCTCCATGAGCTTCTTGATATAAACATAAGCAAGCATTTGATGTGATGCTTCATTAATCTCACAACCGTACAAATATCTATTTTGTAGCTTTTGCTCACGCACACATCGACAGTCAATTTTCAAATTATAAAGGTCATCATTAATATGTTCCGAAAATTCGACTCGACACGATGCTTGTAAAATTGGGATTTCCGCATTACTGAAGAATCCAATTCCGTTGTCACTGATATCC
>JAZUHO010000002.1:0-5062 GCA_045641745.1 Agathobacter sp. | reverse complement strand
TGATGGCGTTGACTATGTGAAATTGGCAGAAGCGATGGGGGCGAAAGCTAAGCGTGTTACTACACAGGAAGAGTTTGCGGAAGCTTTTGCAGAAGCGCTTGCATCAAAGACTACATATGTATTGGATTGCATAATTGATTCGGATGACAAGGTTTGGCCAATGGTAGCACCTGGAGAAGCTATTAGTGAAGCTTTTGATGAAGAAGACCTACGTACAAGAAAGTAAGCGTTATATCAAAATATTCGCTTGTAATCAACAATGTAATGTGGTAAAGTGTTAAACAATTAACTAGGGTTTCATCGTAGGATGGAACCCCGTTTATTAGGAATGATATGATATAGGAGGACTTTTAAGAAATGGGTAGAGTGTATAATTTCTCAGCAGGTCCAGCGGTACTGCCGGAGGAAGTATTAAAGGAAGCAGCGGAAGAGATGATGGACTACAGAGGTTGTGGGATGTCTGTAATGGAGATGAGCCATAGATCCAAAGTGTATGACAATATCATCAAGGAAGCCGAGGCTGATCTTAGAACGTTAATGAATATACCAGACAATTACAAGGTATTATTTTTGCAGGGAGGAGCTTCTCAGCAGTTTGCGGCAATTCCTATGAATTTAATGAAAAATAAAAAGGCTGGATACATTATAACTGGCCAGTGGGCAAAGAAAGCGTATCAGGAGGCAAAAATGTATGGAGAAGCTGTGGAGCTTGCATCTTCCGCAGATGAGACTTTTTCCTATATTCCAGATTGCTCGGATCTTCCGATTACTGAGGACATGGATTACGTATATATTTGTGAGAACAATACCATTTATGGAACTAAGTTCTGGGAACTTCCAAATACCAAGGGTATTGATTTGGTAGCAGATGTGTCTTCCTGCTTTCTATCTGAGCCAATTGATGTAAGCAAATACGCAGTTGTATATGGGGGAGTACAGAAGAATATTGGACCAGCAGGCGTTGTGATTGTGATTATTCGTGAAGACTTAATTCGCGATGAGGTTCTTCCAGGAACACCTACCATGTTAAAATACAAAACACAGGCAGATAATGATAGTTTGTATAATACGCCTCCGTGCTATAACATTTACATTTGCGGAAAGGTTTTCAAATGGATATTGAATATGGGCGGACTTGAGGCTATGAAGAAGGTGAATGAGGAGAAGGCACAAATCCTATATGATTTTCTTGATGAAAGCCATTTGTTCAAGGGAACCGTTCGCAAAGAAGACCGTTCTCTGATGAATGTGCCATTTGTGACTGGAAATGAAGAACTGGATGCTAAATTTGTGAAAGAAGCAAAGGAAGCAGGCTTTGAGAACTTAAAGGGACATAGAACAGTAGGTGGTATGCGTGCATCCATTTACAATGCAATGCCAAAGGAAGGCGTTGAAAAATTGGTTGCTTTCATGAAAAAGTTTGAAGAGGAGAATGCTTAATGTTTCAGTATCATTGCTTAAATCCAATTGCTGGGGTTGGACTGGATTTATTCTCAGCAGATTATAAGAAGGTGGAAGATATCCATCAGGCAGATGCAGCATTGGTTCGTAGTGCTTCCATGCACGATATGGAACTTCCAGAGAACCTTTTGTGTGTGGCACGTGCAGGAGCAGGGGTAAATAACATTCCATTAGAAAAATGCGCAGAACAGGGAATTGTGGTATTCAACACGCCAGGAGCAAACGCAAATGGAGTAAAAGAATTGGTATTTGCTGGTATGCTATACGCAAGCCGTGATATTGTAGGTGGAATCGAATGGTGCGTGAGCAATCAGACAGATGAGAACATTGCAAAGACGGCTGAGAAGCAGAAAAAGAATTTTGCTGGAACGGAAATTGCAGGCAAGAAGCTTGGAGTGATTGGATTAGGCGCTATTGGTGTTTTGGTTGCGAATGCAGCCGTTCATATGGGAATGGATGTGTATGGATATGACCCATATATTTCTGTAAATGCTGCTTGGAATCTATCAAGAAGTGTAAAGCATATCAGTAATGTAGAAGATATCTATCGTGAATGTGATTTCATTACGATTCATGTTCCACTTCTCGACTCTACAAAGAAGATGATTAATGCGGAAGCAATTTCACTTATGAAACCAACGACGATTCTTTTGAATTTTGCTAGGGATCTTTTGGTAGATGAAGAGGCAGTAGTTGACGCTCTATCTGCAGGAAAGCTTAAAAAATATGTTTCTGATTTCCCAAATACAACGACAGTAGGAGCCAAGGGTTGCATTGTTACCCCACATTTGGGGGCATCGACAGCAGAGTCAGAAGACAATTGTGCAATTATGGCAGTTCGTGAAATTCGCGATTATATGGAAAATGGTAACATTGTACACTCTGTCAATTTCCCAGATTGCAGTATGGGAGCATGTGCAACTGCAGCACGTGTAGGTGTGTTACATAAGAATGTAAGTGGTATGATTGGTAAGATTTCTTCTGTGTTTGGTGAAGCTAAGCTTAATGTTTCGGATATGACGAACAAAGGACGTGGCGAGTATGCCTATACTTTGTTAGATATTGAGGCAAAGGTTCCGGAAGATGTTGTAACAAAGTTACAGGCAATTGATGACGTATTACGTGTACGTGTGATAAAATAAATATAGCAAACGGATATGACTATCACGTCTTGTGATAGTCATATTATTTTGGAGGTATGGCGGCATGTTATTATCAACAGATTTAGTAAATGAAACTGTAAAAGAAATGGCAGAAAATCCAGGTGTGATTAAGACGTATTTACAGAATTTTATGCCTTCTTTATTGAGCTTTTTGGTACAGCTTTTAATTGCGCTAGTGGTAATCTGGATTGGCTCACGATTGATTCGTTGGATTGTTCGTATTATGAAGAAGGCGTTAGAGCGTAGTAATGCAGAAGCTGGTGTTGTGTCCTTTTTGTGTTCGCTTGTTAGATATGCTTTGTATTTTGTTTTGGGCATGATTGTACTATCGCAGTTTGGGGTTACAACAGGATCTGTGGTTGCTGTACTTGGGTCAGCAGGACTTACTTTGGGATTGGCATTACAGGGCAGCTTACAGAATTTTGCAGGCGGAGTTCTAATTTTGATATTGAAGCCGTTTTCCGTAGGGGATTATATTATCGTAGATGGATCGACAACGGAAGGAACAGTGGAGTCTATATCCATCTATTACACGCGTTTATTAACGATTGACCATCGCATGATTATGGTTCCGAATGGAAATTTATCCAATAGTTCGATTACGAATGTGTCAAAGATGGATAAGCGTAGATTAGATTTCGTGGTTGGCGTTAGCTACGATACGGACTTAGCATTGGCAAAGAAAGTGCTAAAAGAAGTGGTGGACAAGGAAAAGGAAGTACTTGTAGAGGAGCCTATTCAGATTTTTGTGGCTGAATTGGCAGACAGTTCTGTTAATTTGGGGGTTCGCGTATGGGTAAAAAATTCTTCTTATTGGGAGACCAAATGGAGAATGACAGAGGAAATTAAGAATTCGTTTGATTCGAATAATATCTCGATTCCATTCCCACAACTCGATGTACAAATCAAACAATAAGTTTTGAAAATTTGTTGACATGATTAGGCAAATATGCTAATCTCATTCTTGTGAGAAAGTAATTCTCATGTGAATGTATTAGGAGGACGATAAAGTTATGCAACAAGGAACAGTTAAGTGGTTTAATGCAAAGAAGGGTTACGGATTTATTCAGGATGACGCTGGAAAAGAGATTTTTGTTCATTTTAGTGCTTTAAATATGGATGGATTCAAAGAACTCAAAGATGGTGAGAAGGTTGAATTTGATGTTGTGGATGGTGATAAAGGTCCACAGGCAGCTAATGTAACAAGATTTGCATAGGAAACGATGAGCGCTTTCGAAAGAAGGCGCTTTTTTTGTGTGATGTGTTCAGCAAAGCCAGACAAAAAGGATAAAGCAACAAGATTATAGTTTATCTTTTCTAGAATTGGAAAACATGATAATATATACTTATATTGCTATTTTTGGCGATAATGCAATTGTGGAGGAAGAAGAAGGATGGACTTTTCGAGAGCTAAAGCCTATGAACTAATAAAAGAAGAAAAGATTGTTGATATACAATCAGATGGTTATATATTAAAGCATAAAAAAAGTGGTGCAAGAATAGTTCTTGTACACAATGATGATGACAATAAAGTGTTCTATGTGGGATTTCGCACACCGCCAGCAGATGAAACTGGTGTGGCACATATTATAGAACATACTGTATTGTGCGGATCTGATAAATATCCTGTGAAAGATCCTTTTATTGAGCTGGTAAAGGGTTCTTTGAATACATTTTTGAATGCAATTACGTATGCAGAGAAGACGATGTATCCGATTGCAAGTTGTAATGATAAAGATTTCCAAAATCTTATGGATGTGTATTTGGATGCTGTATTCCATCCAAACATTTACAAAACGGATATGATTTTTAAACAGGAAGGTTGGCATTATGAGTTAGAGGATAAGGATGCACCAATTACAATTAATGGTGTCGTCTATAATGAGATGAAGGGTGCTTATTCTTCGTCAGATGCAATTCTTGCAAAGGAAATTGATAGGGCGCTTTTTCCAGATAATGCTTATGCAAAGGACTCTGGCGGAAATCCAGAGGCGATTCCAGAACTCACTTATGAGCAGTATTTGGATTTTCATCGCAATTATTATCATCCGTCAAATTCCTATATTTATTTGTATGGGGATATGGATTTCATAGAGAAGTTAAATTGGCTAGATGAAGAATATTTGTCGAAATTTGATGCGATTGAGTTAGATTCTTCGATAGCCTTACAGGAGCCGTTTAAAGAGCGAAAGGATGTGGAGGCTTCGTATTCTATTTCTTCTAACGAAGATGAGAGAGATAATACGACGCTTTCTTATAACTGGGTTATTTCTAATGTGCTTGACAAGGAATTGTATGAGGCAATTGATTTACTGGATTATGCACTCATCAGTGCGCCAGGTGCTCCATTAAAGAAGGCGCTGATTGATGCTGGAATTGGAAAGGATGTATCTGGTTCTTTTGGTAATGGCTCATTACAAATGGTATTTAGTATTGTA
>JAZUHO010000001.1:0-23972 GCA_045641745.1 Agathobacter sp. | reverse complement strand
TGCTGTTTTGACACCAGTTGTATGTACCATTGTAGGTGGAGTTGCGGTAATGAATGGCAAGATGGATATCGGTTCCCTGGTAGCTTACATCGAGTATTCAAGAAACTGTACCTGGCCAATGCAGATGCTTGGATGGTTGACTAGCGATATGTCAGCGGCGGTTGCGTCTTACAAAAAGATTAAGAAAATCTACGGAAACGAAACCAATGTAAAAGAGGTGGAGAATCCAATTATTTTAAACAAAGTAAATGGAACATTGCGCTTTGATGATGTTAGCTTCTCACGAGAGGATAACGAAATCCTAAAGAATATCAGTTTTGAGATTCAAAGTGGAAAGACACTTGGCATTATGGGTGCGACTGGATCCGGTAAATCATCCATCGTAAACTTGATAGAGCGATTCTATGATGCCAATGAGGGAAGCGTATCCATCGATGGAATTGATGTAAAACAGTTAAGCTTGCAGCAGATTCGTGAAAATATTGCAGTTGTTATGCAGGATGTATTCCTTTTCTCAGATACCATCGAAGAAAATATTCGTATGGGACAGAGAAACACGATGAAGAAGGATGAGGTAGAGAAGGCAGCACGCTATGCTATGGCAAGCGGATTCATCGAAGAGATGGAGGAGAAATACGAGACGGTCGTTGGAGAGCGTGGTGTTGGATTGTCCGGTGGACAAAAACAGCGTATTTCTATCGCAAGAGCGCTATCTAAGAAGAGTCCAATTCTTATTTTGGATGATTCAACTTCTGCCTTGGATATGGAAACCGAGCATCAGATTCAGAAAACATTAAAGGGATTAAAGGGAACCACGAAGATTATCATCGCACACCGTATTTCCGCTGTGCGCCATGCGGATGAGATTATCTACCTGGATAACGGTCGCATTGCAGAACGTGGTACTCATGAACAGTTACTTGCAAGAAAAGGCTTATATTATGACACCTACATGGCACAATATGGTTCGGTTCTTGCAATTGCAGAATAAATAGGAGGTGTTAGTATGGCAGTTAACTCTTTTCGAGACGATGAGCAGATGGACAACAAGGAACGAAAACTCATAATTCGTCGCCTTTTCCGTTATCTGCGTCCACATATAGCTGGAATCCTGGTGGTATTGCTTTGTATTGCAATTACAGTTGCAATTAATTTGGCGAATCCATTGATTCTAGAGAAAGCAATTGATGACTACATTGTAGTAAATGATATGCCTGGCTTACTGCGAATTGGTATATTTGCAGTGGTATTAAATCTGGTATTTATCATGTTAGTAAAAGCGCGTATGTATTTGATGGCGAGAATCTCCAATCAAATCTTATTGAACATTCGCGAAGAATTATACATTCACATTCAAAAATTATCGTTTTCTTTCTTTGACAGCAGACCAACCGGAAAAATTTTGGCGAGAATTATTGGAGATGTGAATTCCTTGAAGGAGGTATTAACCAATTCGGTTACGACGCTAATTCCGGATTTGATAACGGTATTGGGTGTTGTTGTAATCATGTTTGTGAAGGATTGGCAGCTTGCGCTTGCAGCACTTTGCTCCCTTCCAATTATGTGTATTGCAATTGGCGTCATTCGTAAATATGGACATACACGTTGGCAGATTTTTAGAAAGAAGTCTTCCAATTTGAATGCATATGTACATGAGGATATTTCAGGAATCAACGTAGTGCAGAGCTTCTCGGCAGAGAAGGAAACCAAAGAAATTTTCGACGGTTTAGCTGTGGAACATTCGAAGGCATTTATCAATGCTTGTCGTGTTGTGGATTTGTTTGGACCAACCATTGATTCTTGTTGGGGACTTGGAACGATGATGCTTTACCTGGTAGGTGTGCAGATGATTGGTGCACCAAGAGTCAGCGTCGGTTTACTCGTAGCCTTCGGAACCTATGTGGGTATGTTCTGGCAACCAATTATGAACTTGAGTAACTTCTACAATCAGTTAGTAACGAACCTTTCAGCAGCAGAGCGAATCTTTGATATCTTAGATACCGATCCAGATATTAAAGATGATCCAGATGTTGAGACATTACCAGAAATCGAAGGAAGGGTAGAATTCAAAAATGTATCCTTCACCTACGATGAGGGAACGAATGCAGAAACCAAAGTACTTGAGGACGTAAGCTTTGCAATAAATCCAGGTGAGACAATTGCACTTGTAGGTCCAACCGGTGCAGGAAAAACAACAATCGTCAACTTAATCAGCCGTTTCTATGATATTCAAAAAGGTACTATTTTGATTGATGGCTATGATTTAAAGAAGGTTAGCATTGAAAGTCTTCGTAAACAAATGGGTGTCATGACGCAGGATAACTTCATTTTCCATGGAACCATCCGTGAAAACATTCTATATGGAAAAATGGACGCTACGGAAGAAGAAATGATTGCAGCAGCAAAGGCAGTAGATGCCCATGACTTCATTATGAAAATGGAGAAAGGCTATGATACAGAGCTAAAAGAACGTGGTGCAGGCCTATCCATTGGACAGCGTCAGCTGATAGCATTTGCGAGAACTATGATATCGATGCCAAAGATTCTTATCTTAGATGAGGCAACCTCAAGCATTGATACCCACACAGAAATGATGGTACAGCGAGGAATTGAGGTCTTACTTTCTGGCCGAACCAGTTTTGTTATTGCGCATCGTTTGTCTACCATTCAGAATGCGGACCGCATCTTTGTTATTGATGACGGTGGAATTGTGGAGCAGGGAACACCACAGGAGCTACTTGCAAAGCAAGGATTCTACTACAACTTATATATGGCACAATTTGCAGATGTTGTGTAATCCAAGACGGAAAGGTCGTCGCGATTTTGCGGCGGCCTTTTTTGTTTGAGAGCATCTCGCGCCACCTCAACCGCAAGGGGGGAAACACCACTCGAATATTGCACATTTCTAAGTTCCTGCATGTGTCCTCTTCCACCAATTGGCTGTCCGACTCCGCCTGGACTTGAGGCGATTGCTGTACACCAATGTTGGACGGGACGCTGCACCTACCATCGCTAAACAGATGCTCTCAGAATGCTTATATAAGGCGGCTGCGAAAACTCGTCCGATTCGGTATCTTATGCCTATCGGCAAAAGATACCGAATCGAACTCAAACAGTTCTTCACCGCCTTGCATTATCTTCGAGCATCTGTTAAGCGCTGATACGGTTCGCTTTACGTCCAACGGTTTGGCGTACAGCAATCGCCTCAAGTCCAGCCGAAGTCGAACCGCCAATGCTTTTGGTGGAAGCGGGCACCTGCATAGGAACTTGAAATTGTGCAATCCTGAGAGGGTGTTTCCCCCCTTGCGGTTGAGGTGGCGTGAGATGCTAGCCAAGGAATAGGGAGCCACCGGAAAATGCGAAATATGTCAAAATGTTGCATGATTAGTTTCAGATTGTTGCAAGGTGCGTGGGAACTCTTGCAAAGAAAAAAGTGCGCTGTATAATGGAATTATCAAGAAAATTGGTGGTACGGACCACATGATAATCCGTGTAGAACAAGAAGTATTATGTTTTTAAAGGAGAGCGAAAATGATTCAAAACGAAGTATTAGCAAAATTCAAAGAATTATTTGGTGATGAGGGAGAAATCGGCGTATATTTCGCACCAGGACGTGTAAATATGATCGGCGAGCATACAGATTACAATGGCGGACATGTATTTCCTTGTGCACTTACCATTGGAACATACGGAGTAGCAAGAAAGAGAGAAGACAAGAAGCTTCGCTTTTACTCAATGAACTTTGAGGAACTTGGAATTCTTGAGTCTTCGGTAGAGAACCTTAAGCCAGAGAAAGAAGCTGATTGGACAAACTATCCAAAGGGAGTTATGTGGGCTTTTGGAGAGAAGGGAATGAAGGTTGAATATGGTATGGATCTTCTTCTTTTCGGAAATATTCCAAACGGTTCAGGACTTTCATCTTCTGCATCCGTTGAAGTATTAACTGGATATATCTTAAAGGATATGTTTGGATTTGATGTAACAAATCAGGACCTTGCCTTAATTGGACAGTATTCTGAGAACAAATTCAATGGCGTAAATTGCGGAATTATGGATCAGTTTGCAATCGCAATGGGAAAAGAAGGACATGCAATCTTCCTTGATACTGCAACCTTAGATTACACCTATGCGCCAATTAAATTAGAGAATGCTAAAATCGTAATCTCATGCTCAAATAAAAAGCGTGGACTTGGAGATTCTAAATACAATGAAAGAAGAAGCGAATGTGAGACTGCACTTGCAGAGCTTCAGAAGGTTGTTAAAATTGAATCTTTGGGAGAACTTACCGAAGAAGAGTTCGAAGCAAACAAAGCTGCAATTAAGGACGAAGTTCGTGTGAAGAGAGCAAAACATGCAGTATATGAGAACCAGAGAACCGTAAAGGCTGTAGAAGCGCTTAAGAATAATGACGTGAAATTATTCGGAGAACTCATGAATGCGAGCCACGTTTCTCTTCGTGACGATTACGAAGTAACAGGTATTGAGCTTGATACCTTAGTTGAGGAAGCTTGGAAGGTGGAAGGAGTAATCGGTTCTCGTATGACTGGAGCTGGATTTGGAGGATGTACTGTTAGTATCGTAAAAGATGAGGCAGTTGATACCTTTATTCAGGAAGTTGGAAAAGCATACGAAGCAAAAATTGGATATGCAGCAGACTTCTACGTAGTAGAAATCGGAGATGGCCCAACAAAGCTTGCATAAAATCATATAGATCATAAACACGAAGGCGCAAGGATAGAGTATTCTTGCGCCGTAATATAGAAGGAGTATGAAATGATTCAGGAAAGAATTTTAGAATTAGCAGAATATGGTTTGGTAACAGGATTGATTGAGGAAGCTGATAAAACTTATACCATCAATAGTCTTATGGAGCTTTTTGAATTGGATGACATGGAAGATGCTATATTTGAGTCTTATGCAAAGAGAGCACCTATGACACAGGAGACTGCAGAAGCTGCCCTTGAACCAATTTTAGAGGAAATGATGGACTATGCATATGCAAATGGCATCATGAAAGAGAACAGTATTGTATACAAAGACTTGTTCGATACGAAAATTATGGGACTTCTTATGCCAAGACCAAGCGAGGTTCGTGCAAAATTCAAGGATTTATATGAGCATGTTTCTTCGGAAGCAGCAACCGATTACTTCTATAAATTAAGCTGTGACAGCAACTATATTCGCCGTCAGAGAATCAAAAAAGATCAGAAATGGACAACCGACACAGAATTTGGAACTTTGGATATCACCATTAATCTTTCCAAACCAGAGAAAGATCCAAAGGCAATTGCAGCTGCAAAGAATGCAAAACAGAGTGCATATCCAAAATGCCAGCTCTGTGCAACCAATGAAGGCTATGCAGGACGTGTGAACCATCCAGCAAGACAGAACCATAGAATTATTCCTGTAACAATTAACAATAGTGACTGGTTCTTCCAGTATTCTCCATATGTATATTACAATGAGCACTGTATCGTATTCAATTCTCTTCATACACCAATGAAGATTGAGCGTGCAACCTTTGGCAAATTATTAGACTTTGTTACCGTATTCCCACATTACTTTGTTGGATCGAATGCAGACCTTCCAATCGTAGGTGGTTCTATCTTAAGTCACGATCATTTCCAAGGTGGTCATTATACCTTTGCGATGGCAAAAGCGCCAATCGAGAAAGAATTAAGCTTTGAGGGATTTTCAGATGTGAAGGCTGGTATTGTAAAATGGCCAATGTCTGTTATCCGTATTACAGCAGCAGATAAGAATCGTTTGATTGAGCTTGCAGATAAAATTCTTCTTGCATGGAGAGGCTATACCGATGAGGCAGCATTCATCTTTGCAGAGACAGAAGGCGAGCCTCATAACACCATTACCCCAATTGCAAGAAGACGTGGAGAAGACTATGAATTAGATCTTGTTCTTCGCAACAACATTACTACAGACGAGCATCCATTGGGTGTATACCATCCACATGCAGCGCTTCATCATATCAAGAAGGAAAACATTGGATTGATTGAAGTAATGGGACTTGCAGTTCTTCCAGCAAGATTAAAGGCTGAGATGGCTGAGCTTGCAGATGCTTTGGTAAAAGGCGAAGACCTTCGCGCAACAGAGACACTTGCAAGTCATGCAGACTGGGTAGAAGGTTTCCTTCCAAAATATGATAAAATTACAGCAGAAAATGTAGAAGCAATTTTACATGAGGAAATCGGATTGGTATTCAATCAGGTTCTTCAGGATGCAGGTGTTTATAAGTGTACTGAGGAAGGAAGAGAAGCATTCCTTCGCTTTGTAAATAGCGTAAAATAGGAAACGCAAAGCTGTATTAGCGGAAAGTGTTTTCTCTTAAAAACGATTAAAAAAAGAAATAGA
Source organism: Agathobacter sp. (assembly GCA_045641745.1). Classification (GTDB taxonomy): domain Bacteria; phylum Bacillota; class Clostridia; order Lachnospirales; family Lachnospiraceae; genus Roseburia. The sequence continues at coordinate 17,603 of JAZUHO010000001.1, read as the reverse complement.
AAAGTTGAATTTGCACTTGATTATTCTAGCATACGGTGATACGTTTATCCTACAGATAAAACGAGGTAGGTGTATGACAATGGCAAAAGATTCAACGAAAGATTTAACCAATGGGTCGCCAATGAAATTAATCCTTTCATTCGCGATCCCATTGTTTTTTGGAATGCTTTTTCAGCAAGTATACAGTCTTGTTGATACCATTATCGTGGGACAGTTTCTTGGAGTGAAGGCCTTGGCAGCAGTAGGTGCAACCGGTAGCATAAATTTCTTAATTATCGGATTTTGCAATGGTATGTGCAGTGGATTTGCATTGCCGGTAGCACAACGATTTGGTGCAAAGGATTATAAAGGGTTAAAGAAGTATGTGGGAAACTCTGCTGTATTAGCAGTTATTCTTGGCAGTATTGTAACCGTTGTAACTTCTTTGTTATGTCGCAATATTTTGGAATGGATGCAGACCCCGGAAGATATTATCGAGTTATCCTATGACTATATTTTTGTGATATTTGTGGGAATACCTGCAATTATTCTATATAACCTATTGTCGGGTTATATTCGCTCGCTGGGAGATTCTGTTACCCCATTAATATTCTTAATCATCGCCGCCTTTTTAAATATCGGACTGGACCTATTATTTATCATTGTTTTTGGTATGGGCGTATTTGGCGCGGCACTTGCAACGGTAATTGCGCAAGGAATTTCGGGGCTCTTATGTCTAGGCCTAATCGTAAAGAAATTCGACTTATTGCATGTCACAAGACAGGATTTGGTTCTCGAGGAAAATACAGTGAAGTTCTTATTGAACATGGGACTTCCTATGGGATTCCAGTATTCGATTACAGCAATTGGTAGTGTTATCCTACAGGCAAGCGTGAATGCATTAGGTTCTGTATATGTGGCCGCTATGACGGCAGGAAGTAAGATTTCCATCTTTATGGTATGTCCGTTTGATGCATTGGGCTCCACGATGGCAACCTACGGCGGGCAGAATGTGGGAGCTGGAAAGCTGGACCGATTGAAAAAGGGACTTTGGGCGAGCACAGAGGTTGGAGCTCTCTATTCCATCATAGCATTCGTTATTGTGCTTCTTTTCAGTGATAATTTATTACTCTTGTTTGTGAAGGCAACCGACGTAGATGTAATTGTAAATGCGAGACATTTCTTGATTTGCAATGCACTTTTCTATATCCCACTTGCATTGGTGAATATTGTCCGCTTTTTGATACAAGGAATGGGCTTCTCCGTATTTGCCGTATTTGCAGGTGTGTTTGAGATGATAGCGAGATCGGTTGTGGGATTATTCTTCGTTCCATGGCTCGGATTTAATGCAGCATGTATTGCAAGTCCAGCAGCTTGGATACTTGCCGACCTGTTTTTGATACCGGCCTTCTTCTATTGTAAGAAAAGATTGGAAAAAATGTTTATATCTACATAAGAAATGTGTGAGAAAGAGCGAAATTTGTACAGTTTCGCTCTTTACTTTTTACAATACATATTGTACAGTTGTAACGTACTAAAGTGATTGGAGGATAGTGCAATGAAAAAATGGGAAGCCAATATTCGTAAGGTGGTACCCTATACACCGGGAGAACAGCCAGATAAGCAGAATATGGTGAAATTGAATACAAATGAGAATCCATATCCGCCAGCGCCAGGGGTACAGAAGGTATTAGAAGCTTTTGACTTGGACAAACTACGTTTGTATCCAGACCCTAAGGTGAGTGAGCTTGTGGAAGCAATCGCAAAGCAGTATCATCTCACAAAGGAGCAGGTATTTGTGGGTGTTGGATCGGATGATGTATTATCCATGAGTTTTATGACCTTTTTTAATAGTGAGAAACCGATTCTATTTCCAGATATTACCTATTCATTCTATGATGTATGGGCAAATCTGCACAGAATTCCGTATAAAACAATTCCACTGGATGAGAACCTGCGCATTGTTCCAGAAGCATATTGTTGTGAAAATGGTGGTATTGTAATTGCGAACCCGAACGCACCAACAGGGGAATTACTTTCTTTAGAGGCTATCGAAATCATCCTGAAAAATAATCCAGATGTAATTGTAATCGTGGATGAGGCATATATTGATTTTGGAGGCAAAAGTGCACTTCCTTTATTAGAAACGTATGAGAACCTTTTGATTGTCCAGACCTTCTCAAAATCAAGGTCCATGGCAGGGAGCCGTATTGGCTTTGCAATGGGAAGTCCAGAACTCATACGCTACTTGAATGATGTAAAGTATGCGTTTAATTCTTATACGATGGATCGTTTTACCATCCTTGCGGGAAAAGCAGCCGTGGAAGACAACGATTATTTTGAAAGCTGTTGCCAAAAGGTGATTGCAACCAGAGAATGGACCAAACAGGAGTTAAAACGGTTAGGGTTTATATTTGGAGATTCCAAGTGCAACTTTATTTTTGCAAAGCACCCAAGTATTGCAGGAATTGAAATCTTTCAAGCATTGCGCGAAAAGGAAATCTATGTGAGAAGATTTGATAAGCCGGAACGAATCAAAGACTACTTGCGCATTAGTATTGGAACGCAGGATGAGATGCAGACCTTGATCAAAGAATTGGAGCGCATATGTAGCGAGCATGCTGTGAAATAGTAAGAGAAATTGACAAAACATACGGTTCTCCTTATAATAATGAGGTTGATGTATATTGAATCAACAAAAGAATAGAAAGAATATGAGATTAGAGTAAGAACTAGTAGGAGAACAACTATGTTAAAGAAATATATGTGGATTTTTTTGGTGTCAATGGTTCCACTTGTGGAATTAAGAGGAGCGATTCCTATCTCACAGATGAGAGGACTTCCTATGATTCCATCCTTCATTGTCTGTATCATCGCCAATATGCTTCCTGTGCCAATCATTTATTTGTTTGCGCGCAAGGTGTTGATTTGGGGATGCGATAAGCCGGTAATTGGAGGCTTCTTCACCTGGTGCTTGGAAAAAGGCGAAAAAGGTGGAAAAAAATTGCAGGCGAAGGCAGGACGTGGATTATTTGTGGCACTGTTATTATTTGTAGGAATTCCAGTTCCTGGAACAGGCGCTTGGACGGGAACGCTTGCTGCATCCATTTTAGATATGGATTTTAAATCAACCGTGCTCGCTGTAATGAGTGGAGTATTGCTTGCTGGTGTCATTATGATGACGGTGAGCCTGTTGGGAATTAGCATATTTTTATAAAAAGCGTCTGATATGGACGGAGAATACGAAAGCAACGGACAGCGATAGAGTTAAAATAAGAAATAAAATAACAAACAAGATAAGAAAAATAAAACGGGAATGTTACGTGAGTAATCAGGTAGCATTCCCGCTTTTTTGAAAAAGAATGTTAAATATACGGATTACATTGTTGCTTATTCTATAAATGGTTTGGTATCCAAGAAACTATTGACGCTACGCGGATACCGTCTTGGTAACTAAATCTACTTGTTGCATGGTTCCGGCCATACCATTTTCATACAGAAACATACCAGTTCTTCGCACGAAAGCGCTGGCATTAGCCTTTGAATCATTGGTAAGTGCAAAGTCTGTGCTTGCACTTCCAAGATAGATGGCACCAACGCCTGCTTTGCCCAATGCAATGAGGGTATCGTTCCCTTGGGCATCCTTGGTCCAGATCTTTAATTTGTCAAAGATTTCATCCGCTTCATCGATCCAACCGTTTCCGTCGGTATCATACTGCGCCAAATCTTTAAAACCATTTCCAGACTGGGTGCCAAAGAGCTCACTGCCATCGTTAATTATGCCGTCTCCGTTTTTATCATAGGCAAGGAAGCCAGAGCCTTGTTGCGCAAAAGAAATCTCTTCCTCCTTTCCGTCACAATCCAAATCAAACAAGAATTTTTGATCGGTAGGAACGAAGGAAGAGGAATCTAGGTTAATAACCAATGGGTCGGTGCAAAATGGAGCCCCGTAGTTAATGATCTGTTCCGTTTGCTGTACAAAGCTTCGAGATAATTCCAAGCCCAGTGAGATGTCATAGGTTTTTCCATCGGCTGTCTGTACAGTGGCTGTGGTTTCGAAGGATACGGATTCGTGTTCTTCGTAGTAGAAGCTGCTTTCCATTCGGCCGCCCAATCCACTTGTACTTGGTACGAAATCAGAAAGATTGGCAGAACCATTGGTTTCTTCAATGGGATGTACTTCATCGTCAACGGTATTTCCCAATGACTGATTCGTTCCAAACAAAAGTCGAAGGAGATAATCCAGCATGGAATCTCGCATTTTTCGAATTGCATCGGCTTTGGATTGCAGCTCGGTTCCTTTGACACTTTGTGTTCTTTCAAAATGATTCTGTAAGTTGTCCTGTAAAGAAAAATTGGAATTTGGTGGCATAAAATTTGCATTCTTTAGTCCGGGTGAACCGGACTGTATTCCAATGTTCTGTAAAAGAGTAGAATAGCCTGCATTGGTGTTCCAAGAAGATTTGCTTAGGCTATGCTTATTTTTTTCTCCATAGGTGTGCGAGGCACCCATCTGTACATTGCTATTGGCAATACGCATAGATTTCCTCCCTTGGATGTCGCCTTTTTATTCATAATCTATTCCATTAAAAGAGAATAAAAAGGACGGTAGTTGCCGCCGATTTCCGTATCAACGTCAAGTACCGTCCCTGGTTCGTCCGATTATTTTGTGTAGCCATCTGATGCCTTACATGGTATGTATCGGCTTTTCTGGGTAATGAATGAACCTCTGTTTTAAATTATTTTCTTTATTCTGTTGTACTCCCTGGTGAAAAAGGAGAAATCCAAAGACACAAAGGACGATTCCCAGCAACATAACAAGGCCGTATAGAATCTCTAAATTGGCAGCTGTAAAAGCGCGTACTCCTAAGGTTCCCCAAGCATTGAACAAGATATGAAGCCAGATGGAATAAAGAATACTTCCACTGGTTTCGCAGATATATCCAAGAACTAGACCGAAGGCAAAGGCGTAGCAGCCCTGCAACAAATTCATGTGATAGACACCAAAGAAAATTGCCTGAATAAAATTAGCAGTCCAAAAAGAAAAAGCTCTTCGTGCGTGGCGCAAAATAACTCCACGGAAGATTAACTCTTCTGCAATGGGACCGAGAATAACCGTGTAAAGAATGAGTAGTAGCGTTAAATCATTCATTCCAGAGTTATCCAAAAGGGTTTCGTACTGAGAAAACCAGCTTGGAAATAGGAAAGAAATAAAGGCAACAAGAAGACCTGTTGCAAATTGCATTCCTGGAACAATCATTAGAATTCCTAAAAATTTCTTTCCTTGCAGGTTTCCTCGGCGTCTGCTAACACCGCATAGTCCATAGTTGTGATAACTCCATAACCCGAATATTACAATGGCTACGAAAGCATAGAGTAACATGAGCAAGGCAGAGAAATCATTGTCCTTTAACATTGCAAAGTAATTCGGAATGGAATCTGCGTACGCTGTATGCGAGCAAATGAGGCTAGTGATAACGTACATAATATTCAAAAAATACATCATAAAAAATTGTGTAGCAATTGCGAGTAAAAAGGGTACAAAGCAAAAGCATAACGTACCAAATTTCTTCATAGTTCCCCTCCAAATCTTTCGTATCATATTATTTATACTATATCATACTTGACGCAGGATACAAGAGAGAAGGAGAGAGAAGAGACTAGAAGTTCACCACATCTAAGGCAAGAGTCTAAGCCAAAACTTAAAACTGCAATGAGACCTTCGAGAGTCAACATTTGGCATCCCTCCTTTGAAAGATTTCATACGAGATGATAAAGACTCAGAAAGAAATAGATGTTACTTTTAACGTTCCTAAAAACATTCCCAAAAAAATGGGAATATTTTTCTTGCATTCTATGAACTGGGCGACTAGAATATATAAGTGGGTGTGAAAGTAGGAAAAATATGCCTATGTGATGAATGAAAGGAGATAAAATGAAAAAAGGAAAATTGTTAAAAACGTGTAGCATAATACTTGCATCATTTTTGATTGTGTCAGCAGTCACAACTGATGTCAGCTATGTTGCAAAAGCTGAAGAAGCACAAACGGATAGTAGTGCAGATTTTGATTTGCCTGTTATTGAGGAGTTTAAGTGTACTCCTTCTAATGAAAATTTGACTTCAAATGATAGCTTGAATATTGAGATTAGAGCGTATGATGCAATCTCAGGAATTAAGGATATTAAACTGAGTGTAGGATTTGTGGTAGAAAAAGATCAGCATTGGTTACCAATTAATGTGAGCTTTAAAAACAATGAAATTGTATATGACAAAGAGAAGAAAGCATACGTTGTCAATATTCCACTTAAATGTGTGTATACTGAGTGCACTGTAATAGTACAAAGATTAGAGATTACGGATAATAATGGAAATAAACTTAGTTGCGGTTCACTTGAAAATGGTAAAACGGAAGATGTACTTGTGAAAAGCAATCCAAACAATCTTGAACATGAATACAAGTATACATATAATGTAAAGCCGGATTTGGCTGATTCTGGTATCACAATTTCGAATTTACACCCGAGTGAAAATGTGGAAGCACAGAGCGATGGCTCTTATAAGGTTACAGGGGATACAGTGACTTTTGAATTTGAAGCTTCAGATAATTCAAAAAAGGAAGACTATTTATTTTTGAATTATAAGGTAGATAGTTCATTACATGGAACGAGTTTGCCTTACATTTCTACTGGAAAGAATCGATTAGTAATCAATATAAAAGAAATCGGGGATTCATTAAAAAATAACCATGAAATAAAATTTTCTGATTTTGCTCTCCGCACGTCTGATGGAACATATAAGAAAATTAATGTTGCAGATGGAATGAAGACGGCATTTACGTTAAATTATACAAGAGAGCAACAGAATCATGAGAGTGAGAAGGTTGAAACTTCTATAGAATTTTTTAAAGACGGACAACCTTTGAAAAATATGGACAAAGTGGTTAAAGGGGACAAGATAAGTTGCAAAGTTACATTTAACAAAGAGATTACTTTTTCAACGAATAATATTCACCCTTTTCAGTTGTACTTATATCCTGGCTGTGAATCTATAGATCGTGATAATAATTACGTAAAATTAAAATTGGATGAGAATAACAAAAAGCTTGCAAGTGCAGAAATTGATACTGCCAATTTGTATCCTACCGCTTGGGCAGCAGCGTATATTATGGCTGATCCTGACTATAATTTTATATTAAAAAATCACCCAGAATTTATTTTGACAACAGAAAATGGATCTACAAATATTTCCAATTCAAAGGCTTCTATTTGGATTCTGGGAGAATATGGAATGACTCCAATAGAAGGCCAACTTCTATATGGATCACGAATTGAAGAAAGTGCGAAAACATATATAGATAAATTTGAAAATAATTGTGAATTTAAACCTACGTCTTGGGGGGTATATTCAGATGAGAATGGAGGATATAAAAAAGTTTCTTCATTAAGTGATTTCAGAATTCCTGTATATTTTAGTGGTACATATAAGGTATTACCAGAATTTGATTCGAATGTGAGATATTGTCCAGAATATGTTGTCAAAGACGATGGAACGGTATATGCAAAAGGATACAAGTATAGAAAGTTTGAAGATGGAATAACTGATGAGCAGATTGCGGAGCTTCTTACGAAAGAACTAAAGAAAAATTCTAATATTTGTGATTCGTTTGATAAAATTGAAGCGAGTGGTGTGGACAATTACTATAGCGATAATCCAGTTGCGGTGAAATTAGGAATAAAGTATTCTTACTATAACGTGACGTTTAACATGATAGATCCTATAGCAGAATCCTATGTTAAGGAAACGAAAAAATTTAAGTCAGATGAAATTAGAGAAGGTATTATTTCATACTTGAAAAATAAAACTGGCGTAGGAAATGGTTTTGCGTATTGGAGCGAGGAGAGGACGGCGAAGAAGGATGATGTTTCACTAGAACAATATTATGGTGATCTTTTTAAGCAGTATATGGCTAATGCTAATTCGTATAGCTTCACTTTATATGCAAAATATGCTGGGAAAAAGACATATCGTCCATTCAACCCTATATCACAAGAATATTTTTGGCTCTTGGCCGATGAGAGCGCAAGTGAAGAGGAAGTATTTAAGCTAGCTCAAGAAAAAGTAGGAAAACTTGAAATAAAGGGAGCAAAAAATCCTAGAATTGAATTTGAATCGCGGAAGCAAGCGGGCGATGTAATCTGTACCTATCTTAGTTCAAACGTGGTGGCAGATAATGCGGTAATTCAATATGGTGTACGTAAACCAAATACAAAAGAATATACTGTTTGGTACGAAGGTGCAAATGATGGTGACTGCATTAAATTACCTAGTAGTTATGGGGAGCATACGAATATCACATGGAATGAATACTATGAAGATGATAAGAGACATACGATAAAGGACAACAAAATTACTATAGGGTCAGGTAAAAATTATAGAGTGTATGGTGAGGATAGTACTGAATCTGACGAACCAGAGGATAAACCATCTACAGAACAGCCAACCGATAAACCACAGCAAAAACCTACAGAGACACCAGAAGAGAAACCTGTAGATAAACCATCTACAGAGAAACCTTCAGAGCCAACAGTTGTGCTACCAGAAGATTCTAAGTTAGAGAGTGAGCCTGTTATTTCTGGCGCAGAAGGAAATAATGTTACAGTAGAAAATAAACTTGTTATCGGAACAAATAATACTGTAAAGGACGAAAATGGTGTTACAAAATTAGACAAAAATACTGCTGATGCTGTAGCAAATCAGATTACAAAAACTCTTCTTGAAACAGAGAAAGCAAAAGCAGAAGGAAAGCATGTTGAAAAAACAGTGGTAAAAGTTGAACTTGCGGATGCGACAACAGTTCCAAAAGAGATTCTTGAAGCTGCGAAAGGATCTGATGTTGATGTAGTTCTTGAGATGTCTGGTGGTTACTCGTGGACAATTAACGGAAATGACATTAAAGCAAGCAATTTAAAAGAAATCAATCTTGAGGTTAAGCAGTATGTGGATGTTGTTCCTTCAGGTCTTATTAAAGAACTTGCAGGGGATAAACCAACTCGTCAGTTATCGCTTACACATAACGGAGATTTCGGATTTAAAGCAACACTTAACTTCAATATGGGTTCAGAGTATGCAGGTCAGTATGGAAATCTTTATTACTATGATTCAGAAGGAAAACTTAAGTTCCAGAATGCTGGTAAGATTGGTGAAGACGGAACTTGTGGAGTTGTATTCTCACATGCCTCAGACTATGTTGTAGTGGTTGGAGAAGATATGACACCTTCTACTGCAAAAGCACCAGTAACTGGTGACAATGCGAACCTTACAATTTACTTTGTACTACTATTTGTAGGGATTGTACTTTTTTCTTCAATCGCATTTGTTTGGTTTCGTAAGAAATCAAGAGCATAATAATTGAAGTATACAATAACGAGACCTCACACCTTGCGCGGTGTGAGGTTTTCTTTTGCAAAAGAATTAATCAGAAAGTCTGAGAGAAGTCGCCAAATTTAGATTACGATTTGGAAATTAATGGAAATATAGTACAAAAGATACAGAATTTGTCCAAACATTCCAAGAAAATGTGTTTACTTTATGACTTTAATATGCTAAAATAAATGTGGATGTGGGGAGTAATAGGACACAATCCGAAAAAGATACTGAATTCATTAATAGAGGTGAACAGAATGAGTAAAAACCTTAGAACTGAGGCAGTAGACCATTTATTTGAGGCAATTTTAAGTCTTGAGAACAAGGAAGAGTGTTATACCTTCTTTGAGGATGTATGCACAATAAACGAACTTTTATCTCTTTCTCAGAGATTTGAAGTTGCAAAGATGTTGCGCGATCAGAAGACATACCTTGACATTGCTGAGAAAACAGGTGCATCCACTGCCACAATTAGTCGTGTGAATCGTTCCTTGAATTATGGAAATGATGGTTACGACATGGTATTCTCTCGACTTGGAGAATAATTTGGAATTCGTATTATGAAAAACTTTAAAAGATAGAAATGCCATACAGCGATTTGTATGGCATTTTTTTGTTATATTGTATGTTGCTTGCGGTAAGCACTTGGCGTCATCTGATATTCTTTTTTGAATAATTTTACAAAATAGTTGGCATCTTCAATTCCTACCGAACTGCTGACCTCTTGAATTGGAAGCTTCGGATCGTGAAGAAGAAGTGAAGCTTCTTCTAGCCGGAGTTTGGTGAGATATGCATTGGGGGTGGTTCCTACTTGTTTGCGGAAGGTGGCAATCATGTGCGTTTCTGTTACATGAAGGGCATCAGCAAGTTCACCAAAATGAATCGGCGCTTGATAATTATGGCGCAAGTGATAGAGAACACTTTGCACAAGGGCACTATACTGGTTGTTGGAAGCATCATAGATTGCTTTGCAGAAATTTCGAATCATGCGTTCCTTGGAAAGAAGAATCTCGTCCGCGGTCTTCGCCTTTTGTACTTCAATGGTATTTTGGCTGGAAAGCTTATCAATTAATGGGGCGGGAAGCCCGGCCTGAAGAGCTGCTAAACGTACCGTTGTTCTGGTTATTGCGGAACCTACCTTTTCATTTTCGAGTGTGGTTCCAATTCGCTTTAAATGTAATACATCCTGTTGCATAAGGTGAAGATTGTTAATGGCTTCCTTAGAGTTTCCTTGAATAATAGCTTGAAAAAAGTGCTGTTCGTGAGTATAACGTTGATTAATCATTTGGGCGTGGTTAACCGATGACTCAACCTCTGCAGTTTCCCAAAAACGAGTCTGCCCACCTTCATAAGCAATCTTACGGAAGGTCTTAGATGGTTCATTGGGAGCAATCGTATTAATAAATGCATTTACAATATTTTGGGCATCCAATTCTCGAAGGAATGGGAAGGTGCTGCAGTATTTTATTAGTTCATCGGAATCTATCTTCTGCAAATTATAGCGAGCGAATATAGTATGTGTATCACGTTTGGTTAATAATACGGAAGAAAATGGTCCTATAAGAATGGGGATATTTTCTATGGTAAAAAGTGCAAAGGAAATCTGGAATGCATCGGTAATGTAATAGATGAAATCATGCTTGATGCTGCCTCGTACTGTATCGAGAACCTCTGCATTAAAGTAATGCTGAATAGGATGAAATTGATTTTGTTTGCAAAAGGCTTGAATATGGTCATAGTCCTGCAAGGTCGAAACTTGAACGTTATATAATCGTGTAATCAATTGTTGGGCAAGCGAATAACGATCAGAAAAACATAAGGACATAAGATACCTCCGATAAATTTTTAACAAAATATACTAAAAAGATGTAAAATCTACTAAATTAAAACATATATTTCTATGTTTTGCAATTTTTTTTTGCTACAATACCACCATGTCAAACGAATGCATTTTTTGAACGAAAGAAGTGAAGGAGAATCGAAATGGAAAATCGTAGTAAGTATGATAAAGGGAATGGTATTCACAATGTACCATTATGGCGAATCATTGGTTTCTGTGGTGGAAACCTGGCAACAAATATGTACATGGGTCTTACTATGTTCATGGCATATTATTTAAATGGATTTGTAGGAATGGCTGTAATTCTTGCATCAAGTTTTTCGACCATTATGCGTTTATGGGATGGAATCACAGATCCAATTATCGGATTTGTAATTGATAAATTTGGCGCTAAGATTGGTAAGACAAGATTCTGTCTCGTATGTGGTGGTATTATCACATTCGCTGCCAGCTGCTTAATGTTTAATGTAACGCATCGTCTTCCAGAAGGTGGTGTAGTAAGAAGTGTATTCTTCACGGTATTTGCATTGCTATTCTACATTGGATATACCTTCTTAAATGTAAGTATGCATACAGGTAGTATTGCATTAACAAATGATCCAAAGCAGAGACCACTTATGACAATTTTTGGAACGACTTTGGTTCGTATTGCAAGAGCTCTTATGCAGGTATTCATGGCTGGACTTGTTGTAAAATACGGTACTATGGTTAGCACAGAGTTATTCCATGACTTCTGGTTATTATCTGCGACATTAGCAAGTGTATTCATCGTAATTGCATACATTTCTATCGCACCAAAGGATATTCCAAAATATACAACAATCTCAGAAGGTTCTACTGAGAAAATTAAAGTATCTGACTACTGGCGTGTATTAAAAGAGAACAGACCACTTCAGATGATGATTGTAGCTAACGCAACTGACAAACTTGCAGTTACTTGTAAAACAAGTGCAATCTCCGTTGTACTATTCGGTGTTGTTGCAGGAAACTTTGCATTAAATGGTGGCTGGACACTTTACACAACAATTATTGGTCTTATCATGCTTGCATTAGGTGTAGGAGCTATTGGAAGCAAGTTTGGTTTGAAGACTGCATTACAGGTTGGTAGTGCAGGAACACTTATCTTAGATATCCTTGCAGTATTATTATGGACATTTGGAGATCCTAAGACATTGAATCTTCCAGGATATACCAATGGATACGGAGAAGCATTCTCAGGATTTACATTCTTCACGGTAGCATTATTCTTAATCACAGTAATGGGAAGTGGATGCCAGATGATTAGTAGTGGTGTTATCGTTCCAATGATTGCTGACGTAAATGACTACGAAGCAAGCAGAAGTGGAAAATATATTCCTGGTATGGTAGGAACTATCTTCAGCTTCCTTGATAAATTGATTTCTTCATTTGGACCTCTTCTTGTTGGAGTTGGATTTGCAGTAATCGGCTTCAAAGATAAGCTTCCAGATGTAAATACACCATATTCACAGTCTCTTTTCTGGGTAGCAATTGTTTTCTTCTATGGATTAGAGATTCTCGGCGTAATCTTTAACTTGATTGCAATGAAATTCTACAAATTATCACCAGAAGTAATGGCTGATGTTAAAGTGAAAGTAGAAGAGTTAAGAAGACAGGAAAACGAACAAGCATAAGAATTAGAAGAAAAAGGCGGACTCTTTGAACGTAGAGAAGGAGCTCGCCTTTTCTTCTTGTATTAGAAGGGAAAGAAAATGGAAGCGTTACTAGAAAATATAGTGGATGTACATGTACATATGGCTTCGCAAAAAATAGAAAGAGAGGCCAATCCATGGAACCCTAAAGCAAACTACTTCGCGACTGCAGAGGAAATGGTTCCGTATTTACAAAGCAAAGGAACGACGAAGGCAATATTGATGAGCAACGGGGAAGCTTCGGAGGACTCCTTTGCGACGAATGAGATTTGCAGACAGTTAGCCTGCAAATATGAGTCAATACTTTACTGGATGTGCAATTTTGATCCGGTAAATATTGAGACTATTGAGGATAGAATGAAATTGTACAAAGAACAGGGTGCCGTAGGCGTAGGGGAATTGATGATAAATCAGTGGATGGATTCTCCCATTATCAGCGAAATATTCCGATGCGCAGAGAAATATGAGCTTCCGGTAACCTTTCACATGAGTCCAGAACCGGGCTATTCCTACGGAATTTGTGATTACGCAGGGCTGCCTCTTTTAGAAAAGGCGTTGCAGACCTATCCAAACCTGAAACTGGTAGGTCATAGCCAAATGTTTTGGGCGGAAATCTCAAAGGATTGTCCGAAAGAAGGCAATCGCGAGAGAACAGGAATCTATCGAGGACCAGTACAAGCTGGCAGAATCGAAGAACTAATGACGAAATATGAGAATTTGTATTGTGATTTATCTGCTTATAGCGGAAGCATGGCACTTATGAGAGACAAGGAATATGGCATCTCTTTTTTACGCCGTTTCCAGGATAGATTGTGCTTCGGAACAGACACAACCAATCCGTATGAGGAATTCCCTTTGTTATCTTATTTGTGTGACTTAGTGGAGAAGAAAGAACTGGAAGAAGTAGTATTCCATAAGATTGTAAGAGAAAATGCGAGAAAACTTTACAAAATCTAGAACATAGAAAGCAAAAAGGAGTTTATGCATGCTAAGAGAAAATATTAGTGCTGAATGGCTTTGTATCAAAGCACCAGACCAAACGATAGAAGAAATCAATGGAACAGAAGCGTATTGCTGGGAAGAGGCAGAGTGCGTATCTTTACCACATACCACCTATGATGATGAGACGCAGTATCATGGTCTTATCATCTATAAAAAGCAAATTGCTTTGTCAAATGCTTCCAAGCATTTCCTGGAATTTGAGGGTGTGGATCAACAGTGCAAGGTATATGTGAACCAGAAGCTGGCAGGTGAGCATAAGGGAGCCTATGCGCGTTTTCGTGTAGAAATTCCTGCAGAGTACAACGAAGAGAAACAGGTTGAGGTAGTTGTATATGTATATAATAAGGTGGGAGAGACAATTTCTCCGCTTATTGGAGATTTCACCGTATTTGGTGGTATGTATCGACCAGTAAGCTTGCTTTCCTGCGAAGAGAATCATTTTGATTATGGGTATTACGGAACCGACGGTGTGATTCTTAGAGCAACGGTAGAAGAGGGCAAGGGCTGTGTCAATCTAGAGCCACACGCAGTGGTGAAATCCGACGATACTATGATTTCTTATACCATTTATGGGGAAGAGGATGAGGTTGTGTTCGAGCAGCTTGAAAAGGCGAAGGTTAGCGTGCAGGCTTTCATTGAGAATCCTGTTTTATGGCAGGGTAGAAAGCAGGCACATTTCTATACGTTAGAGGCAAAGCTTTTAGCGGGTGAGCATGTGTGTGACACCACAAAAATTCGATTTGGATTTCGTAGCATGGAATTGGATGCACAAAAGGGCTTCTTCTTAAATGGCGCACACATGAAACTGAATGGTGTAGCTAAACATCAGGATTATAAAGAATGCTATTCAGCAGTAACCGAGAAGGAAATTCAAAAGGACTTTGCACTCATTGATGAAATTGGTGCGAATGCTATTCGCCTTTCTCATTATCAGCATCCACAAACAACTTATAATCTTTGTGATGAAGAAGGTTATGTCGTATGGGCAGAAATCCCAATGTTAAAGATGACAGAGAACGAAGAGCTTTTTGCAAATGCAAAGGAGCAGCTTCGTGAATTAATTTTGCAGAATATTCATCATCCATCCATCTTTTGCTGGGGGATTCAAAACGAAATTGGAATGTTTAAGGATGCGCCATTTATGCATGCTATGTGCAGAGAGCTTGACGGAATTGTGAAGGAATTGGATGCGGATCGTTATTCTGCCGGTGCAAATTTATACACGGTGAAACCAAAGAGCGAGTTGAATCAGGTATCTGATATGGTAGGATACAACATTTATTTTGGCTGGTACTATGGTCAAATGAATGATTATGATAAGTTTTTGGATAAGGTACATGAGGTTCGACCAACGCTTCCACTTGGAGTAAGTGAATACGGTGTAGATTCGAATCTTTCCTTACATGCGGAAGAGCCGAAGGTGAAGGATTATTCGGAAGAATATCAGGCGCTTTTTCACGAGACAGTATATCCAATCATTGACAGCAAGGAATATCTTTGGGGAAGCTTTGTATGGAACATGTTTGATTTCTCGAGTGACAGAAGAGATGAAGGCGGCATAAAAAATTATAATGCAAAGGGATTGGTTACCTTTGATCGTGAAACAAGAAAAGATGCGTTCTATTATTATAAAGCAAAATGGTCTAAGGATGTGGTACTTCACATCGCTTCCAAACGTTTTGTAAAACGTGCAGGTGAAGAAATTGCTATCAAGGTATACACCAATTTGGAAAAGGCAACGCTTTACGTGAATGGCGTAGAACTCGAAACGAAGGCAAATAACGGAAATGCTACTGTGGTATTTGAGAAGGTTTTTCTCAAAGAGGCTGTAAATCAGATAAAGGTGGTAAGTGGGGAATATACCGATACTTGCACATTCGAGAAGGTGGATAAGCCAGAAGAAAGCTATCGATTACCAGATGATGGTAAGGGGAGCATGGTTAAGAACTGGTTCCTTTCCGATGATGATATTGTTCGCGAGGGATATTATTCTATTATGGATACGGCTGCGGATTTGGTGGAATGTGAAGAAACACTACAAATTCTTAGAAAATAC
The DNA here is from genome assembly GCA_045641745.1 of Agathobacter sp. GTDB lineage: Bacteria > Bacillota > Clostridia > Lachnospirales > Lachnospiraceae > Roseburia. The sequence goes on along the minus strand of JAZUHO010000001.1, from coordinate 1,632 downwards.
ATTCCAGAAATCGTACACCTGTTAGTAGACAAAGAAGTGATTCCAATGGGACTGCAAATGAAGAGTATTCTAGGAAGATCCTTCGGGGAAGATCCAGATGGAATGGTTAAGAAAATTAACGAAGAATTGAATCAGGTAAAATGTGAGTTTTAGTATCCCATTTGAAAAAGCGAGGTCCAATTCTTTGATAAATGAAGAGATGACTTTGATACGATAGAGGTATCAGAAATGAGGTGGAAAAGTGATCGAAACAAAATATGGAAAAATAGAAGGAACAAAGATTGGAAACTGTGACGTGTACAAAGGAGTGCCATATGCAAATCCTCCTGTTGGAGCACTAAGATTTGCGAAACCAGTGGAGGTAGAACCATGGGAAGGCGTCTATGACGCAACCTTTTATCGAAATAAGAGTATGCAAGGACCAACACGTCCAGGCTTATATAAGAAAGAATTCTATGACAATAAGGACTTTGAGACAGCCCCAAGTGAGGATAGCTTATACTTGAATATTTGGGTGCCAAAGCATAGAGAGGGCGAGAAATTGCCAGTAGCGGTCTATGTGCATGGTGGCGCATTTATGGGAGGCGCAGGAAGCAATCTTCCATTTGTGTGTAATCGTATCGCAGAAAAAGGCGTAATTATTGTAACCATCAACTATCGTTTGGGCGTATTTGGATTCTTATGCCATCCAGTCCTTGCAGTTGAGAATGAGAATGAAGCTGGTGGAAACTACGGGCTTTGGGATCAATTGGCAGCACTTCGATGGGTAAAAGAAAACATTGGTGACTTCGGAGGCGATGCTTCTAATATTACAGCTTTTGGGCAGTCGGCAGGTGCTATGAGTCTTCAAACGCTTGCGGTATCGAAAATGACGGAAGGCTTGGTAAATCGAATGATTCTTCAAAGTGGAGGAGGATATCAGAATCCGCTTGCAGCATACAACTCGATGGAAAAGGCGAGTAGCGTCGCAGAAGATGTATTTGAGGCACTAGGACTTGATTGTAGAGGCTGGAAGGAAGAACAAGGAGTGAGGGAGAAAATACGCAATCGCTTGCTTACGGCTTCCTCAGAGGAACTTTTAGAGGCTGCTGGAGCTGCTATTGGAAAATCCTTTGCAAATCAGAGAGGCCTTCCATTTATTCCGGCAATTGATGGCGAACTTCTACTAGAAGATGGCAATACAAGAATTGAGCATGGAGATTTCCTGGATATTCCGTATATTCTAGGTGCAAATGGAAATGATTTGACCACAGAGGGGGAGAATGCTCCAAGTCAGGACAATAACCTTATGAATAAGGGAAATATGGAATATGCCAGAATTGTTAATGAACGAAAACAGTCCAATGCCTATGTTTATTACTTCGACCGTAAACTTCCAGGTGATGATGCGGGTGCTTTCCATTCAGCAGAGCTTTGGTATGTATTCGGAAGTCTCGAATATTGTTGGAGACCATTGACGGAGCGTGACCGCGAGTTATCAGATGAAATGATTACTTATTGGACCAACTTCATGAAGTCAGGAAATCCAAATGAACCAGAAGCATTAGGAACCAAGTGGGAGCCTTGTACAACACAAGCTCCAAACGTAAAAACGTTTGATATCTAAGAAAACAATGCAGAATTAGACCATTT